>NZ_CP045369.1:0-300000 GCF_009363535.1 Microbulbifer sp. THAF38
GTGGATAACCCATCGATGGAAAGGTATACTGCGCCGATCTTATTTGACGGCTCGGGCGTTTCAGCCTTGTCATGCCGTTGTCTCCGTGGTCTTACCATTTTGGGGTTTTTGGGGGGTTTCTTGACTGAATCCGTTTGGAAGCAGTGCGCGAGCTGTTTACAGGATGAGCTGCCATCTCAGCAGTTCAACACCTGGATCAGGCCGCTGCGTGTCAATCCCGCGTGTGCGGAGGGTGAGCTGCGCTTGGTCGCACCAAATCGCTTCGTGCTGGACTGGGTTGGCGGTAAATTCCTTCATCGTATCCGCGAGCTTGTACATCAGTTCTCTCCGGGGCAGCAGCCACTACAAGTGGGATTGGAGATCACAGCGCGACGTCCCGCGCGTTTCCAACGCAGCCGCTCTGCGATGGAGGCGGCACCAGCGCCAACATCCATGCCACCAACGGCACCGTCCTCTAATACTGTGGTGCCTTCAATGGCGCACAGCGCCTCTTCGAGCCCGGTGGATTTCCCCTCTACGCCAGCGGGAGTGGTCTCCCCTGTGGCTTCCCAAGGGTATATGAACCAGGTGGAGACACCTGCAGCTCCTGTCCCCACGCAGCCCCTAATGGGCGGTGGTTTTGGTGGTAATTCTGGTACCAATCCTGGTGCCAATCCTCATCCGGCACTGGAAGAGGAGACAAACTCCCGACAAATGAGCAAGGGTGAGCAGGCGGTATCCGATATCCGCCCGGCGGTAATGAACGACATGATGCGTTCTATCCCGGAACAGCCCGCGCGTCAGGTTGAGGTTGAGGGCGCTATTAAACACGGCAGCTCCCTCAATCGTAATTTCACCTTCAAATCCTTTGTCGAAGGTAAGTCTAACCAGCTTGGCTTGGCCGCTGCCCAGCAAATCTCCGATAATCCCGGTGGCGCCTATAACCCACTCTTTATTTACGGTGGCGTGGGCCTCGGTAAAACACACTTGATGCACGCGGTGGGCAATGCGCTATTGGAGCGCAATCCCAACGCCAAGGTGGTCTACCTGCACTCCGAGCGCTTTGTTGCGGATATGGTGAAGGCGCTACAGCTCAACGCCATCAGCGACTTTAAGCGCTATTACCGCTCAGTGGATGCACTGCTGATTGATGACATCCAGTTTTTTGCCGGCAAGGAGCGCTCCCAGGAAGAGTTTTTCCACACCTTTAATGCGCTTCTTGAGGGGGGGCAGCAGATCATCCTCACTTGTGATCGCTACCCGAAAGAGATCGATGGACTGGAAGAGCGTCTCAAGTCCCGCTTTGGCTGGGGCCTCACTGTGGCGGTGGAGCCGCCGGAACTGGAAACTCGCGTAGCCATATTAATGAAGAAAGCGGAGCAATTTGGTGTTGAGCTGCCGCACGATTCCGCTTTCTTTATCGCCCAGCGAATTCGCTCCAATGTGCGCGAGCTGGAGGGCGCTCTGCGCCGGGTGATTGCCAACGCCCAGTTTACTGGCCGCGCCATTGACGATGTGTTGGTGCGCGAGGCGCTCAAGGATCTCCTCGCTCTGCAGGACCGCCTGGTGAGCGTAGATAATATCCAGCGTGTGGTAGCCGAATACTACAAGATCAAGGTGGCCGACCTGTTGTCCAAGCGCCGCAGCCGCTCTGTGGCGCGTCCGCGCCAGGTGGCCATGTCTCTGGCCAAAGAGTTGACCAACCACAGTTTGCCGGAGATTGGCGATGCTTTTGGCGGGCGAGACCACACCACGGTTTTGCACGCCTGCCGTAAAATTCGCGAATTGCAGGAGTCTGACGCGGATATCCGCGAGGACGTAAAGTTACTGACACGGTCGTTGACCACTTAATCGAATAACTGACAAACAAGGCGAAACTACCGATGAAATTCAATGTGAGCCGGGACGCCCTGCTGAAGCCCCTACAACTGGTAGCCGGTGTCGTTGAGAAGCGCCAGACCCTACCGGTCCTGGCCAATGTATTGATGCAATTACAAGGTCAGGAGTTGTCTCTGACCGGTACAGATCTCGAAGTGGAGATTGTCGGCCGCCTGCCGGTGGACGGCGTGGAGATGGAAGGCGAAGTCACCGTCCCAGCACGCAAGTTACTGGATATCTGTCGCTCACTGCCTGATGGCGCCGAACTAAAGTTTGAGCGCGACGGTGAGCGCCTGGTATTGCGCAGCGGTCGCAGCCGTTTTCAGTTATCGACTCTACCCGCAGCGGACTTCCCCAATCAGGAGGAGGCCAGCGCCCAGACCCGTTTCGATATCTCCCAGCGCGAGATTCGACGCCTGATCGAGGCCACCAGCTTTGCCATGGCCCAGCAGGACGTGCGCTACTACCTGAATGGCCTGTTGTTGGAATGTCGCCCACAGCAGTTGCGTGCGGTTGCAACGGACGGGCACCGCCTGGCCCTGTGTGATCGCGATGCACCGGGCTTGAATGTCTCAGAGTCGATCCAGGCGATTGTACCGCGCAAGGGGGTGCTGGAATTGGGCCGCCTGCTGGAAGACACCGACGTGCAGGCGCAGGTGGTATTAGGCAACAATCATATCCGTGTAATGAGTGGCCAATTCACCTTCACCTCCAAACTGGTGGATGGAAAATTCCCGGATTACGATCGCGTTCTACCACGGGGTGCGGGTAATGTGGTTTATGCCGATCGCCAGGGCTTGCGTCAGGCTTTCTCCCGCGCGGCGATTCTCTCCAATGAGAAATACCGTGGGGTGCGCTTGCAGGTCTCCGAAGGGCTGTTGCAGATTGTGGCCAACAATCCCGAGCAGGAGGAGGCAGAAGAGCAAATGATGGTGGATTACGTGGGTGAGCCTATGGAAATTGGCTTCAACGTTTCCTATCTGCTCGACGTTACCGGTGCTATTCATAGCGACCAGATTCGCATCAGCCTGGCGGATGCCAACAGTAGTGCTTTGCTGCAGCAACCGGAGGACGGTGACGCCCTCTATGTGATTATGCCGATGCGCCTGTAAGTCTGGCTAACCAGCACTTGGCTCACAAACGGGAAGGGACCGCTTTGCATCATCAACAAGCGGTCCCTTTATTTTATCTGGTATTTTATCTGGATTTCACCGCGGGAATTTCCCCGGCTAACAAGCGGAAGGGTTCATGGCACTGAGCCGCCTTCTCATTTCCAATTTTCGCAACATCTCCCGCGCCGACCTGTTTTTGGATACGGGGGTGAACCTGTTTTGTGGCGTCAATGGCAGCGGCAAGACCTCCATCCTTGAAGCTGTCCATATGTTGGCTACCGGTCGCTCCTTTCGATCTCGCCAGCACAAATCGGTTATCCGGCATGATCATTCGGGGCTCACAGTTTTTACCCAGTTGGATACGGGCTTCAACCTTGGTGTCGAACGCCTGGCCGATGGTGGTGGTCGTGTGCGTATCAATCAGGCCGCGGCGGAGTCCAGCTCACAACTGGCAAACTGTTTACCTTTGCAACTGATTAATAGTGATAGTTTCGCCGCTCTGGATGGAGGGCCAGGGGTACGCAGGCGACTCCTGGATTGGACAGTGTTCCACGTGGAACATCTCTTTGCCCAGGAGTGGAAAAACTATCAAATCGCATTGAAGCAGCGAAATGCCCTGTTGCGACGTGGTAAAATCGACGCGGATGCGATTGGGATTTGGGAGCATCAATTGGCCCAGAGCGGCGAGAGGGTGGACACCCTGCGCCGTGGCCAATTTCAGGAGTTACAAGCAGCCGTGACTTCCTTGCTGGATGAATTACCACAGAGCCTGTTGAATCGTGTAGATATCAGTTTCCGGCGGGGTTGGCGTAAGGAAATTGCTCTGGCTGAGGCACTGAGGGAGTCCCGGGAAGGGGATCTCAATCAGGGGCATACCCGCACGGGGCCTCATAGAGCCGATCTCCGATTTACCGTAGCAGGTGAGCCAGCACACAATGTTTTGTCGCGAGGCCAGCAAAAGATGCTGGTATGCGCCGTACGCACGGCTATGGCGCAACTGGTGTGTCGCCACCGGGAGAAACCGGTGTTCCTTGTGGACGACTTGCCGGCGGAGTTGGATGATCACAATCAACAAGTTTTTGCCCAGTGGGTTGGCCGTTGTGCCAGCCAGGTACTGGTAACCGGAATAGATGAGGGCACTACGAGCCGCCCCTGGCGACAGCTCGAAGCCCCTTGGAATTGCCCAAAAGTGTTCCACGTGGAACATGGGAATATCAGCGCCGAGGCATCGGCCGCACAATAAGTTGAATGGAGCGAATAAATGTCAGAGCAGCAAAGCTATGACTCGAGCAGTATCAAGGTACTTAAAGGCCTGGATGCGGTGCGCAAGCGCCCCGGAATGTATATCGGTGATACCGACGATGGCACCGGCCTGCATCATATGGTTTTCGAGGTGGTCGACAACTCCATCGACGAAGCACTGGCTGGCCATTGCGACGAGATTCGCGTAACTATCCATCCAGATGAGTCGATCTCCGTCTCTGATAATGGTCGGGGTATTCCCACAGAAATTCACTCGGAAGAAGGCGTTTCCGCCGCAGAAGTGATTATGACCGTGCTGCATGCCGGTGGTAAGTTCGACGACAATACCTATAAGGTATCCGGTGGTCTGCACGGCGTGGGTGTGTCGGTAGTGAATGCGCTTTCCAGAGAGCTGAAGTTGACCATCCGCCGTGGAGGCAAAATCCACGAGCAAACCTACCATCACGGTGTGCCCCAGGCGCCATTGGAAGTGGTGGGTGATAGCGATACCACTGGCACCACGGTGCATTTCAAGCCCTCTGCCGATACCTTTAGCAATATCGAATTCCACTTTGATGTACTGGCTAAGCGCCTGCGCGAGTTGTCCTTCCTGAATTCTGGTGTGCGAATCGTGCTGAAAGATGAGCGTAGCGGTAAAGAGGAGATTTACGAATACGAGGGTGGTTTGAGTGCCTTTGTTGAGTTTCTCAACCAGAATAAAACTCCCATCAATAAGGCGCTGCACTTCCAAAGCCAGCGTGAAGACGGCATTGCCGTAGAAGTGGCTCTACAGTGGAATGACAGTTTCCAGGAAAGCATCTTCTGTTACACCAACAATATTCCCCAGCGCGATGGCGGCACCCACCTGGCGGGATTCCGCGCGGCGCTGACGCGCGGTCTGAATACCTATATCGAGCGTGAAGGCCTGGGCAAGAAGGATAAGGTCAACACCACAGGTGATGATGCCCGCGAAGGTCTTACCGCGATTATTTCCGTTAAAGTGCCGGACCCCAAGTTCTCCTCGCAGACCAAAGACAAGCTGGTTTCCTCCGAGGTGAAGCCCGCTGTTGAACAGGAGATGGGACAGCACTTCAGTGACTACCTACTGGAGAATCCCCAGGAAGCCAAGTCCGTCGTTACCAAGATGATCGATGCGGCAAAAGCCCGTGAGGCGGCGCGCAAGGCGCGTGAGATGACCCGCCGCAAGGGCGCCCTGGATATCGCCGGTCTGCCCGGCAAACTGGCTGACTGCCAGCAGAAAGACCCAGCACTATCTGAAATTTACCTGGTGGAGGGTGACTCCGCCGGTGGTTCTGCCAAACAGGGTCGCGACCGCCGCACCCAGGCGATCTTGCCGCTGAAGGGCAAGATCCTCAACGTGGAAAAAGCGCGCTTCGACAAGATGCTCTCCAGTGCCGAGGTGGGCACCCTGATTACCGCGCTGGGTTGTGGTATCGGCAAGAGCGAGTTCAACCCGGACAAGCTGCGCTACCACAGCATCATCATCATGACCGATGCGGATGTGGACGGTGCCCATATTCGCACACTGCTGCTGACCTTCTTCTTCCGCCAGATGCCGGAGTTGATTGAGCGCGGCCATATCTATATCGCCCAGCCGCCGCTGTACAAGATCTCCAAGGGCAAGCAGGAGCAGTACTTGAAGGATGAGGGCGCCCTGACCCAGTTCCTTACCAATGCCGCTCTGGAAGGCGCCACACTGTTTGTAAACCCGGATGCTCCTGGGCTATCTGGCGCTTCCCTGGAGAGCCTGGTAGGCGAGTACCGCAGCGTGCTGGCCACTATTGATCGCCTGTCCCGCCTCTATCCAGAAGAAGTGCTGCGCAGCATGATCTACCTGCCGAGCCTCTCTCAAGAGGATCTGCAATCCCAGGAGAAGGTGGCTGAATGGTGTGCTCAGCTACAGGAAAAGCTCGCCGATGAGGAGAGCGGTGGAACCCGTCGCCACGAAGTGACCGTGCAGGAAAATACCGAGCGCGGGCTATTCCTGCCACATATCCACATAGTGGCTCACGGCGTCGGCAGCGACTATCTGATCAACCACGAGTTCTTCGATTCCGCTGAGTACACCTCTATCTGTGCACTGGGTGAGAAAATGGTGGGCTTGTTGGAAGAGGGCGCCTTTATCCAGCGCGGTGAGAAACAACATGCCGTCGGCAGTTTCCCTGAGGTAATGGACTGGTTGATGGGCGAGAGCCGCCGTGGTTACGGTATCCAGCGCTATAAGGGCTTGGGTGAGATGAACCCCGAGCAGCTGTGGGAGACCACTATGGACCCTGAGAGCCGCCGTATGCTGCAGGTCACCGTTGAGGATGCCATTGCTGCAGACCAGATCTTTACCACCCTGATGGGCGATCAGGTAGAGCCGCGCCGCGACTTTATCGAGAGCAATGCCTTGGCAGTGGAGAATTTGGACGTTTAATCTCCTGACTCTCTGTCGGGTCTCAGAAGATTCGCCCGAAAGTCTCAGACGATTGCTCCCTCATCTCACAATTGTTGCGACGAGGGAGTAAAACCTAAAGCTTAGATATGGATGACTTATAGCTGAAAATAGGTACCTCAGTTCAAGAATCGCAAATTTCTACACTTGCAGGGAGCTGCCAAAATTTGTTGGAAATGAGATTTCAGCCCAAGGACAGAAAGCAGCCGGGGGTAGCGTGAGGCTTTTTGTTAATTCAGGCCGAAGTTTTTGCAGGTGGGCGGAGCTTGGAGTTGGAATATCTTTAGATATATAGACTTAGGAAGAGTAAAAATAAAACGTCTATGGAGACTGTACAAGAAGTAATCCGAAATTGGCTCTTAGAGCAGCAAGATTGGCTTCAGGAAGCTGCAGACAGACTTCTTAAGCAGGGGAATTTGCTTGCTTCCGACTTGCAAGTCATTTGCTCGCTGCTTAAGACCCCTGAAGGGCGCTCCGTAACTAAACATCGAGTGTTTGACAGCTTGGTTGCCGCCAATGATCACGATACTGAGCTGAGACTTCACCAAATCAGCGGCGTCTCAGGAATCGAAAACCTATCCCCAAATGTCCCTCTCAACTTTGGAGAGGGAAATCTAACCATTCTCTATGGCCACAATGGTTCCGGGAAATCCAGCTATACACGTATTCTTAAAATAATAAGCGGAAAGCCGAGCGCGACTCCCCTAAAGGCGAACGTCTTTAATGCGACTCCATTAGCGAAGCACTGTCAGGTCTCATTTTCAATGAATGGGGAGCTATCCACTATAGATTGGCTGGTAAATGGGGCACCGATAGAAAACCTTCGAGCAATCGATATATTTGATAGTGAAGTAGCTATCGGCTATCTCACCGAAGAGAGTGCCGCATCTTACATACCACCATTGGTAAAGTTGTTTGAATCATTGGCTACGGTCTGTGATCAGATAAAAGACCTACTGCAGAAAGAACAGAATCAGTTAACTCGGAAACTCCCAAATCTTCCCCCAAATTTCCTGAGAACAGGTCCTGGCAAGCAATACCAATCGCTGCACGCCCATATAAGTGATGACGCTTTAAAACTGTTACTTACCTGGTCTGAAGAACATCAAAGTCGCCTTGAATCCATCAAAGAACGATTGAAATCGGCTGATCCTAAAGCGTTAGCCAAGAGAAAGCGTGATACGAAGGCGCGGATAGAAAAAATTATCCAAGATCTCAAGCTAGGCTTGTCTGCATATAAAACAGCAAATATTGAGGATATTAGAGCCCGCCGCACCATAGCAAACGAGAAGCGAAAGATTGCAGATGAAGCAGCAAAGGTTGGTTCAGCTCAATTGGACGGTGTTGGGAGCGTCACTTGGCATGCAATGTGGGAGGCAGCTAGGACTTATTCAAAGACTGCATATCCTACGGGCGCCTTCCCTCAGACTGATGACGGAGCGAAATGTGTACTTTGCCAGCAGAACCTTTCAGCGGACGCTCAAACTAGATTGCAGGAGTTTGAAAAGTTTGTACAAGGCGAGCTGGAATCTGCAGCAAAAAAAGCTGAGGGACTTTATCAAGATGCTTTAAACCGTCTCCCGAAGGCACCTTCCCAAGAGGAAATTGAAACATTATGCATCGCAGCGGATTTAACTTCGGATAGATGGAATAAGTATCTCCAAGAATTTTGGGCGACCGCAAGTCTTGCCAAAAAACACCTTATTGACCATGAGAAACAAGGACTGGCCACTGAGGTTGCTGACGCTACGGATGCGATAGCCATGCTCGAAAAATATGGCCAGCAATTACAAGGTGAGGCAGAACAGTGTGAAAAAGATGCACAAGAGTTTGATAGAGAAAAAGCGGAAGAGCAGCTCCTCGCCCTAGAAGCTAAGAGATGGATTGCTCATCAAGAAGCTGCAGTAACTTCGGAAATTGCCAGGCTCAGGGAAGTAGAAACTTATGATAGCTGGAAAGGGTTGGTCAACCCAGGACGGATTTCAAGAAAGGCCGGAGATGTCGCGGAGCAGTTTGTCACAAAAGCTTATGAAATGCGGTTTAACGACGAGCTCAAAAAAATGGGAGCGTCACATATCCGAGTTCAACTCATAAAGTCCAGAACGAGCCGAGGTATTTCACTTCACCGATTGTGTTTGAAGGGGGCTACAAATAATAAAGCTTTGCCACATGAGGTTTTAAGCGAGGGAGAGCGCCGGATTATATCGCTCGCGGCATTTCTAGCTGATGTTGTTAATAAACCACAATCTTCAACCTTCGTGTTCGACGACCCAATTTCGTCTCTTGATCATGAGTACGAATGGCATGTGGCAAAACGACTAGCTGAGTTGGCCAAAGAGCGACAAGTAATCGTATTCACACATCGCCTTTCACTGTTTGGGGCGATGGAAGATGTTGCCAAAAAAATGGGTGATGAGTGGAAAAAACAGCACTTCCAACAAATGTGTATCGAAGCGTACTTTGGTGCAGCCGGACACCCAGCTGAGCAGGCAACATGGAATGCAAAAACCAAAAAGGCGGACAATATACTACTGGGTCGTTTAAATGCGGCAAAAAAGGCAGAAAGTGCTGAAATGTATCGCCAACTAGCTCAGGGGATATGTAGCGATTTTCGCAAGCTATTGGAAAGAACTGTCGAAGATGATTTATTGAATGAAGTTGTAAAGCGGCATCGACGTAGTGTAACAACAGATGGGAGGCTTACTAAGCTACCTAAAATCCAACAAGAAGACTGCCAACTTATAGACCGCCTCATGACCAAATATTCTTGTTTCGAACATAGTCAATCGCAGGAAGCTCCCATTCTAATCCCTGAAGAAGCAGAATTGAGGTCTGATATTGAGGAGCTTAAGACTTGGCGAGCTGAATTTTCAAAGAGGTGAAGGCTCTGAGTAAAAATGCGAGATGGATTTAATCAGTGAGCCCTGAATTAATCTCGAGTTGGAGTTTTTGCTACGAAACGACTGAACAAGTGATGGCCGCAAATGCCTCAATTGGCGTCGCAAAACTCATAACCTACCCACTCCTTTCTACACTGTAAGCACTTAAAATCACCCATTGTTCCTCTCGAATGGGCAGGTGCACCTGAAAGTACTGACGAACTACCACCAGGTTCCCAATCTGGGCTATAGGGACTTGTTTGTATGGGGGAATTGGATCAGGTCTATCTCCAGTTACACTGTAGCTTTGCAGCAACTCGTCCCGAATTCTTTCTAAAACAACTGTGTTCTGGGGTGATAGAGCCAGGTAAGGCTATCAAAAGATCTGCTGCACGACATGAGCAACGATTTCCGTTGATCCAGAAAAGAAAATTTTCTTCCCCTCTCTTGCGGCTTAGAAATTATATTGCTTATGCTGAAAAAAAGGGACTGATAAGTCCTGAGCTGATGTCAGCACTGTCGCTTGCCGAGGCGAAGGAGAAAAATTATTCTTCAGCCCGCGAGATACTTGGAAATATAGAAGATAAATATCAGGCTGAAACCTGGTATCTGGAAGCCACTGCAATGGTTGCGCTTCATGAGGCGCTTGATCAAGAAAAAGAAATCAACGTCCCAGAATTTAAAAAGATCCGCGATAGTTATGTTGAGCTGGTTAATGCTGAGGGTGACGTGCCGGCCTATTGGCATGAACTGGCAATTACGATGCAGGTATTAGGTTATCCACGACCCAAGTATGTAAACATGTTGGAGCAGGCCTACCTGCGTGCTCCGAGGGATATCAATATTGCCTGGTGGTATGCTCATGAACTCTATCTAAATCGAGACGTTGAAAGATTCTCCCGCGTCTCCCAGCCCCTTTTGATGCAAATTACACGCTCAGAGTCCCGGGAACATTTCGAATCAATGATAAGGGACCTTAACCGGGAGACATTACCTTTTACAGACAGTGCTTTCACAGACAATAGCGAAGAGGTGAGCGGCCTAGGGCAACTCATGAAGGATTACCAGTTCTTGTCGGAAAATAAAGCGCTGGCAATGGCTCTGGATTATCGAGGGGCCTTTGTGGTGGGGTATATCGATAATGTTGCCAGTCAAACAGAAGCAAACCAGCTAGCCCTACAGGCCTGTGAAGAACAGAGAGCGCAACTACGGGTGAAAGATCGCTGCGAACTCTATGCAGAAGGGGAAACAATCATTCGTTCCCCCTAATGAGCATCAGACCGGCCAATTAGCGATCATAGCTAATAGCAGGTAGCACGTGTGGAAAGGTTATCGCTGGGCATCAGTTCATTACTTTTCCAGCAATAACCCACACTCACGGTGTTCCTCGCCCTTGGTCGGGTCGAAATACACATCATTATCGGGCAGTTCGTTTTCGTAAACGTACTCCTCTACATCGATCTCCTTCAGGTGGAACATTGGCGCTACTCGAATGGTGCCGTGATTCCCCTGGGTAAAAATATCCAGGTTTTTGCGATGGGCATTCTGATCGTGGCGAATGCCGTTGAGCCATACATCTGGCTTCAGTTCCTGCATGGCGCGGTTAAACGGCTCCAGTTTCACTGTACGCGAGAAAAAGTCGTGCTCGGGAGTATCCAGGGGCGGAATACCACCGTGGACGGCGTTGTAGTGGGCCGCAGACATCTTTGGAGAATAGGTGCGCAGATTGAGGTTAAGCCGTTCCACCACATTTTCTATGTGGCGGTAGGTCTCCGGGGTGTTGTAGCCGTGATCCACCCAGATAACCGGAATATCCGGCTTGGCCCTGGTCACCAAGTGAAGGAAAGCCACAGCGAGGGGGCGGAAATTGGTAAAGACCACCGGGTTCTGGGCTTTGTCCATGGTGAACTGCATGATTTCGCTGGGTTTAGCCGCAGCGAAAGTCTGATTCATAGATGCCAAGTCAGCATCGTGATGAAAGAAGCGGTCGCTCGTGGACTGCAGGGTATGACTGGAAGCGTTCTGTCCCATAAAAATCAGCGCGTAGGAAAACTAGGATGAAAGGCATGCTACCCGGATAGTTTGTCGCGTAGAAACAATAAAAAGGAGTGAATCAATAAGTTTCGGTTATAAGTAGTGGTTTTCCCCCCTGTGAGTAAGATATGGCTCAAGGCGGGGTCCCTTTGCAAGACATTAAAATCTGATGTTGTCCGTACTCAGCGTTGTAACCGCGACGGGTTTCTACAAAACCATGCTTTTGCAGGAAATACCGCGTGCGCAGATTTTCACGATATACCTGAGCCTGGAGCTGCTTGCGTCCGACGGCCACAGCCTTAAGCAAGCTAGCGCCAATTCCACAACCGGTAAAAAGGGGACTAACACACAAGTGGGCGATCTTGTCAGTGTCCACCAGGGTAATAAAAGCCTCGGCGACAGCGCTGTGGCGGCCGGTAAACACCAGGCATTGGTTGGATCGGTGGCAGTCTCTGCGGAACTCACCACGGCGCTGTAACCAGAACTGACGAGGCAGTGATGGGTGTGAATGTGTCACCGCATGTAGCCAGAGCTGTTCCAGCCTATCCAACTCTTTGAGCTCTGCCTTTCGAATCATGGGCATTCCCAAAGTAGATAGATGAGCCCAATGCTAGTCAGCCCGTAGAGTAGATCCTAGGAAACATCCTGCTCTTAGGATAGAAACCAATATTTAAGAGGTTTATTCCTAGTAAAGGCGCCAAAAAACAAAAAAATGTTCTGTGATGTCCCCCAGTCGCGAGTAGTAAAATAGAATCATTCTTATTAATAAAAACAATTACAAATTACAT
The DNA here is from genome assembly GCF_009363535.1 of Microbulbifer sp. THAF38. Classification (NCBI taxonomy): domain Bacteria; kingdom Pseudomonadati; phylum Pseudomonadota; class Gammaproteobacteria; order Cellvibrionales; family Microbulbiferaceae; genus Microbulbifer; species Microbulbifer sp. THAF38. The sequence continues at coordinate 12,371 of NZ_CP045369.1, forward strand.
AGATTCATTGGAGGGTTCATGAAGAGATTTTTCCTGTCGCCAATGGCTATTGCCCTGGCGGCTGCCACGGCAGTTCCTAGTCACGCTGAGGAGCGTTTGGAAAGCGTATCCGTTATTGGTAATTCCGACTCCATCTCCAAGCTGCCGGGCTCCGCGCATCTGGTCGATGCCGAAGAACTGGCAGAATTCGAGTTTGTGGATATCAACCGCATGATGCGCTCGGTTCCGGGGGTCTACATCCTGGAAGAGGATGGCTACGGCCTGCGCCCGAATATTGGTATCCGCGGTGCCCAGGGTGGGCGTTCCGCCAAAATTTCCCTGATGGAAGATGGTGTATTGGTGGCTCCGGCCCCTTACTCGGCGCCGGAAGCGTATTATTTCCCGAGTGCCGGCCGCATGGATGCCATTGAAGTACTAAAAGGCCCAGCTGCCTTGCAATACGGCCCGTTTACTGTGGGTGGTGCGGTAAATATGTTGAGCACACCTATTCCCACTTCCAGCCAAGGGATGGTGCAGCTGGAGGCCGGTGAATACGGTGAGACCCGCCTGCACGCTCACTACGGCACCAGTACAGAAACTACCGGCTGGCTGCTGGAGACCCAGCAACAGTATGCTGACGGTTTTCGCGAAATTGATCGCGCTGGCAGCGCGGATATCGCTAAAGAAGACTACCTGCTGAAAGGTCGCCTACAGTCCGATGCGGATGCGACCTATCGCCAGCAGTTGGATATCAAGCTGCAGTACTCCGAAGAGGAGTCTGGCATGAGTTATCTGGGCCTGACGGATGCCGACTTTAAGAGAGATCCGAACCGCCGCTACGGAATCAGTGCCCTGGATGAAATGCAAAATCGCCACAGCACTATCCAGCTGAACCACAGCATCGAACTGAGTGGCAGCTTTACCCTGCATACCCAGGCTTACTACAACAAGTTTAAGCGCGACTGGTTCAAGGTCAGCGAGGGTGACTTGATAGATGCTGTTAATAACGGTGGCAGTGTTGACGGAGTTCTAGACCCACAGGCGGTATTGGATGGCACCGAGGATTACGCCTTTGGCGTTAAGCACAACAACCGTGAGTACGAGGCTAAGGGTTTGCAGATTAGTGCCGATTGGCGCTTTAACACCGCTTCCGTTAGCCATGAGCTGACCTTTGGAGTACGCCAGCACCAAGACGAAGTGGATAGGTTCCAGCCTGTGGAAAACTATGAACAGGTGGATGGCAAATTGGTGTATCTGAGCACAGATATTCCCGATACCGCCAAAGAAAGCAGCAATAACCGAATTGAAGAAGCTGAGGCAACTTCGTTCTTTATCTACGACGATATCCAGCTGAACGATAAGCTAACTCTCACTGCTGTTCTTCGCTATGAGGATATAGAGACCGAACAGCAGCGCTATAACGACGCCGAGCGTAACGAGAAGGGCAGTTACCGCTCCAATCAGGTGGATGAGTGGCTGCCCGGTTTGGGGCTTGTTTACCAGGCTAGCGAACAGTGGAGCCTGCTGGCAGGTGTGCACCGTGGCTTCGCCCCTCCCGGTGCCGGTGCAGCCGATGGCCAGGGTCCGGAGTTATCCACAAACTATGAATGGGGCGCTCGCTTCGATAACGGCAGCCTGAATGCGGAATTGATCGCCTTCTACAGTGACTATGAGAATGCTTTGCAAAACTGCTCGGTGGCGGTGAAATGCCCCAATGGTGCCGAGAGTGGTACCTACCAGTTGGGTGAAGCAGAGATCAAAGGGCTGGAAGCGACCTTTGGAAGTGAGTGGGCACTCGCAAACGGTTGGGTATTACCGGTGCGTGCTACCTACACCTTTACTGACGCAGAAATCAGTGAAGACAGTGACGGTGAGGATCTGCTTGCCGGCGATAATCTCGAATACCTGCCGGAAAATGTTTTTGCCGTATCTGCCGGCCTCGACAGCGGTGCCGCCTGGCGTTTAAACCTGACCGCGGCTTACCAGGATGAGATGTGTGTGCACACCGGTTGTAATCAGGGGAATACCGATAAATTTGATTACACAGAGTCTTTGTGGGTTGTGGATGCCGCTGCGCACTACGATTTCAGCGCAGACCTGACCGGCTACCTGAAAGTGGATAACCTGTTTGATGAGCAGGTGATAATCAGCCGTAGTCCCGATGGTGCTCGCGCCAACCGGCCGCGCACCGCCACACTGGGTATGAAATACGTTTTCTAATCCCACTGGGTGATAGAGCAGCCAATTAGAAACCCCGGCCTTCGCCGGGGTTTCTTTTAGAGCGAATAAATGCCCGCTACCAGCGGCTGCCGCCCAGATGGGCAAAGTGGGCCTTGAGGTAGTTGGTCTCAGGAATTGCCGGATGAATGGGGTGGTCAGCGCCCTGGCCACCGCTGGCGAGTATTGAAGCTCTACGGCCCAATTTGTGTGCCGCACCGCGTACACAGTCGAGCAGTTCATCCGATTGTAAATGCATAGAGCAGGAAGCACTTACTAACAAGCCATCCTGCGACAGTAAACGCATAGCCAGTTCGTTAATGTGGCGGTAAGCGGCGAGGCCGGCCTTGTGATCTTTGCGCCTTTTGATAAATGCGGGGGGGTCGAGCACTATGACATCGAACTTCTCGCCCTCGGCCACCATGGCCTTCAGAACCTCTAGCGCCTTACCTTGCACGGTATCCAGCCTGTCGGCAAAACCGTTGTGCTGTGCATTCAATTGGCACCAGTCCAGGGCCTGCTGCGAGGCATCTACGCACACCGCGTGGGAGGCACCGTTGGCCAGAGTCTGGATTCCCCAGCCGCCGGCATAGGAGAAGAGGTCCAACACACGCTTCCCTCGTACCCAGCGGTTTAACAGGCGACGATTTTCGCGGTGATCGTAAAACCAACCGGTTTTTTGCCCTTGGTGGACCGGCGCCAAAAGCGGAACGCCATTTTCTTCAAAGGGCACTAGTTCGGGCACTTCTCCGTAAACAATCTGGTTAACGAGTGGCATATCCTCAACCGCGCGGCCCTGGTGATCATTGCGCAGCAGAATTCCCTTGGGTTGAGTCAGCTCGATTAACTTATCCACAACCACCTGTTGGTAGTGATCCATGCCCCAGTTGCTGACCTGTACCACCAGGTGATCGTTAAAGCGATCAACGACCAGCCCCGGTAGGGCATCGGAGTCTCCGTAAACCATACGGTAGCTGGGGTGGTCGAAGTAGCGTTGCCGCTGTAGCAATGCAGTTTGCAAGCGCTCACTAATATCGTCTTCGGAAAAATTGTCCTTGCGGCTCACTAGGCGGGCGCAGATCAATTGGCTGGGGTTAACCCAGGCAGTGCCCAGAAGTTTGCCCTGACTATCGAGAACCTGGCACTGGCTCCCCGCTTCCAAGCCTTTCAGCGGGGAGCGCTTGGTATCCACCTCATTGCTGTATATCCACAGGTGGCCGCGCTTTAAGCGGCGCTCTGCGCCGCGATTCAATATTAATTCCGCCAATTGGGGTCTCCGTAAGCTGGGGGGATTCGCGGAGGCAATTGTGCGCGGCTCGATGGATAGGTCAAGGATTTCGAGCCTGTGTGGATAAACTTGCTCGATATTAAGTGATCAAAGGGCAAAGTGCGGTAAAAGTGTGAATAACTAGCTTAAAGATCACTCTGTGGATAAACACCGGGAGCGCAGACATCCGGTTAAGCTGGGCAGAACGAAAGATACGTGAGTGCTCACAAACAGGGTGTGGCCTCGTTAATGAATCTAGTCACAACCTCTGCAGGACTAAGGGTATTTAGCAGAAATGGTTGGTAAAGTGCGAATTAATCGGCAGAATTTACCGCCAAGATCAAATTTTGCCTCGTTGGCGTTGTGGAAAACTCTATCAATGAAATTGACCCAGGACCAGTCTATTCAAATTGCCATGTTTATCTATCCGGGCGCTTCCAGCTTGGATGTGACTGGGCCACTGGAGGTTTTTGCACTGGCTAATCATCTTCTCCGCGAGGAGGGGCGCTATCCTTCTGACTTTTACAGTATCCAGTTGTTGGCTGAAGAATCCGGGCCGGTACAGATGGGCACTGGTGTAAAGCTGTATGCGGATTGTGGATATCGTGAGGCGAAAGATATCCACACCCTATTGGTGAGTGGTGGGCCGCCTGGAAGTTATAAGAACCTCTACTCCGAACCAGACATCCTCGGCTGGCTGTGCGATCAAAAACAGCTGGTTAAGCGAATGGGCTCTATATGTAACGGTGCTCTGATTTTGGCTAAAGCAGGGGTGCTGGCAGGTCATAAAGCAACTACCCATTGGGCAAATGTGGATGAGCTACGGCAGTTTGCCGGTATTGAGGTAGACCCTGATGCTATTTATGTGTGCGATGATCATATTTATACCTCGGCCGGTATTACCGCGGGCATTGATCTCGCTCTGGCGTTAGTCGAGGAGGATCACGGGCGTAGTTTGGCACTGGCAATCGCCAAACTAATGGTGCTCTACCTCAAGCGGGATGGCGGACAGCGGCAATACAGCAGTCACTTGATGAATCAGCAACAGAGTGATCGCTTTGCCAGACTTGTGGAGTGGATTTACCAAAACTTGGATCAGTCTCTCACAGTAGAAAAATTGGCTCAGGAATCTGCGATGAGTCCACGCAATTTTTCCCGCTGTTTTCTCAAGGAGCTGGGAGTGACTCCGGCGCGCTTTGTTGAAAATATCCGTGTGGAAAAAGCCTGCCAATTGTTGTCTGAGCAAACCTTGTCTCAGGAAAAAATAGCCTGCCTATGTGGCTTTCAATCCCAGGAGCAATTGAGACGCACGTTTCGTAGACATAAAGGTATACTCCCCAGTGAATTTCGCCGGCGTTTTCATTAAAAAATTGAAAAAATCAAACTCATAATCCATCGGGAAAATACTATTGCGGGTTCGACTTCGTTCAACTGTGAATTCAATAATTTATTGGCCTTTTAATAATTTTTGAAAGATTTCTTTTTCAACGAAAAAAGATGAAAAGTTACAGTATTTGAAAGGCATTTTTAGATTGCTTTAGCAGTGCAATGTCAGAATTCGTCGTAAGTGTGTCTCTTTTTCCAAAAGCTGCAGCGTAATAATCCTAGGTCCAAAATTTTTGGGTACGTGATAACGGTTAACTCGTGTAGACATGGCTTAGAGTCTTAGGGAACTAGGAACTTAAGAGATAGATTAAATGAAAAATAAAAAATTTGTGCTGGGTATCTTTGCCCTGCTGTCTTGTATTGGCTATTTATTGTGGCCGGTTTATCAATTTTATGCCTGGTCTCTGGATGCGTTACCACTCAGCCCATTTGGTTGGCAGGCGCTGGCCACCGAGGCACCATCGACACACAAGATCTACCGACATGATCTAAAAGAGGCAGCAGATCAATCACTTAAAGTCATTGAGACGCATCGCCAGGAGATTGGTTCTCCAGCAATCTCTGCGGCAGTTTCGGCTTGTGGCAAGCTTGTCTGGGCTGGCGCATCTGGATGGGCAGACCTGGAAAAGCAAATACCTGTTACCACTGAAACACGTTTTCGTATTGGTAGTACTTCCAAGGCTCTGACTGGAACAGCTCTCGCGCGTTTGGTACAGAAGGGGAGTATTGATCTTGATAAATCAATAACTCACTATTTGGAAGCATTACCCAATCAAGAGTGGGCAGAGATCACCCCACGCCAGCTGGCCTCACATATGTCGGGCTTACCACATTATAAGAAGAATTCTGATTGGCTGGGGTTGTATAAAACACTGGCCCTGGACCGTCATTACGACAGTATGTATCAGGCTCTGGAAATTTTTGACAGTAGTGAATTGTTGTTCCAGCCAGGCTCAAATTTTTATTACAGCACCTTGGGAACCGTTCTTCTAGGGGCGGTTTTGGCTGGTGCAGAGCAAAAAAGTTATTTGGACGTGATGGAAGACGAGGTCTTTATTCCTGCCGGAATGAAAAATACTGGGATCTCTCCATTAAATGGCAATATGGAAAGAAATATTGCCCGTTTCTATAAGAGTAATGGGTTAAGCGGCGACGAACTTCGCCTACGTGAATGGCGACCGGTGGATTTAAGTCATCGTCTACCGGGTGGTGGTTTTATTTCCACACCTACGGATCTGGTAAAGCTGGGTGCACACTATCTCGACGACAATTTTTTAGCTGCTGAAACCCGAGAAGCTTTTTGGACACCGCAAAAGCTTGCCAATGGAGAAGTGAACGAGCAGCACTATGCGTTGGGTTGGCGGTACCGTGAACAAGAAATTCCGTCTTTGGGAATTGTGCGCCATGCTAATCATGGTGGCGTCAGCCGCGGCAGTCAAAGTTGGTTGATGGTAATACCGGATCACAACTTGTCAGTGGCCCTAAATATCAATCGTAAAACAAAAATCTTTTGGGACTTTGGTCGTATCTCTATGGATATTGCTGAAGCTTTTATTCGACAGCAGGATAAATTAGGTTGTAAATAAAAAACCGGCCGAGACATTAGTCTCGGCCGGTTCCTAAAAACTCCCCCCGTCTGCCAATCGGTGGAGGGAATGGCTCTCTACTGGGTATTCACCATAATCTCGGTTTCGCTAAATACAGCCTCACCATTACCGTGGCTGAGAATCCCCAGGGCACGAGTACCGGGAGTGAGACCTATCCACTCCAGGTCGATAGTGCCACTGCTGTTTATATGCGCCTGAGACGGAGCGGTGAGCTGAGTATTGCCGCTGTTCCCGCTCAGGTTGAAGTTAAACAGAGTGAATGGGGTGGGGCCCTCTGCAGAGGCGTAATCCACCACATACACAGCGTATTGGCCGGCAGTGGGATTGAGCAGATCAACAGACTCGGCAGAGGTTGGTGAGCCGCTGGTGCCCACTTCTGGAAAGTCGGGGCCGGGGCCATAGACTTGTAAGTCCAGGTCGTCGCTGCCACTACCATCGCCCACATCCGCATCGAACAGGGCTACCCGGGCCAATTCGGTACCCTCTGGAATATCGAAGAAAATCAGCTGATTTTCTCCATCCTCAACGCTACCGGGGAAAGGTGCGCCTTCCGCCAGGCCGTTGATATCCACCTGATAGTTGCCGTTATAACCAAACTGCACGGGCAAGCTTACGGTGCCATCGCTGCCATCCGCGCTGACCTTCTGAACCGTGGATAGCGGAACCGGGCGCACGGCGATGGGACTGCGTACTTCCTGGCGTAAACCAACGGATTTCCAGCTCAGCTCGCCAAATACCCACTCGTTCATGGCCGCTTCCTCGGTCACCGTAAAGGTGACCTCAAACTCGGCGCTATCTCCCTCTCTAAGGCGCAGGGTTCTGGGGTTAACACTGACCTCGACCCCTTCGGGTGCCTCTATAGAAGCCCAATACCATCTCTGGCCGCGGCCGACGCTGGTGACTCGGCGCTTGATGGTTTGCGTGCCCACCAATTCCCCGATGCCGATTGATGGCAGGTTGAGATCGCTGGAATCCAGGGAATAGCCAGCGGAAACCAGTCCCTCACAGGTGGAAGTTTCCAGAATCTGAGGCTGATTTTCCGCACCACAGAGGAAGGCCAGATAGTCGTTGAGACCGGCGTCATAGACCAGACCGGGATCGAAAGCGGCAGCGGGTACTATGGCGCCTGCGCCAATATCGAAGGGGTCAGCGGCTTCGGGTCCGAAGGATTTTTGCAGGTCGGTGCGCGCCGTACTCATCAGCGCAGATTTGGCCATTGCCGGGCTCCAGTCCGGATGGGCCTGTTTTAACAGAGCCATAATACCGGCGACATGGGGGCTCGCCATGGAGGTGCCATTTTTGGCGGCGAACAGGCTGCCACCACTCAGTACTGGCGAGGTACCGGCGAGAATACCTACGCCCGGTGCCGCCACATCCGGCTTGATAATATCCGGCGCGCCCACGTTGTGGCCGCGGGAGGAGAAGCTGGCGATGCGGTCTTCACGGGATATCTTCAGCTCTGGATCGAGAGTACCCGTGACCTCGGCACTTTCAACCAGCATGGCACCATCGGCATGGCGAATCATCACACCGGGGATGGTGGTGTTGGGCGCCGACATAACGATCGGGTCCATACGGTCCACGGCGGTGCCGTCGTTGTATACAACAATGGCCACTGCGCCTGCATCTGCGGCATTGTTGTATTTAGTGCTGAAGGAGCAACCACCACGCTTCACCAGGGCGATTTTGCCTGCAATGGCCTCTGAATTGGTGAGTGCGGAGCAGGCCTCCAGGGGGGCACCCGCAACAACAGGTACCGATAACAGACCCGCATCTTCCATCGTTACCGGGCCGTTGCCTTCACGGGCATCGTAGGTGCCCACAACTGCCTCAGGGGCATCCACCTGCAGGGCCGTGCCGAAGCTCTGGTCGTCCTCGGCAGCCGCCACCGCGGTAATCCAGGGGACACCGGAAGGCGTGCCCATCGTTTGTGGGCCTGGGCCATTGTTGCCGGCGGAGGTGGCAACAAAAACACCGGCATCGGCGGCAAACAGGAAGGCGATCTCATCGGCACCGGTGAAAACGGTACTGGAGCCACCCACCGAGAAGTTGATGACATCCACACCGTCGGCCACGGCTTCATCAATGGCCGCCATGGAGTCCGCTGAGGAGCAGCCGCTATCGTCCGGGTCTGGGGCATCCCAGCACACCTTATAGGCCGCGATACGGGCGCGCGGCGCCATACCGGTCAGGGTTTTCCCGTCGGGGGTCACTACACCGTAGTTGCCTGCGGCAGTGGTGGCGGTGTGGGTGCCGTGCCCGTCCGCATCCCGTGCGGACAGAAACTCGTAATCCGCCAGAGTCTTGTTGGAGAGGAAGGCGTCAGAGAAAGACTTGGCCTTGATCAGCTTGTTGTTACAGGTAAAGGCGGCGTCACCGGGGTTAAAGTCGGTGTTGCCGAACTCACAGCCCTCACCGATAAAGGATTCAGGCACCGGACCGTAGGAAATGTTGGCTCCACGATTACCCTGACGCGGCGTTGGTATGTCCATCAGGCTCGGGTGTTCCGGGTGGATACCCGAGTCGATGACACCCACCACCACATCCTCCCCGGTGATACCCCAGAGCCAGGGACTGGGTGTATTCGTCAGGCCGAGGAAATCTGCAGTGGAATCGGTGTGCATCTTCAGCAGGCGGTCTTCCCAGACACCTTTCACATCTTTATGGCTGCGCAGTGCTTCGGCTTCCTTTTCACTCATAACCGCGGCAAAGCCATTAAAGGCCGCCTTGTATTCGTGCACTTTGCGTGCGCCGGGCACGGCAGAGAGCACCTGCTGGCGACGTGTTTTGAGGAAATCGGAGTAGTGGCGATAGCTGCTGCTGCGGGGGTCAGCTTTGCGGCGTACGTTGGATTTAGCGCTGGAGAGGCCCGCGACTGTGCCGCTGTAGACGGAAAGTGGTTCGCCATCGAGCTGTACGATATAGACCTTTTTATTCTTTTGGATTTCGGGGGTGAGAGTGTCTGCCACCGTGGCTGCGAAACTACTGCTCGAGCACAGCAGGCCCGCAATAAGCGAGGCAATTATTTTTCGTTTCATTGAATTGTCCCATTTTTTTATTTTTACAGGCGGGTAGAAGTGGGAGAGAAAGTGCGCTGTTTATCCATTGTCACTGACACCCAACACGCCATCCTTGGTTTGGCAGAACACGCTTTCACTGGGATAAAGCCGTCCGACCTGTCACTCGCTTTTAAAGTAATGTGTCGCAGGACTCAATGAACTGGCGCCATAGTCATTGTTTTGTACTATTTTTGCTAACTGGCGAGAAAGAAAAAAACGTAAGTCACAAATGCGCGGTGGTGCTGTAGCGGAGAGGGTTCCTGATGATGTTTTTCACAGGCCCTTGGAAAAAACCCGTTAAATCTAGAAGGCTGGAAAGGGGAGGATCAGTGGGCTCAGTGGCCCACTAGAAATTGGCTGAAACCAGCTAAGTCTTCAAACACAGCGGTTTCCGCCAGACGCGGATCGGGGCTCTCGACCAGCTGCTGCAGAGTTTCTGCGCCTGCACCGGTTTTAACCAGTACCGGCTTGCACCCTTTCACCAACGCTAGCTGTAGATCGGCCAGTTTATCGCCAAGCAGATAACAGCCGTGCAGGCTGGTGTCGAATTCCGCCTCGATGGCATCGAGCAGGCCGGCCTGGGGCTTGCGGCAGCGGCAGTTGTCCTCGGGCCCATGGGGGCAATAGAAAATCGCAGCAATTTCTCCGCCCGCATCCTCTACCAGGGAACGCATCTTGGCGTGTATCGCCTCCAAGTCATCCAGGTCAAACTGGCCCAGGGCCAGGCCGCTCTGGTTGGTGGCTATCACCAGTTGGTGGCCGGCCTGACTGAGCGCAGCCAGTGCCTCAATACTGCCGGGCAGGGGCTGCCACTCCTCTGCGGATTTCACGAACTGGTCGGGGTTTTGGTTGATGACCCCATCGCGGCCGAGAAGAATTATTGCCATGTGGATTCGCCTGTGTCGCTGAACCGGGGCGCAGAGCCCCGGTTCAAGTAGCCATTACTTGGCGGGAACCAACAGGGAGATGTCGGCAACTTCGAGGAACAGTGCGCGCAGCTGGGCCAGTAGGGCCAGGCGGTTGTTGCGCAGTTGCTCGTCGTCGCTCATCACCATCACATGGTCGAAGAAGTTATCCACGGTTTCGCGCAGTCCCGCCAGACCGGCGAGGCCTTCGGCGAAGAGCGCATCGCTATACAGCGGTTCCACTTCTGTGCGGGCAACCTGAACAGCGGCGAACAGTGCTTTCTCCGCTTCTTCCTGCAGAAGCGCTTCATCGACACTGTTGGGCACCGCGCCATCGAGCTTGGCGAGGATATTGGAAACGCGCTTATTCGCTGCTGCCAAGGCACCGGACTCCGGCAGCTGGCTAAAGGCGTTCACCGCGTGTACGCGATTATCGATATCCAGCGGGCGCGATAGCTTGCGCGCGGCAACCGACATAAATACCTCGGTGGCGATACCCTGGTCCTCATAGCGGGCGCGGAAGCGGTCCAGTACGTATTGCAGAGTTTGCTCTACCACCTTGTCGTATTCGCCCAGGGCGGTGCGCGGGTAGTTGTCGCGGGCCAGTTCCAGCAATTCGCGCAGGTCCAGGTCGAGACGCTTCTCTACCAGAATGCGGATGATGCCCAGGCTGGCACGGCGCAGGGCGAAAGGATCGCGGGAGCCGCTGGGGGGCTGGCCGATACCGAAGATGCCCACCAAAGTATCCAGGCGGTCTGCCAGGGCGATAGCGGTACCCGTGTCGCTGGCGGGCAGTTCGTCACCGGCAAACTTGGGCATGTACTGCTCGTACATGGCCTTGGCCACATCCAACGGCTCGCCGTCGTTTTCGGCGTAGTAGTAACCGGCGATGCCCTGCATATCGGCAAACTCGAACACCATTTCGGTAACCAGGTCCGACTTGCACAGGCGGCCGGCGCGCTCGGCCCAGTCGCCGTTACTTCCGGTTTTCTCGGCGATGGTGCGCGCCAGGGCAGCTACCCGCTCGGTCTTGTCGTAGACGCTGCCCAGGTGTTGCTGGAAAACGATTTGGCGCAATTTTTCACGGCGCGATTCCAGGCTGGTCTTCTTGTCGGTCTCAAAGAAGAAGGCGGCATCCGCCAGGCGTGGACGGATTACCCGCTCATTGCCGTGGATAACCTGGGCGGCATCCTGGCTCTCGATATTGGACACGGTGATAAAGAAAGGCAGTAACTGGCCATCTTCATCTACCACATGGAAATATTTCTGGTGCTCCTTCATGGAGGAGATCAGGGCCTCAGCGGGCACTTCCAGGAAGCGCTCTTCGAAGCGGCCGGTGAGGGCGACAGGCCACTCCACCAGTGCAGTCACTTCGTCGAGCAGGTCGTCGTCGATGACCGCTTCACCATTGACGTTATTGGATTCAGCAATAACTTGAGCGCGAATGGCTTCGCGACGTTCGGCGAAATCTGCCATTACATAGCCGGGTTCGCGCAGAACCTGTGCATAGTCGTGGGCGGAGTGGATTTCCAGTTCGCGATTGCAGTGGAAGCGGTGACCACGGCTGGTTTTACCGGCTTTTAAGCCGAGTACTTCGCCATCCACCACCTTGTTGCCGAACAGCATGACCAGCCAATGCACTGGGCGCACGAATTCTTCACGGCGCGCCCCCCAGCGCATGCGCTTGGGGATAGGTAGCTGAGCCAGGGCTTTCTCGACGATGTCTGCCAACAGGGATTCGGTTTCAGCGCCTTTTTGTTCGCTGATAAAAGCCAGGCGCTCGCCTTTGTCAGTTTCCTTGCGTCCCAATTCTTCAACGGTTACACCGTTGCTGCGGGCGAAACCTTCCGCGGCTTTACTGGGCTTGCCCTCTTTGTCGAAGGCGGCTTTAACGGCCGGGCCCAGCTTTTCAATTTGTTTGTCCTGCTGCTTGTCGGCCAAGCCGAACACAGCGACTGCCAGGCGGCGTGGGGCGGCGTAGGATTTCACTTCGCCAAAAGATAACTCAGCGCCCTTGAGGCCTTGGGTAATGCCATCGGCGAAGGCGTTCATTAATTTGTGCAACGCCTTGGGTGGCAGCTCTTCGGTACCCAGCTCTACCAGAAAATCCTGAGCCATTACTGCTTCTCCTCTTGCTCGATGTTTTCCGCCAGAATATCCGCTCGCAGTGCCTCGTCTGCCAGGGGGAAACCTAAGGCGCGGCGCGCATCGTAGTAGGCCTGTGCCACGGCACGGGCCAGGGTACGCACACGCAGGATATAGCGCTGGCGCTCAGTAACCGAGATGGCGTGGCGCGCGTCTAACAGGTTGAAAGCGTGGGAGGCTTTCATGACCTGCTCGTAAGCGGGTAGCGGTAGGCCCAGTTCGATCAGGCGCGTGCTCTCGCGCTCGCAGTGATCGAAGGTGGCAAACAGGAATTCGACATCGGCGTGTTCAAAGTTGTAGTGGGACATTTCCACTTCGTTCTGGTGGAAAACGTCGCCGTAGGTAACGGGGCTGCCGTCCGGGTTGCGGGTCCACACCAGGTCGTAGATGGACTCAACCCCTTGCAGGTACATCGCGATACGCTCGAGACCATAGGTGATCTCGCCGGTAACCGGGTAGCACTCGAGGCCGCCCACCTGCTGGAAGTAGGTGAACTGGGTAACTTCCATACCGTTCAGCCAAACTTCCCAGCCGAGGCCCCAGGCGCCCAGGGTTGGGGATTCCCAGTTGTCTTCCACGAAGCGGATATCGTGGATGGCCGGGTCTACGCCCATGGCGCGCAGGCTGTCGAGGTACAATTCCTGGATATTGTCCGGGGACGGCTTCATCACTACCTGGTATTGGTAGTAGTGCTGCAGGCGGTTGGGGTTTTCGCCGTAGCGGCCATCGGTGGGGCGGCGGCAGGGCTGCACATAGGCCGCGTTCCAGTTTTCCGGGCCTATGGCGCGCAGGAAGGTGGCTGGATGAAAGGTGCCGGCGCCCACTTCCATATCCAGAGGCTGTAGAATGACGCACCCTTGGCGCGCCCAATAATCCTGCAGGGCAAAAATAAGTCCCTGGAAGGTACTGAGATCGTATTGCTTGGACACCGCTATCTCCGGATCAGTATCTGCTGTGGGCAAAGGGACGCAATTATAGCGGCAGCGGCTCCTGTGCTTAAAGCGCTATAGCCGCGTCAAGAGGTTTCAATGGCCATACTTGGGCAACACGGCCACTTTCGAGTGGCTTTTGTATAGGAAGTAGTGAGTGGATATTAAGGGGCGCCTTGCTGTTGGGGCACTGAAAATGATCGGTAAATTGCCGCTGCACTGGTCGCGGCGAGTGGGTTGGTTTGCCGGCAAAATGGCAGTGTGGACGCGTTCCGAGGGCCTGCGTCTGAGCCGAATCAATCTCAATCTTTGCTATCCGGCGATGGACCCCAAGCAGCGCGAAAAGCTAGCGAGAGAGAGTGTGATCAACACGGCCATGGCCGGTTTTGAGATGGCCTCACTGTGGAATACGCCCTGGGCCAAAAATGAAAATGCCATTGTCCGGGTGCGCAACCAGCAGTTGCTCAATGCCGCCGAGGCGGAAGGTCGCGGCACCATCGTGTTGATGCCACATACCGGCAACTGGGAAATATTTGGACTGTACGTGGGCACTCTTGCTCCCTGTGCTGTGCTTTACCAGCCACCCAAAATCGAAGCCCTGGACCCGGTGATTCGCAGCGGACGAGAAGTGACCGGCGGCAAGATGGTGCCCACCAATGTGCACGGCGTGCGGTCGCTGCTCAAATCTCTGAAGGCCGGTAATTTAGCCCTGATTCTGCCCGACCAGGAACCGGATATGGGCGGTGACTTCGCCCCGTTTTTTGGACGCCCGGCACTGACTATGACCCTGGTGCACAACCTGATACAGCGCACCAACTGCCATGTGGTTTTTGGATTTGGCAAGCGTGTAGAGGGCGGCTTTGAGCTGGTATTTGTCCCCGCGGAAAAAGCGATTTACAGCGAGGAGCAAAAAGTATCCCTGGCGGCGATGAACCGCGGTGTGGAGGCCTGTATTGCCCAGGCGCCGGAACAGTATCAATGGGAGTACAAGCGCTTCCGCCGCCAGCCGGAGGGCAAGAGTAAAATCTACCGCAAAAAAAAATAGGGGCCTGAAGGGCCCCTTTCTCTATCGGTAACAAGAATAGGCAGCGAGACGAGCTTTATGCCGCGTGGCGAAATGCCACGATTACCGGCATGCGCGCGGCGCGCCAGGCGGGGAAAAAGCCACTGACAAAGCCGATCACCAGCGCCAATATGGCGCCCTGCAGGAAAAGGTCCGGGGACATCTCAAAACTAAATACCACCTGGGTAAAACTACCGCCCAGTGTCGAAGTATTCAGGCCGTCGAAGAACAGGTAGGCAGCCAGGGAACCCAAAAGGCCACCGGCCACAGCCAGCACCATGGCCTCGGCGATAGTGCCGCAGAAGGCGGAGAAATTGCTAAAGCCGAGGGCGCGCAGGGTGGCAATTTCCTTGGCGCGGTCCGCCACTGAGGTGTACATGGTATTGAGCGCACCGGCCAGGGCACCGAGGGCCATCACCGCACTGATGATCCAGCCAAAGGTGGCGATATATTGCAGTTGTTTGCCCTGGCTGGCGAAATACTCCCGCTCGGTCTGGGCGTCGAGATTCAGGCGCGGTTCCCGCGCAATGGTTTCCTTAACCGATGCCAGACCGCCGTCATTGTCCAGTTGCAGGCGAATCGACTGGTAACTGCTGCCGCGATTGTAATGGCTCTGGATGGTTTTGATATCTGCCCACAGCTCACTCTCGAAAATATTGCCCCCTGTGGAAAAAACCCCGACCACTTTCCACAGGTTTTTGCCAAAGCGCACCTCGCTGCCAATATCAAAGCCACTGAACTCTCGCAGAACCCCCTCACCGACAATCATTTCATTAGTTCCAGGGACAAACATACGGCCTTCCGTTAAGCGCATATTCGTGCGCATGGCCATGCCGGTTTCGTTGAGGCCGCGCAGGGGGATATTGGCCTCGGTGCCGCTGGACCTTTTGATGCCATCCACAATGACATACAGTTCCGGCGAAACCAGTGGACCATTGGCATCGCGGGCGACTCCCGCGGACTCGCTAACCAGGTTGACCTGGTCCTGCAGGATCACTGAGTTGAGTTCGGTGGAGGAGCCCTCGCGCATCAGGATGGCTATCTGGCTGGAGCCGGCACCGCGCATGGTTTCCTCGAAGCCTTTGGCCATGGCGAGAAAAGCCAGCAGAATCGCCACCACCACCGCCGAGGCCAGTACCATCGCCAGAGACATCCACAGACGCCGGCGCAGGCTGCCCAGGTTCATTAAGGTCACTGAAATTATTTGTGCAATTAGAGAGCCCATTGGCTTTCCTCCGGTTGGGCTTTATCAATCGGGCGCTTTCTGTAGTGAGAGGCTCGATACAATGTATTTAAGGCTGACGATTAAATGCCGAGACAATATTCAGTCGCAGCGCGTTAAAGGCCGGTAGCAGACCGGTAATAATTCCCAGCAACAACATAAAAAACAGTGCCTGCAGGGCGATGTCGCCATCGAGAATCAAGTTGGGCAGGAAACGGGCGAGAAAGGTTTTGACCCCTTCAACTAAAAGCCAGGCCGCGGCGAGTCCAGAGAGACCGCCGATAAAGGAGATCAACAGGGATTCCGAAAGCACCATGCGAAAAATACGCGCGCTGGAAAATCCTAACGTTTTGAGCACCGCGATCTCGCCGGTACGCTCGCGAATCGCCAGGGCCATGGTGTTGCCGACCACAATCAGAATGGTGAAAAACGCAGTAAAAACGACCGAGAAAATAATCAGGCCGATATTACCGATTTGCTCGATAAAGGCTTTATTAAAGGATTTTTCCGTGCTGGTATCCGTTTCACTTTGTGAATTGGCAAAACTGTCATCGATAGTTTTTGCCACTTTTTCATTGAGAGAGGGATCGTCCGTAGTGAGTGCCATCCAGCCGATCCAGTCATTGCCGAATGTCTGGGTTTCCATAAAGTATTTATAATGGAATAACATCTGGCGGGTATCGTACTGCTCGGTATCCCCTTTAAAAATACCGGAAACGACAAATTCCCAGGTGTAACCACCGTCTTTGTGAGTAAAAATATTTGAGGAAATGGGAATTCTATCCCCCACTTTCCATCCATAAATCTGCGCGAGTTTTTCACCCACCAGCGCGCCTTGGCGATTGTTAAACCAAGCCTGTTTTTGCTCTTCCGGAATCACTATTTCTTCGTAAACGCGCAGATAGGATTCTGGATCCACCGCTAGCGATACAATTTGCCGGCTCTGCTCTTGGAAATAACCCCCAAACCAATTCAGGTGGGTGACGTCTTTTACCCCTTCCACCGCAGCGACTTTTTGGAAATATGAGATGGGCAGCGATTGGGTGAAATTGATTCGGTTAAAAACCACCAAACGGTTATCAGCAGATAATTCCACACTAGAATTGAGCGCGGTTTTTAAACTGGTAACAGCTCCAAAAATTAAAAAGGCGATAAAAATAGCAAAACAAGTGAGGAATAACCGCAGAGGTTTCCTCGTCATGTTTTTATAAATTAAATAGAGATCGTTCATGCCACAATTTCCCTCTGCACAAATTGCCCCTTATCGAGATGCAGGGTGCGCTTGGCGTATTTGGCCGCGGCCGGATCATGGGTGACCATGACGATGGTCTTGCCGTGATCGCGGTTGAGTAGTTGCAGCATCTCCAGGATTTCATCGGCGGTGGCGCGGTCCAGGTCGCCGGTGGGCTCGTCACACAGAATGAGTTTTGGATCGGAGACAATCGCGCGGGCGATGGCCACCCGCTGCTGCTGACCGCCGGACATTTCACTGGACATATGTTTGGCGCGATCGCTCAGGCCCACCAGGGCGAGGGCGGTTTCCACATTTTTTCGGCGCTGCGTCTTGGAGAGTTTGGTTAGCAGTAGCGGAAGTTCCACATTGCGCTGTGCGTTGAGCATCGGCATCAGATTGTAGAACTGAAAAATAAATCCAATATTCTGCGCGCGCCAGCGGGTCAGAGCGCTCTCACTGAGGGAATCTATACGGGTGCCATCAAACCAAATTTCCCCGCTGGTGGGCTGATCGACCCCACCGAGCATGTTCAACAGGGTGGTTTTACCGGAGCCGGATGGTCCCATAATGGCGACAAAATCTCCGCGCTCAATACTCATATTGAGGTCGTCAAAAATAGAGATTTTCTCTTTACCTTTGACAAAACTTTTACCGACACTATTTAACTGAAACAACACATCTTCAGACATCTGCAATTTCCTTTTTTAAATGAATAATTAGAGCCGTAGTCTGTGCCGTTAAAGCGCCACTTCCTCCGCGGCAAGAAAGCCAACCTTCACCCCCATATCCGGCAGGATGCGGGAGTCCTTTTGATCGATGCCGATACGTACGCGCACTGTCGCCTTGGCGCGATCGGCGGTCGGAATAATCGCCACTACCGTGGCGGGAATATCCCACTCGGGATAGGCGTCTAAGTTCGCATTGACCTTTTGTCCGGTTGAGATGCGGCCGATAAAGGCCTCGTTAACATCCACCTCAATCTCCAGGGAGTCCATGTCTACGATGGTACAGATACCGGTGCGAGTGAAACCGCCACCGGCGGAGCTGGGGGCGACAATTTCACCGGGCTGGGCATTTTTTTGTGTGACGATCCCGCCAAAGGGGGCGCGTATGGTGTGATCCTCCAGGCGCTCACGCTGTCGCTCGGCTTCCAGCTTAGCCACCTCGATATTTGCCCGGGCGCTGTTTAAGTCCGCCTTCAAACCTTCGACTGTGGCCTCACTCTGGGTCAATTGGGCCTTGCTGGAATAATTTTTTTCGCGCAATCCGGCGAAACGCCGATATTGGCGCTCGGCCTCTTTTAATTTGGCGACAATGCTGGCTTCCTGGGCCTGCAGTACCTGAATCTGCGCGCGGGCAAATGCCAGGCTGACGCGCGCCTTGACGTCGTCGAGACGAGCTAGCACCTGGCCTTCCTGTACCTGCATACCCTCCTCGACATCCACGCTGCTGATCAGCCCCATCACTTCCGCAGACACCGTGGCCATGCGTCGTGCGGTGATATATCCAGAGGCATTCAATACCGTTTCCAGGCGCGCGCTGCTGGTAGGTACAGATGCTTTAGTGTGTGTGCTGGTAGAGGCTGGGATTGGGCTGGGGCTTGCGGGTGGATCTTCGGCCAAGAGAGAGGCGCCAAAAAAACCAACCAGCAGGCCGGCGACTGCGCCGCTGGAAGCCGCCAACAGGGTTTTTCGGGACGATGAAGGTAAATCATCGGGCGCTGTATCCCGGTCAATTTTCAGTTGACCAAGCAGCTCACTGGTGTTTCTACTCATACAACCCTGTTCTTATTCATTACTTCCTGTAAAGAACAACTGTGGCAGAAACTAAAAAATATTGCTATTCGATCTCGCCCGCCTTCTGGCGCTTAATTAATGGCGCCAGAAGGCGGGGGTTAACAGCACCAGCAGGGTGAAAATTTCCAGGCGTCCCATCAGCATGGCGAGGATCAGAAACCACTTGGCGACCTCGTTGACTGAACCATAGTGGGATGACGCCTCACCGAGGGCGGGGCCGATATTACTCAGGCAGGAGGCGACTGTTGTGACAGAAGTGACGAAGTCTTCGCCAGTGGCAATCACGATAATGGCGAGAATGAAAAATGACAGAACATAAACTGCAAAAAAGCCCCACACGGCATCGGTGACCCGGTCCGGTACAATCTTGCGATTGAGTTTGATGGGAATCACCGCATTGGCATGCACCAGGCGATTCAATTCGCGCATACCGGATTTCATAATCAGCATACCGCGCACCGCCTTGATGCCCCCCGAAGTGGAGCCGGCGCAGGCGCCGAGAATTCCCAGCAGCAATAGGGCATAGGGTAAAAATACCGGCCAGGCGGAAAAATTCTCCGAGGCGAAGCCGGCGGTGGTGCTGATGGAAACTACCTGGAAGAAGCCGTGCAACAAGCTGTTGCCCGGAGAGAAAATATTCAGAATCCACAGGTAACAGCTGATCAGTAGACCGGCGCCCAATATCAGCATGACATAGAAGCGAAATTCGGAGTCGCGCCAGTAGTGTTTGAGGGTTTTGTTGCGGAAAGCATAAAAGTGCAAACCGAAGTTAATCGCCGCGGTGAACATGAAAATGATGCAGATCACCATAATGGCCCGGTTGTGGGCGTAGAAACCCATACTGGCATCATGGGTGGAAAAGCCGCCGTTGGCGACGGTGGAGAAGGCGTGGCCCACGGCATCAAATACAGTCATGCCCGCCCACCAGTAACCGATGCCGCACAAAATCGTCAGGATCACATAAATCACGATCAACGCCCGCGCCGTCTCCGCGATACGCGGCGTCAGCTTGGTATCTTTCACCGGGCCGGGTATTTCCGCCTTGTACAGCTGCATACCGCCGATGCCGAGCATGGGCAGGATCGCCAGCGCGATCACAATTACGCCGATACCGCCAAACCACTGCAATTGCTGGCGGTAATAGAGAATCGCCGGGGGCAGGGAGTCGAGGCCGGTGATCACGGTGGCACCGGTGGTCGTTAGCCCGGAAATAGACTCAAAAATGGAATCGGTAATACTCAGATCGGGCTGTGGGCTGATAATAAACGGCAGTGAGCCGAAGCTGCCGAGGATCAACCAGAAGAGTGAGGTCACCACAAATCCGTCGCGAGTGCGCAAATCCTGGCGCAGGTCGTGTACCGGCAACCACATAAACAGGCCAGTCACCAGGGTAATGACAAAGGCGATAATAAAGGCGTTGTGGGTATGGTCTTCATACCACAGGGACACGACGATGGGTGGCAGCAGGGTTAAGCTGAACACCGTAAGGAGAATTCCGAAAACTCGCGCAATTACCGCAATTCGCATTGGCGCCTGTCAGCCTGTTATCTGTTGTTACTTTATATGGACGGCGGAGCTTGTGATCGCCGGACTTCTCAATAAAAAAAGCGGGCTAGAAAAAGCCGAAACCAACCTGGAACAACTGTTCCACATGGCGCGTCTGGCGGCGATCCACCAGGAATACAATCACGTGATCGTCACTCTGTACAATCACATCATCGTGCGCCATCAACACTTCGCTGCCGTTGACGGTTTCGCGCACTATGGCGCCGATGGAGGCACCCTCGGGTAAATCGATATCCTCGATTTTCTTTCCCACCACCTTAGAGGTGCGTTCATCACCGTGGGCGACTACCTCGATTGCCTCGGCAGCGCCGCGGCGCAGGGAGTGCACGTTGACCATATCACCGCGGCGCACGTGGGTAAGCAGGCTGCCGATGGTATTTTGCTGGGGTGAAATGGCAATATCGATTTCACCGCCCTGCACCAGGTCCACGTAGGCGCGGTTGTTAATCAGGGTCATCACCTTGCGCGCGCCCAGGCGCTTGGCCAGCAGCGATGACATGATGTTAGCTTCGTCATCGTTGGTGAGGGCGAGGAAAACATCGGTGTCCTCGATATTTTCCTCCAGCAACAGCTCCTGATCTGAGGCGCTGCCGTGCAGGATAATGGTGTGGGACAGCTCCTCGGATAAAAACACACAGCGCTCGTGGCTGCGCTCAATAATCTTGACCGAGTAGCGGTTCTCTAATTTAGTGGCGAGGCGCAGGCCGATATTGCCGCCTCCGGCAATGACTACACGTTTATAACCGTGTTCCAGACGGCGCAGCTCGCTCATAACCGCGCGGATATCGGCGCGTGCGGCGATAAAAAATACTTCGTCGCCGGCCTCAATCACCGTATCCCCCTGGGGAATAATTGGCCGATTGCGCCGGTAAATGGCCGCCACGCGGGTATCCACCTTGGGCATGTGTTCGCGCAGATAACGCAGCTGGTGTCCCACCAAAGGGCCGCCCTGAACGGCCAGTACCGTCACCAACTGCACGCGGCCACTGGCGAAATCCAATACCTGCAACGCACCGGGATGCTCCATCAGGCGTGCAATATATTCGGAGACCAACTGCTCGGGGCTGATCAGCACGTCGATGGGAATGGCTTGGTTGTCGAATAACTGGGGATACTGCAGATAGGAGGAGGCGCGCACACGCGCGATCTTGGTGGGCACACGGAACAATGAGTGGGCAATCTGGCAGGCCGCCATATTGGTTTCATCATTGTTGGTCACCGCCACCAGAATATCGGCATCCTCGATGCCGGCATCCATCAGCACATCGGGGTGAGAGGCGTGGCCGTTGACCACGCCGATATCGATGCGGTCGCGCAATTCCCGCAGGGTTTTTTCGTCGCTGTCCACCAGCACAATATCATTGCGCTCCGAGGCCAGGGCCTCCGCCAGTGAGCCGCCCACCTGGCCGGCGCCGAGAATGACAATTTTCATATCGGAAGAGACCCGCGGCTAGCGCTGCTGTTATTCGGCTTTGCTGAGCAGAGCGTAGTAGAAACCGTCGCCGCCACCGTTTTGGGGTAACAGTTGCATTCCCGCAACCTGCTTTTCACCCCAGGACTTACCGTGCAGCAGTTCCGGAGTATTGTCGCTCGCATCCTCAGTCTCCGCAATGAAGGCGGCGACAACTTCGCTATTTTCGGCCGGCAGTACCGAGCAGGTGGCGTAAAGCAGACTGCCGCCGGTCTTGAGCAGTGCCCAGGTGGCGCGCAGAATTTCTGCCTGCAGCTTGGCCAGCTCGGCGATATCCTCCGCGCGGCGCAACAGTTTGATATCCGGGTTGCGGCGGATGACTCCAGTGGCGGAGCAGGGCGCGTCGAGCAGGATACGGTCGTATTGTTGTCCGTCCCACCAGGAATCTGCCGCGGCCGCATCGGCGCAGATTAATTGTGCGGACAGGCCGCAGCGCTCGAGGTTTTCCTGTACCCGGTCGAGGCGCTCCTCCTCGATATCGAGGGCACTCAATTCAATCGCGGGCTGCTGTTCCAGCAGATGGCAACTCTTACCGCCAGGCGCGGCGCAGGCATCCAGCACCCGCTCGCTTTCACTGGGTGCCAGCAGCTGTGCCGCCAGCTGGGCGGATTCATCCTGCACGCTCACCAGGCCCTCGGCAAAACCGGGCAGAATCCCCACTGGCACCGCTTCGAGCAGGGTGATACCCACGGGTGAGAGGGCACAGGCCTCGGCGGACAGCCCAGTTTCGTCGAGCTGCTGCAGGTAATCTTCGCGGGAGATACGCGCGCTATTGACCCTCAGGGTCATGGGCGGGTTGGTATTGTTGGCGCGGAAAATTTCAGATGCCTGGGTTGGCCAGGCGGCTTTGATCGCCTGTTGTAGCCAGGCCGGGTGTACCGAGCTGAACTGTGGGTTGCCGGACAATTTTCTCTGCAGACGCTCGCGATCGCGCAGGGCATTGCGCAGCACGCCATTGATCAGGCCGGTGGCGCGATCCAGCTTGAGACTGCGGGCGGCATTGACTGTGGCAGAGATGGCTGCGTGATCGGGGATGCGGGTATATTCCAGCTGATAGAGCCCCAGCAGGATCAGTGCGCTCACCAGGCTATCGCTGGGTGTTTTGCGCAGCAACTTGGCTGCGATCAATTGCAGGCGCGGTGCGGTGCGGGCACAGCCGTAACAGAGTTCGCGCAGCAGGGCGCGGTCGCGCTCCTCAACCTTGTCCTCGGCTTTAGGTAACAGGCGTGCCAGTGAACCTTGCGATTCCAGCAGCGCGGCCACTACTCGGGCTGCTTCGGCGCGTACATCTCTACTCATAATGATCCCAATTGTGTGCCAGGGGCAAAGAGCGCCCGGTGGCCTTTCAAAATTTCCGCGGCCGGCAGCGCTTTTTTACCGGGCAACTGTAGTACTTGCAGGCGCAGGGCTTCGCGACCACAGGCCACCAGGATGCCTTCATCGTCGCAGGCCAAAATGGTGCCGGGTGTATCGCTGTGGCAGCCTCGCTCCAGGCTGGCGCTGTAAATGCGCAGGCGCTGCTCGCCTTTGCTGTCGTTAAAGGTGGTCCAGCATACCGGGAAGGGATTGAAGGCGCGGATCTGGCGCTGAAGTTCCTGCGCCGGGCGCTGCCAGTCGATGCGCGCTTCCTCTTTAGTGATTTTATTGGCGTAGTTGGCCTTTGTATCATCCTGGGCTTCTGGCTTGGCAGTGCCTGAGGCCAGCTGCGACAGTGCTTCGGTCAGGGCCGGCCCACCGAGTTCGGCGAGCTTGTCGTGCAGGCTGCCGCCGGTATCTTTCGCAGTGATATCGCAGCGGCGCTCCACCAGCACCGGGCCCGTATCCAGTCCGGCTTCCATTTGCATAATCGCCACACCGCTCTGGCTGTCACCCGCTTCGACGGCGCGCTGAATGGGAGCGGCACCGCGCCAGCGCGGCAGCAGGGAGGCGTGTACGTTGACGCAACCCAGTCGCGGGGTGTCCAGTACCGCCTGCGGCAGGATCAGGCCGTAGGCCACCACCACCATAATGTCGGCGCCAAGTGCCGCCAGCTCTTCCTGGGCAGCCTGGTCGCGCAGGCTCTGAGGCTGGTATACGGGGATACCGTGGGAGAGCGCCAGCTGCTTGACCGGGCTGGCCAGCAGTTTTTTGCCACGCCCCGCCGGCCTGTCCGGTTGGGTGTAAACGGCGATGACATTGTGGTTGCTGTCGAGCAGCGCCTGCAGGTGCACGGCGGCAAAGTCCGGCGTGCCGGCAAAGATGATGTTCACTGGCGGATTCTCAGATCGAGGGGTGGAGATGGCGCCGGGCCAGCCGGCGGCCAGTTCTTATATATCAGGCGCGTCGGCGCTGGGACTTTTCCAGCTTGGAGCGAATGCGGTTGCGCTTGAGTGGGGAGATGTAATCCACGAACAGCTTGCCATCCAGGTGATCGACTTCATGCTGGATGCACACTGCCAGCAGCCCCTCAGCCTCTATGGCAAAAGGTTCGCCGTTGCGGTCCAGCGCCTTGACGCGCACCCTGCGCGGGCGCTCCACCGTCTCGTAGAAACCGGGTACCGACAGGCAGCCCTCATCGTACTGATGGATCTCTTCTTCTAACACCTCGATTTCCGGGTTGATAAAGGCCAGCGGCTCGCTGCTGTCCTCAGAGATATCCACCACCACGATACGCTCATGGACATTGACCTGAGTCGCAGCGAGGCCTATGCCAGGTGCCGCGTACATGGTTTCGAACATGTCTTCTAGCAGCTGGCGGTGCTCGTCGGTGACTTTTGCGACGGGTTTGGCGATCTCACGCAGGCGCGGATCGGGAAATTCCAGTATCTCGAGTTTAGCCATAACACCTGTGACAAACTTCTAGTATTCGTTGAACGTGCGCTGATAACATTATGATCGCGCTCAATATTTACCGAGTGGACCCCGATTTTCGCTGGCGCTGCGCGCCCGGGGCCGGCCACATTTCCTGTGAAGGGTGGCCCGGCGCTGAGAATTATAGCGATAAAGAGCATAGGAATGCTTCCATGAAAAAAATAATCCTGGCCGCCGTCTCGATGTTGGCGGTCGCCCTTGGCACCCAAGCGCAGGATCAGGTGCGCCTGAACCCCAGCCACCCGGATGCCTATGTCGTGCAAAAGGGCGATACCCTCTGGGATATCTCCAGTGAATTTCTGGTACAGCCCTGGTACTGGCCGGAGATCTGGCAAGTAAACCCGCAGGTTGAGAACCCCCATTTGATCTTCCCCGGCGACAGCCTGCGCCTGGTATATGTCGATGGCCAGCCGCAACTGCAGCTACAGCGCGGACCGCGCGCCTATCAACTATCTCCGGGTGCAAATGGCAACCGCCTGACCCCGCAGATCCGCCGCGAGGCGGTAGAGGATGCGATCCCGGCGATTCCCCTGGATGCCATCAATGCCTTCCTGTCGCGCACCCGTATCGTCGAGCCAGATGCCTTTGAGGGCACGCCTTATATCGTTTCCGGTTCCGATAACCACATTCTTATGGGCGCGGGCGATACCATTTATGCGCGCGGTGATTTCGAAGTGCCCCTGGCTTCCTACGGTCTTTACCGTCCGGGGCCTGTTTACGTAGACCCCGTCAGCAATGAGACTCTGGGTCGCCAAGCGTTGGGCATTGGTGAAGTGGATTTGCTACAGCTGGACCCGGATAACCGCCCTGGATTCTCCGTCGCTACTCTGGGCGTAGCCAGCACCGCCCGCGAGATCCGCCTTGAGGACCATTTGATGCCGGTGGAAGAGCGATCCATCGATGCACTCTTTCACCCCAGCGCTCCCGCCGTGACGGTGAATGGCTTGATTGTGGGTGTCGATGAGGGCGTGACCCAGATCGGCAAGTTTGACGTAGTCATCCTCAACCTGGGTGAGCGAGATGGCATAGTGCCTGGCAATGTGATGGCGGTGTATAAGCGCGGATCTATGGTTCGTGATCGTATTGCCGGAGACAGCGTAAAGCTTCCGGATGAGCGCGCTGGCGAGATGATGGTTTTCCGCACCTTTGAGAAGATGAGCCTGGCGCTGATACTCGAAGCGGACCGCCCCCTGGCGGTAATGGACTCGGTGCGCAATCCATAACCAGTCCATAGAGAGTGCGGTGACTCTTGCTGTTTGGAGTGCCGCACCACCGAATAACCACTTTCCTGCAAAACAGACAATACGGTGAGCTGCATGGATGCGTTGACCGCCAGTATGGCTTTACTGCGCCTTGAGGGATTGGGCCCTGCACGTTACTGGCAGCTGCTAGAGCATTTCGGTAGCCCCGATCGGGCGCTACTAGAATTTCCCCCAACCCTATTGAGTAAACTGCCGCCACGGGCGCAAACCCAATGGCGTGAGTGTTGCCGTCTTGGCGGCCCGAGCGAATTGTTGGAGTGGGTGGCAGCCGAGCGAGCCCGCTGTGCGCAAACCGGGGTGCATCTGGTGCACCACGGTGATACGGATTACCCGGCTTTGCTCGCGGAAATCTCCCGACCCCCACCATTACTGTATTTGCGCGGTGCCCGCGCCGCTCTCTCTTTACCCCAGATCGCTATTGTCGGTGCGCGCCGTGCCACCACCGCCGGGCTGGATAATGCCCGCAGCTTTGCCATGGAGCTGGCCGGCTCCGGTTTTGCTATCACCTCAGGGCTGGCACTGGGAGTGGATGCGGCAGCGCACCAGGGCGCATTGCGAGGAGAGGGGGTCACGATTGCGGTGCTGGGCAGTGGCGTCGACTCCGTCTATCCCCGCCAAAACCGCGCCCTGGCCGAAGAAATCCTTGTCGCTGGCGGCGCCATTGTCAGTGAGTTGCCGCTCGGCAGCGGTGCCGAGGCGAAAAACTTCCCACGTCGCAATCGGATAATCAGCGGGCTCTCTATGGGTGTACTGCTGGTAGAGGCCGCTGTGCGATCCGGTTCCCTGATTACCGCGCGCCTGGCGTTGGAGCAAAATCGCGAGGTCTTTGCCATACCCGGCTCTATTCACAACCCGATGGCCAGAGGCTGCCATCACTTGATTAGGGAAGGGGCGACACTGGTGGAGACAAGCGCAGACATCGCAGGGCAGCTGGGTGGCCTGTTGTCTGCGCCAGTAAAGAATGAAATCGCAACCGAAGTAGAGCTAGAAGTAGCGCTGGACGATCACCAGCTGCAATTGCTGTTAGCCCTGCAGGGCGGTCCCCGCAGTATTGAACAGCTTGCAGTGGATACCGGGGAGTCCGCCGGTGAATTGATGGCGCTGTTGCTGCAAATGGAATTGGAGGGATTGTTGGAGCAGTTGCCAGGTGGTTACCAGCTGACAGCTCGGGGCGCAGGTTGCTGTCGTCAGAGAGAGGGCGTAACCACCTAAATCATCCTTGAGGCTGCAGCCGCCGGATGGTTCGCGAACTGTTAGCCCAGCGTTAATACTCAGTGGATTCTAAAACAGGAGGCAGGTCATGGCGGATAAACCCAAACTCACCACCGATGCCGGCGCACCCGTTCCGGACAATCAAAATAGTCTGACCGCGGGTCCGCGCGGGCCGCTATTAATTCAGGATTACCAGCTGCTTGAAAAGCTCGGCCATCAGAATCGCGAGCGGATTCCCGAACGCACTGTACATGCCAAGGGTTGGGGGGCTTACGGCACACTGCGTATCACCGGGGATATCGGCAAGTACACCTGTGCCAAGGTGCTGCAGAAAGGCGCAGAAACACCCATGATTGGCCGTTTCTCTACGGTGGCCGGGGAGTTGGGAGCGGCGGATGCGGAGCGCGATGTGCGTGGCTTTGCCCTGAAATTCTATACCGAGGAGGGCAACTGGGACCTGGTGGGTAACAACACCCCGGTCTTTTTCGTACGCGACCCCTACAAGTTTCCCGACTTTATCCACACGCAAAAACGTCACCCCCGCAGCCACCTGCGCTCCCCCACCGCCATGTGGGATTTCTGGTCGCTGTCTCCGGAAAGTCTGCACCAGGTTACGATCCTCTTCTCCGACCGCGGCCTGCCGATTTCACCCATGCATATGAACGGTTACGGTTCCCATACCTACTCTCTGTGGAACAGTGCCGGCGAACGTTTCTGGGTGAAGTTTCATTTCAAGACCCGCCAGGGGCACAAGTTTCATACCGATGCCGAAGCGGAGGAGGTGGTTGGTCGCACCCGTGAGAGCTATCAGGAAGCTTTGTTTGGCGCGATTGAGAAGGGTGACTACCCCAAGTGGAGCCTGCAGGTACAAATCATGCCGGAGGCCGAAGCGGCCAAGACACCTTACAACCCCTTCGATCTGACTAAAGTGTGGCCCCACGGGGATTACCCGATGATCGAAGTTGGCGAGATGGAGTTAAATCGCAATCCCGATGATTACTTTGCCGAGTTGGAGCAGGCCGCTTTCTCCCCCTCAAACATTGTGCCGGGCATTAGTTTCTCCCCGGACAAAATGCTGCAGGCGCGAATTTTTTCCTATGCCGATGCCCACCGCCATCGCCTCGGCACCCACTATGAGAATCTACCGGTCAATGCACCCCAGTGCCCGGTACATAACTACTATCGCGATGGCGAGATGAATGCCACGGGAATTCGCAGCGGCAATCCCGACGCCTATTACGAACCCAACAGTTTCAATGGTCCCCAGGAAGACTCCAGCGCCAAGGAACCACCACTGGCACTTTCTGGCACCGCTGATCGCTACGATCACCGCGAGGGTAACGATGACTACAGCCAGGTCCGCGCCCTCTTCAATCTTTTCGATGACGGCGAAAAGCAGCGCCTCTTTGGCAATATTGCCAGAGCCATGGCCGGGGTTCCGGATGAGATAGTGCAGCGGCAGTTGGCTGAGTTTCACAAGGTGGACCCGGATTACGCTGCAGGCGTTAAGGCCGCATTGTGAGTCTAACTAAAGTTTCAGCGCTGGTGACTTGATACAGGGGGGCCGTGGATAAGCGACTGCTCCGGGGGAGACGTTCGGCAACACCTTGTGCGCGGTTGCGCAATCCGCTAGATTTTGGCGCTTGTCCCCACTTTGACAGTTGAGAGAGTTGAAATGAGCAAGCCTTTTGTAGCGATCCTGATGGGGTCCGGTTTCGATTTGCCAGTGGTGGAAACCACCTTCGCTGTGCTGGATAAATGCCATATTCAACATTGCAACGCCAACTAGCAGCGATACTGTCATGAGGTACTCTCCCCTTGCTGTACAAAAGGCTGCCCGCGCCCTTGCGGCGGGTGGTGTTATCGCGCACCCCACCGAGTCTGTGTGGGGCCTCGCCTGCGATCCAAATAACTTGCAGGCCGTTAGGCGCCTATTGCGCCTGAAAAACCGCCCACTGGAGAAAGGTTTGATCCTGGTTTCCGGTGAGGAGGAAAGTTTTAGCCCGTTGCTCGACTCTCTCAGCGCCGAACAGCGCCAGCAGATGCGGGAAACCTGGCCCGGCCCCGTGACCTGGCTGGTACCCCATAAAGGCCGCGTACCCTACTGGGTCTGTGGCGCTCATCCCGCGGTGGCTCTGCGCCACACCGACCACTCTTTTACCGCTGCGTTAACACGGGCTTTTGGCGGTGCTATCGTATCCACCTCTGCCAATCCGGCGGGGTGCCAACCCGCAAGGCATAAGTACCAGGTACTCCGCTATTTTGGCGATGCCCTCGACTATGTGGGTGGCGGTGCAACTGGTGGCCGAAACTCCCCCAGTGAGATTCGCGACCTACTCAGCGGAGAGCTGTTGCGCGCGGGTGGTTGATTTCTATAAATGAGTTAGTGATTCCCCATGAGTGATATTGATACCAAGGAAGTAAAGGGCTACCTGCTGGATCTACAAGATCGTATTTGCAGCGCGCTGGGTAGTGAGGACGGCCGGGAGTTTCACGAGGACGACTGGGAGAGGCCCGGTGGCGGTGGTGGTCGAACCCGTGTGCTGGAAGAGGGGAACCTGATTGAGAAAGGCGGGGTTAATTTCTCTCACGTCTATGGTGACGGCCTGCCACCCTCTGCCACCGCCAGTCGCCCCGAGTTGGCCGGCTGCTCCTTTGAGGCGATGGGCGTCTCTCTAGTGATCCACCCGCGCAATCCCTATGTGCCCACCAGCCATGCCAACGTGCGTCTGTTCGTAGCCAAAAAGCCTGGCGCGGAGCCGATTTGGTGGTTTGGAGGGGGCTACGACCTCACTCCTTACTACGGTTTCGAAGAGGATGTGGTGCATTGGCACAGTACCGCCAAAAATGCCTGTGACCCTTTTGGTGAAGAGGTATACCCACGCTTCAAACAGTGGTGTGACAAGTATTTTTACCTCAAGCACCGCGATGAGGCCCGCGGAGTGGGTGGTCTTTTCTTTGATGACTTTAATGAGGGCGGTTTCGAGAATGCCTTCGCCCTCATTCGCGCCGTGGGCGACAGTTATCTGGAGGCTTACCTGCCCATTATTCAAAAGCGCAAGGATACGCCTTACGGTGAACGCGAGCGGGATTTCCAGCTGTACCGCCGCGGCCGTTATGTGGAGTTCAACCTGGTGTTCGATCGCGGCACTTTATTTGGTCTGCAGAGCGGTGGGCGTACCGAATCTATCCTTATGTCATTGCCCTCGCTAGTGAGTTGGAAGTACGACTGGCAGCCGGAACCGGGTTCCGCTGAAGAAAAGCTCTACACGGATTTTCTGCCGCATAGGGACTGGGTATAACCCGGATAAGGCACTACGGAGGTTTGCTGTGCAACAAACGCGATTGGAAGCTATCAACTCACTATTCCTGGATTACAGGCGCCACTTCGAAACGGGTGATGCGCAGCAGATAGCCGATTATTACCGCTTCCCTCTGCATTATTACCGCGAAGATGGCAACAAACTGACGGTGGATCGCGGCGCATTCGTGCAGCAGGTCGAAAAGTTGCTCAACGCCTACAGGCGCCTTGAGGTGTGCCAGATTCTCGGTACGGTGACCGAGATTATCGAATTGAACGATTACAGTAGCCTCGCCAGTGTGCGTTGGACCCTGCTACATCGCTGCAAGGAAAGCGACAAGGCAGTCGAGCTTTACAGCTCCCACACCCGTTACCTGCTGACGGATACTGAACAGGGCCTTAGAGTCGACGCTTTGGTGATCGTCGATGAAAGTGCCAAGATTCGCGAAGCGGTCAGGGCGCGCAAGAGGGCCCAGTCGTGAGCGACCGCTACGGAGTGGTAGGCAATCCCATCGACCACTCCCTCTCCCCACAAATCCACACCGCCTTTGCCGCTCAGACCGGGGAAGATCTGGTGTACGAAAAACTGCTCGCCCCTCTCGAGGGTTTTGCCGACACCGTGCAGGCCTTTTTTACTGAGGGTGGTCGCGGTCTCAATGTAACGGTGCCGTTTAAGCTTGAAGCTTGCGAGCTGGCGGATGAACTTACCGAGCGCGCGGCCGCCGCCGGTGCGGTGAATACCCTGGTGTCCGACGAGAATGGAAACCTGCTGGGTGACAATACCGATGGCGCCGGCTTGGTGGCGGATATCCGCGACAACCTGGGCTGGTTAATTGAGGACAAGCGGGTATTACTCCTGGGCGCCGGTGGCGCCGCTCGTGGAGTTTTACTGCCACTGCTGGCTGAGCGCCCCGCACAGCTGCATATTGCCAACCGCACTGCCGCTAAGGCCAGTCAGCTGGCAGATGAGTTTTCCCACTATGGCGCTATGACGACAAGCGGGTTGGAAGAGCTTTGCGGGGGGTTCGACCTGGTAATCAATGCCAGTTCGGCGAGCCTCGATAATCGACTGCCGCCCCTGCCTGAACACCTTTTCACAGGTACTGGCCGGGCTTATGACATGGTCTACGGTGCAAGGCCGACGCCTTTTGTACACTGGGCCCGTGAACAGGGGGCTGAGGCTGCCGATGGTCTCGGTATGTTGGTGGGACAGGCGGCGGAGGCCTTTTATTTATGGCGCGGGGTGAAGCCCCGTGTAGAGCCGGTGTTGGCGCAGTTGCGGCGAACACTAGCAGCCTGATTTATCTGGCTGAAGTCATAACAACAAAAATTAACGGGGTACTGGCTGTGCGCGAGTGGTTGCGTAATCTTTCTATGTGTTTTGCGGTGGGTTGTTTCGGCGGCCTCTGTTATGCCTTGGGCCTGTGGGCTATGGGCAGCTACGGGTTTACCCGCTGGTTGGGGGTCGATTTGGCACCGCACCTCAGTAACGCTTATCTCTACCAGCGTATCGTTTGGGGCGGGCTCTGTGGTCTGTTGTTCTTACTCCCCTGGCGCAATGCCTGGCTGTTGCGCGGTGCCCTATTGTCACTGTTACCGGCCGCTTTCCTGCTGTTCTACCTTTTGCCCCAGCGTGGCTACGACTATGGCGCTTTTGTGTTGGGAACCTTGACTCCGCTAGTGATTGTGCTCGCTTGCGCTATCGGCGGTATCGCCGCATCGGCACTGCTGCGGCTACAGGGCAAGTAAAGTACACCAAGGTAAATAAATACCGCCGCGAGTGATTGCGGCGGTACCTCCAATCAGGCCTCAAATTCAATTTCGATAAGGCTGCAGCTCTGGGTGTGGCCCATGGCTCTCTTGATGGTGGGATATACAGAGGCGGTAGCGACACTGACGCCCAGCTCGATACGCTGTTTTTTATCCAGCTGCTCAGAGATACGCTGGTCCAACTGTGGATCTATATTTTTGTAACTGGCCAGTGCGGTGGCAAAGTCAAAAATATCCTTGAGGTGTTCCGGTAAATTACTGCCGCCCTGAATACAGGCCTTCACCAGTTGCGCTGCGACATCGGCCTCCAGTGCCATTCGCACATTGAGTTGCAGGCATGCACCGCAGTCCGCTACTTGCATGGCGGCCAGCTTGCTCACCCAAAAGACCTCCAAAGATAAGAACTCCCGGTGCATTGATAGGGGCTGGAACTGTGCGAATTTCTCAAAGCCCTCGGGAGATGAGCGTAAAAACTCTTTCAGATACTCCATGTCGTAGCGATATTTCTTGGAGAAAGCATCCATTTCTTTTAGCTGCTGTTGTTCTGTCATCTCGGTGGCTCCTGTAGCCGGTGATAGAAATTCGGACCTCATCGGTCCAGCTGCCAAGTTTTATCGGGAAATTTGTTAGATAAAAATTAGATGCTATCGGTTTGACCGATAGGTGGGCTGTAATAGTTGCCATACAGGCGCCGAGCTTCCCGAGCAAACCAAAGGCCGGCTTTTCCCTGGGCAGTTTTGGCTGACCAGAGCAGGTCGACATCCAGGCTCCAGGCACTCAGTGCGCTGGTGAGTTTCAACTCCACCAGTTTGCCACTCTTCAGGAAAGGGCGAGCCAGCTCATAGGGCGCGTTGACCCAACCGATGCCTTTGCAAGCCAGATCCAGGGCCTGCAGCAGGGAATCGCAGGTCCATACCTGTGCTGAAAGCTGCCAGCGCTGCTGGTCCTCCGCCATGGCCGTGATGATTTGCCGGTGGCGTGCGGCCTCATGGAGGGAGGTGGGTTGCAGGCGTGCCAATGGATGGTCTGGTGTGGCGAGGCAGAGAATTTGTTGGCGTCCGAGCGTGTTGAATTCCAGTGCGCCGGGATAGCTGCCCCCGCTTGCCACAAACGCAAAATCGGCCTCTCCGTTGTTGATGCTTTGCACCGCTTGTTGATGACTGGCACTGCGCAACTGGAGTTGGGTGTGGGGGAAACGCTGGCTGAAGCTTGCCAACACATCGTTGAGGCGGTCGGGCATCACCAACTCTTCAAACAGGATACGCAGTAGGGCTTCTTCGCCGCTTTGATAGGAATCCGCGGCCTGCTGAAAACGCTGCAGCTGCCCCAAGGCCTGGCGGGCCAGCGGCAATAGGGCCGTAGCTGCGGCCGTGGGCCGCGGAAATTTTCCGCTGCGATCGAAAAGGTCGAGCCCCAGGTCCAACTCAAGATTTTGGATACAGGTACTCACCGAGGACTGGGCGCGCCCCTGTTCCCGGGCAACAGCGGAGAAAGAGTCCAGCTCGCAGGCGCGCACAAAGGTATGCAGTTGATCGGTATTCAGGTTGAGCATGGAGGTCGAATCGCCCGGTGATGAGTTATTCACTATCTTGACGCAGATATTGATCCTTCAGGTTCACATAGTTTTGCGCAGAATAATTGAAAAACGCCTTCTCCTTGTCAGATAGCGGGCGTGCCTTGCGGCAGGGAGAGCCCACATAGAGGTAGCCGCTCTCCAGGGTTTTGCCTGGAGGTACCAGCGCGCCTGCGGCCAACACCACTTCGTCTTCTATCACTGCACCATCCAGTACAATGGCGCCTATGCCGATCAAAATCCGGTTGCCGATGGTGCAGCCATGCAGGCAGGCCTTGTGACCGATCGTGACGTCTTCACCGATCGTCAGCGGCCAACCCTCCGGGTTAAACGGGCCGGCATGGGTGATATGCAATACCGCTCCATCCTGGACACTGGTGCGTGCACCAACCTGAATACGATGCATGTCCCCGCGAACCACCGCCATGGGCCATATGGAGCAATCATCACCCAGAGTGACATCACCGATCACAACCGACTGTGGGTCAACAAAAACGCGTTGGCCGAGTTGCGGGGTTTTCTCGCTCACAGAATCGTTGTGGCTGCGCAGTGGGGACATAAAGAAGCTCCTGTACAATGAATCCTCTATCATAGCTGTATCCTTTTTCCAGCACAGGGTCCCGTATGTCCAATCCACTGTTGAATATCCCTCTTCTCCCGCCGTTCAACCAGCTGCAGCCCGAACAGGTGGAGCCCGCCATTGCAAAGCTCATTGAGGACTGTCACAAGCAGTTGCAGAGTGGCTTAGAGAACCCCGATTGGGAGAGTACCCTGAAGCCACTAGAGCAGGTTCAGGATCAGCTCAATCGTGCTTTTTCACCGATCAGCCACCTCAACAGTGTGTTGAGTGGTGAGTGGCGAGCGCCCTATGAGGCGGCGCTGGCTCAGGTTACTGCCTATTGGACTGAGCAGGGGCAAAACCGCGAGCTGTATGAGGTATATCAACAACTAGCGGCATCGCCTGAATTTGCGAATTGGCCACAGCCGCGAAAGAAATCTATTGAGCTCGGCTTGCGGGATTTCGAATTGAGTGGGGTTGGCCTGGAGGGGAAGGCGCGGGAGCAATTTGCCGCGAACAGCAAGCGCCTGTCGGAGCTCACCAGCCAGTTCGCCAATAATGTATTGGATGCTACCAATGCCTGGAGCTGGCATACCGAGGATGAGGCAGACTTAAGTGGTTTGCCGGAAACGGCTCTAGCGGCTGCGCAAGGTGCGGCAAAGGCCAAAGGCAAAAACGGCTGGGTGATCACCTTGGAGGGACCGAGCTATCTGGCGGTAATGACTCATGCGGAGAACCGAGAGTTACGTCAGCTGGTGCATACCGCATTTGTCAGCCGTGCCTCTGAGGTTGGACCCAATGCTGGTGAGTTCGACAACTCAGAAGTGATGGAGTCCATTCTGGCTCTGCGCGCAGAGCAGGCCTGGCTGCTGGGAATGACCAATTACGCTGAGTTATCGCTAGCCAGTAAAATGGCCCCAAGTTGCGAACGCGTATTGGAATTCCTCAATGACTTGGCGAAGAAAGCTAAACCTGCCGCCGAACGCGAAATGGCAGAGTTGCGCAAATTTGCCAGCGAGGAATATCAACTCGAAGAACTTCAGCCCTGGGATATCGCCTGGGTTGCGGAAAAACTCAAGCAGCAGCGTTACGCGATTAGTCAGGAGGAGCTGCGTCCATACTTCCCTTACGCCAAGGTTGTCGAAGGTCTATTTACGGTAGTGGAAAAACTCTTTGGAGTTACCGTGCAGGAAGATACTACCGTGGAAACCTGGCATAAAGATGTTCAGTTCTTCTGGCTGTATAGGGGAGGTGAGCGCATTGCGGGTTTCTACCTGGATGCTTTTGCGCGGGAGAAGAAGCGCGGTGGAGCCTGGATGGATACCGTTACCACACGCCGTCAAAGCGAAGACGGCTTGCAGCTGCCCGTCGCCTATCTGGTGTGTAATTTTAGCCCCGCAGCGGGGGACATGCCTTCACTGCTGACGCATTATGAAGTCACCACATTGTTCCATGAGTTTGGCCATGGCCTGCATCATATGTTGACCCAAATTGATGTAGCGGCGGTTTCTGGCATCAATGGTGTGGCCTGGGATGCGGTGGAAATGCCCAGTCAATTCCTGGAAAATTGGTGCTGGGAGCCGCAGGCGATCGCCATGATATCCGCACACTTCCAAACTGGAGAAGCGTTGCCGGCAGAATTATTGGAAAAAATGCTCGCGGCCAAGAATTTCCAGTCAGCCATGTTCACTGTACGGCAGCTGGAATTTGCGATATTTGATTTCCGCTTACACAGCAGTGAAGAAGCAATGGATGCGAAGAAAATCCAGCAGCTGATGAAGGAGGTGCGCTCTGAAGTAGCGGTAGTTCCTGTAGCAGAGGAAAATCGTTTCCAACATGGTTTCAGCCATATTTTTGCTGGTGGCTATGCGGCGGGATATTACAGCTACAAATGGGCAGAAGTACTCTCGGCTGACGCCTTTTCCCTATTTGAAGAAAAGGGAATATTCGATAGTGTCACCGGGGAAAGCTTTATGCACTCCATTCTTGAACAGGGCGGCAGCCGAGATGCTCTTGAGCTGTTTGTGGAATTCCGCGGTAGAGAACCCGATATTGATGCGTTGTTGCGTCATTCTGGTATTGAACAGCTAGAGTTAAATATTAGCCCGGCCTAAAAAGGCCAATAAGTCATGCATATTGAGCAGTAATCATGGTCGATCAGGAAAATTCTGACGGGCAGCAGAAAAAGCCCAAAAAACGTTTTATTGCTGGCGCGGTTTGTCCGCGCTGCAGTGAGATGGATCGAATAATCAATTATCAGGAAGATGGAAAAAATTACCGCGAGTGTGTTTCTTGCGGATTTAAAGATGAAATTCGCCTGCAATCCTCGCCCTCTGAACTTTTAACCCGAGTGAGTACCGGGCAGAGAAAGGAGGCCAGTGAAGAGCCGGTGAAATTTATTCAACCAATAAAAAAAAATAAATAGTGAAAAAGGTACTTGCAGCTATAGCCGTGCTCGCCATCACAATTGTTGTTGGCTTGTACGGCTTGAATAACTATCGAAAAACTCAAAAACAACAGCTGGAGATGACCTCACACCTTCTGGCTAGCTGTGTTAACCAGGGAATTCTCAGTCTCTTTCAACTACAGGCAAATGACTGGAGGAAAAATCCAGAATTTTATTTACAACAACAGCGTGCACTGAATGAGGCTGTTGAGGCATTGCCACAGAAAATCTTAGATGGAAAACCCTTCAAAGAGTGGAAGTATGCTGTTGATATTTGTGACAAGTTGACAAGAAATAGCAATTTACAACATATCACAATATTCAGGCCTCTTACTGATCTCGCTTCATTTGAGATGTCAGATGCCGCAACTTTTAAAAACCGTAAATCACTTAGAAAACGTAAGAAAACTATTGGCGCTTTAAGAGAGTCTGCACAGGCTGCAGATAGATACTTGAAAGATTTACGTAGCGATATCAATACTCAGGTGCAAACTTATGGTTTCTCTGCTGAGGAAAAAGCGTTCATTCAAAAGCAAATAAATACAGAAATTCTGGACTATTATCAACAGGGTAATTTTTCCCTAAATTCTGTGAATGTTTACCTGGAAAGGCTCTCCACCTTTTATAAGTTAATGGCTGAAAATCCTAAGGCCTACACGGTTCGTAGTGGAAGCTTATATTTTTATAATCCTGAATTGAGGGGTAAGGTTGAAGGGTTGAATCGAGTGATTTTGCAGGGAGAAAATGCTTTTTTTGCCAACTATACACAGATTTTAGTTAGGAAGCAGATATCAAGTCCGGGGCTCTGAAAAATGGTGAGCGGGTATTAATACATTGTTATGCCCGCTCAGTATCAACCATCCTGAGATTATTATTTTTATCTTTCGGAATTTATCATTTTGATTTATTGAGAACACGTTAAAAACTCTTTTAGCAATAATTGACCCTAAAGTTAGATAATAGTGATTTTATCTGGGTTTTCGTTTATTTATAAAAAGTATTTCCCCTATAGTAGGCCAAGCTGGATATCTTTTAATAAGTCTTAGTACAGCAATGAAGTCTCTGGATACTATCTTTTATAGGCTTACAGGTATGGGTACAATTTTTGGTGCTCCCTAAGTTTCTTGCACAGTGAGCGATAAATCATTTGGTTATCCAGAAATCGTTTATAGTGTAGTAGCGATAATAAAAAATAAGTCCCAAGGATCGTGC
Organism: Microbulbifer sp. THAF38; assembly: GCF_009363535.1. NCBI lineage: Bacteria > Pseudomonadati > Pseudomonadota > Gammaproteobacteria > Cellvibrionales > Microbulbiferaceae > Microbulbifer > Microbulbifer sp. THAF38. Next base: position 50,402 of record NZ_CP045369.1, read on the forward strand.
AATAATCCACAAAAATAGGCTGAACCATATGCCATGGTTACCCCAGTCTTGGGTCAACCACCAACTGGGAAAAAATATCAGTATCGTGGCAATAAACATAGTATCGCGCATTTGGCGGCTTTTCCCTGCCCCAATGAATACACCATCGAGTTGGTAGCTCCATACAGCCAATAGTGGCAGGGCGCATAACCACCAGTAGATTTTATTGATCTCTAAGATAACCTTAGGAAGATCAGTAAACAGTTTGATAATGATAGGCTTGCCTGTTATCAACAATAAGGTAAGAAGAGCTGCGCTCCCCAATGCCCAGATTCCGGCTGCATAAACTGTTTCTTGAAATAGTTTGTTAGATTTTTTCCCTATAGATTCACCCACTAATGCTTCGGTGGCATGGGCAAAGCCATCCAATGCATAAGAGGTCATCATCAGCAGTTGCAATAATATGGCATTTGCGGCCAGCACAGAGTCCCCTTGTGCGGCCCCCTGGGCAGTAAAGAACGTTAGGGTCAATAGCAGTAAGCAAGTGCGAATAAATAAATCGGTATTGATATGAAGCAACTCGAGCCATGGCTTCCAATCCACCCATGGCTGAAAATGTGGGGCGCGTATGTGAGTGACAATGTCCTGCCAAATCGTGTTATTCACGCGAGTTAGTAGGAATAAACCCATCACGAGTGCAAAGAAATCTGCACAGACCGTGGCTATCGCTGCGCCTTTCGCTCCAAGTCCAAAACCTAGAATAAAGAGAAAATCCAAACCAATATTTAACAGGTTGGCTACAAGCAAAATATATAAGGGAGCTCGACTATCCTGCCGGCCAATAAAAAAGCCAAGTAAGGCAAAATTCACCAAAGCTACTGGAGCACTGATTAGGCGAATTTGTAAATAAGCCGTTGCATGAGGGCTGGCATCGCTACTGGCATTCATCCAGTTGACAATGTGACCTATAAAGGGATAGGCCATCAGTTGGAGCAGGACTCCTAGGGCTAATGCCAATGTCAAAGCACGTAATAACCATTCAATACCACCATCCTGACTGCGGGCCACAATTCCCGTAGTGCCCATACGTAGAAAGCCAAAGGCCCAGAGGAGCATCGACATTACACTTGCGCCAATGGCGACTCCAGAGAGATATTCTGCTGAAGAGAGATGACCGAGAATGGCGGTATCAACAGCCCCCAATAATGGCACTGAAATATTGCTGAGGATCATAGGCCAAGCAAGATTCCAGACTCTTCCCAGATTTTTTTGCTCGACATGTAGGTAATTCATAGGGTTACTTAATAGGTTTAATCGCGAAGAGACTTCAAGTGGGGTTGAGGTATATTGCTTTTTCTGTTGCCAGGTAAAGTAAAAAGCCATACATCGAGTGACGAACCCGATTGTTAAATCCGATAAGCTAATAGGTTATGCATCTTTTGGCGCAAACTTCATTTGTCACTAAGCTGTCGATTATACCTTATTGTTCAATTACCTGATTGATGAAGAGGCTGATGCGCTAGTTGGGTTCGATTGGATCCAATTAGGGTAAGAAAATTTTCAGGGGTGAAAAACCTCATTGAGACACTGCACTATTAATCTCCTTTACATAATTTAATCGTATCGCTACAAAAAACCTGACGTAACACCAGGCTAGGAGAAACATCATTCAATATTGGTTAAATATATTTGAAATTTCCTATGAACTAAGCCTAGCTGAGCATAATTTATCGCTATATAGCATGATTGACTTTTTATCGTCAGTATGTTCCTGTTGTACCTGCAGTAGTTGCGACAAATAAAGAAACACAGGTTGTTGGTTGTACCTTCCGGGCGTCGACATCTGAAGTAAAAATTTTTTTACTAAAAATAACGAGTTGCACTGACGGCAGTATTGCGGGGAAACCTCCTCGCCCAGTGTATGTAGTCTTGTGATACTACAGTATGTCCACAAATTTCGAGTGGAATTCACCCTGAAACAGTAAGCACACAGGGCAATTTCAGTTATCCGTGAAGGCCGGCGGCCAAAATAAAATTCGGGGTTCCCATGGAAACCCGCAACCACGGAGATCTGTAGGCGATGTTGAGAGGCTTTGATCGGCTGTTCGCCTTGCTAGCCGCTTCGCTATCCGTCCAGTCCGTACTGGCGGAAGAGCAGGCTGTTGAGCGCTGGGGGGTCAATATGCCCAAAGGGGTGACGGAAGTTGCCCAAACCACCTATGAATTGCACATGCTGATTTTTTGGATCTGTGTAGCTATTGGTGTCCTTGTATTTGGTGTCATGTTTTACAGTATGTGGCGCCATCGTAAAAGCAAGGGCTACAAAGCTGCCCAGTTTCATGAAAGCACAGCTGTGGAATTAGTGTGGACAATAATTCCCACCGTTATCTTGATCCTCATGGCTATTCCTGCAAGTAAAACCCTTTATGATATTTACGATACTGATAAAGCAGATCTGGATATCATGATTACTGGGTATCAGTGGAAGTGGAAATATGACTATATCGGATCTGATGTTACTTTTTTTTCAAACCTCTCCACCCCGCGTTCACAAATAAATAACGAACAACCCAAAAATCCTAACTACCTATTGGAAGTGGATGAGCCCTTGGTTGTTCCTATCAAGAAAAAAATCCGTTTTTTAATTACCGCAAATGATGTTATTCATGCATGGTGGGTGCCTGATCTCGCAGTAAAAAAAGATGCCATCCCAGGTTTTATTAATGAATCCTGGACCCGCATTGAGGAGCCGGGAATCTATCGGGGGCAGTGTGCTGAACTCTGTGGTAAGGATCACGGCTTTATGCCGATTGTGGTAAAGGCAGTTCCTCAAGAGGAGTACAATGCATGGCTCGATGGACGTGTGGCCACAGCTATAAAAATGCGTGAGCTCACAGGAAAGACTTTTACTTTCGATGAACTTTTTGCTCAGGGCGAAAAAGTTTATAACAGCATGTGTGCGGCTTGCCACCAACCAAATGGGAAGGGTGTCCCTGGTGTGTTTCCGGCAATTGCTGGCTCAAAAATTGCGACAGGCCCACTGAATAGCCATCTCGACATAGTCATTGATGGATCTCAGGTAAATCCCGCCATGCAGGCATTCGGTGAACAGTTATCTGAGGTGGATATTGCTGCGGTGATCACTTATCAACGCAATGCCTTCGGTAATGAAATGGGCGATACGGTTCAGCCCGTTGATATCCTTAACTTCAAGAATAAGCAGTAACTGCTAGGGGATTTTAACATGGCACACGGACCTCAATCTGGCCTAAAACGCTGGCTGTATACAACAAATCACAAGGACATCGGTACCCTATACCTGTGGTTTAGTTTTGCAATGTTCTTCCTGGGCGGATGCATGGCACTCATTATTCGTGCCGAACTCTTTGAACCAGGATTACAGATAGTACAGCCAGAATTCTTTAATCAAATGACGACCATGCATGGGTTAATCATGGTCTTTGGCGCAGTAATGCCAGCATTCGTGGGGCTGGCCAACTGGATGATACCGATGATGATCGGTGCACCAGATATGGCACTACCCAGAATGAATAACTGGAGTTTTTGGATATTACCTTTTGGCTTTGCGATGTTGGCATCGACTCTCTTTATGGAAGGTGGAGCTCCAAACTTTGGTTGGACATTTTACGCCCCATTGTCGACTGAATATGCCCCTCCGAGTGTTACTTTTTTTATATTTTCCATTCACATCCTGGGAGCATCCTCAATTATGGGAGCGATTAATATCATCGCCACCATTCTGAACATGCGCGCTCCAGGCATGACATTAATGAAGATGCCACTCTTTGTCTGGACCTGGTTGATAACAGCCTACCTTCTGATTGCAGTGATGCCAGTACTAGCCGGCGTGGTAACAATGATGTTAATGGATATTCATTTTGGTACCAGCTTTTTTAGTGCTGCGGGCGGCGGTGACCCAGTATTGTTCCAGCATGTTTTCTGGTTCTTTGGGCATCCTGAGGTTTACATCATGATTCTGCCGGCATTTGGTATTATTTCAGCAATTATTCCCACCTTTGCACGCAAGCCATTATTTGGTTATAGCTCTATGGTCTATGCAACGGCCGCTATTGCGTTCCTAAGCCTGATCGTGTGGGCCCACCATATGTTTACCGTGGGAATGCCGATTGCCGGTGAGCTTTTCTTTATGTATGCCACCATGCTGATTTCTGTACCTACCGGCGTAAAAATATTCAATTGGGTTTCCACAATGTTTCGTGGCTCAATGACATTTGAAACTCCCATGCTGTTCGCAATAGCTTTTATCATTCTCTTCGCCATTGGCGGCTTCTCAGGTTTGATGTTGGCCATTGCTCCGGCGGATTTCCAATATCATGATACCTACTTTGTGGTTGCGCATTTCCATTATGTGTTGGTTCCTGGGGCAATTTTCTCCATTACTGCGGCAGTTTATTACTGGTTACCCAAATGGACCGGGAATATGTACAACGAAACCATGGGGAAAGTGCACTTCTGGCTGGCTTTTATCGGTCTGAATTTAACTTTCTTCCCCATGCATTTTGTTGGACTGGCTGGCATGCCGAGAAGAATTCCTGATTACGCTTTGCAGTTTGCCGACTTCAATCAGATGGCAAGCATGGGGGCGTTTTTGTTCGGCGCCGCCCAAGTGGTATTCCTCTTCAATGTGGTACGCACGGTGATGGGGGGCAGGAAGGCAACTGAGCAGGTATGGGATAATCCACAGGGATTGGAGTGGACAGTGCCATCACCGGCTCCATACCACACCTTTAGTACGCCTCCGGTTGTTCGTTAATTTCTGGTTGAAACACTGATGAAATTAAGCGAAAACACAAAAGTTTCTGCAAAATTGCTGGCGCTCGCCGCCAGCATGTTGGTATTCGCTATATTTGTAATGCCACCACTCTACGATGCTTTTTGTGAAATTACCGGTCTCAACGGTAAAACTGGTGGGCGTTATGAAGCTGTCCCCGCAGCTATTGATACCAGCAGATCGATCACTGTTCAGTTTGTTGCGAGTAATAACGACAATATGCCCTGGAGGTTCTCTCCCAGTGTAATGTCAGTTGAAGTCCATCCTGGTGAGGTCATGGATACCGTATTTCTTGCATTTAATCCTACAGCAAGAGATATGGTTGGCCAGGCGATTCCAAGTTTGGTTCCCTTCAAGGCTGCTGAATATTTTCATAAAACAGAGTGTTTTTGCTTCAATCAACAAATCTTAAAAGCGGGAGAAGAGGCAGAGTTGCCATTGCGATTTATTGTTGATCCAGAGATACCAAGCAGTGTAAATACCATAACCCTTTCCTACACGCTGTTCGATGTTACGGAAAGAATTTCTAAAAATACCGATAAGAATAAAGCCGTATCTGCGCGAGAGGGATAAAAAATTATGGCTAGTGAAAGCAGTTATTATGTTCCAGAGCAATCTAAGCTGCCGATATTTGCCACCATCGGTTTGTTTTTAATTGCCTTTGGGGCGGCAAATTGGATTAATGGCGGAAGTTCCTATATTTTCTTTACCGGTGCTCTAGCCTTGGCAGCCGTTTTATGGTTTTGGTTTGCTGCGGTGATTAGGGAAAATATGGCAGGACTAAATAGTGAACAATTGAAGCGTTCATATGTCTGGGGAATGGGGTGGTTTATTTTCTCAGAAGTTATGTTTTTTGCCGCATTTTTTGGAGCCCTCTATTACATAAGGAATTTCTCCGTGCCTTGGTTGGCAGGCGAAGGTGAAAGGGGAATATCCAATATGCTATGGGAGGGATTCGAGAATACTTGGCCTCTCTATGTAACACCAGATGCGGCAGCACATGGGGATACGGCCAAATTTATTGGCCCCAAAGATGTTATTGATCCATGGCACTTGCCCCTGTGGAATACGATAATTTTATTATCTTCCAGCGTTACCGTGCATTTTGCCCATGTTTATCTGAAAAAAGGTGAACGTGGAAAATTCAATCTTTGGCTGGGAGGAACCGTTCTTCTAGGTTTCATATTCCTATACCTCCAGGCGCAAGAATACTATGAAGCCTATCAGCACCTTGGTCTCACCTTAGAGTCAGGTATTTATGGTACAACATTTTTTATGTTGACTGGTTTTCATGGGGCGCATGTAACTCTTGGAACGATAATGCTACTCATTATGTTGCTACGTTCTGTGATCGCACATCATTTTAAGCCAAACGATCATTTTGGTTTCGAGGCTGCAAGTTGGTACTGGCACTTCGTAGATGTTGTCTGGGTTGGGTTATTTATTTTTGTATATGTCTTAGGCGCCTAATCTGTAACCAGATCAAAAACGCCCCAAGATGCAGTCACTTTGGGGCGTATGTAACTAATATTTATCCGTCCATGGAGCGCTGTTGACCAAAATACCACTTTCAAATCCGTACCAAATTGCTAGTAAAAGAAGTGCTGCAAGTGAAATCCTAATACCTAGCGCATAGAGGGTACGTTTTGACTGAGGAGCGCCCATATCTCGCAATAGAAAAAATAAAGCACTGGAAAGGCTTATCAGTACCGCGAGAAATAGGATCACTATAACAATTTTGAGCCACATATAATTATTTTCCATTATTTTACGTAGTAGCGCATGACAGTAGAGATACCATCAGTTTCTGCAGAAAATACCAGTGTATCACTGATTCGTAACTGGCCTATAACCTTGTTTTCAATAGGGCTAATGCCAGTTTTTGTGTTACTGGGTGCTTGGCAGCTTAATCGTGCTGAAACTAAGCAAATGATAAGCTTAGAAATAGATGCGAGAATGTCAGCTCAGCCAGTAAATCCAAAAAACGGAATTGAATTAAAGCGTTTCCTGCCGGTTAAATTAACTGGAAAATATTCCAGCAATTATTTCTTATTGGATAATCGCACCCGCCGAGGACAGGTAGGCTACGAGGTTCTGCAAATATTTATCTCTGGTAATCAACGCTGGTTGGTAAATCGAGGTTGGATACCTCTCCCAGAAAGTAGGGCTATCACTCCAGAAGTTAGCTATCCCGATGATGCAACAACAATTCTAGGATTTATATATCCAGTTGAATATTCAGAAAGTCTGTCTTCAAATGAAAAACTATTTCATCAAAGAATACAGGCTGTAAATAGGAAATTTACGGATAGTTTGGATTTAAGTTACAAAGCCTGGACTCTACGGCTCAGCGCAGATTCAGAATCATCTTTAGTAACTGATTGGAAGTTAATTAATAGTAATTCCGATCGACACATAGCCTATGCAGTGCAATGGTTTGCTATGGCAGTAGCGTTATTTATTCTTTGGTTACTTACTGCAACCAATTTTACAAGATTATGTAGAAATAGACAAAATAATAATACTTAGGGGTATGGTAATGGAAAATAGAGAAATTTCATCAGGCCTAGGGGATTCTAGGGAGAAAAAAAGTTTTTTTTCCTCAAAAAAGATACAGGGAATATCCATTATTGCCTCTGTATTGCTGCCAATGGTTGCAGCCTATATAGTTTTTTATACAGGATTGGGAGTGCCATCAGGAAAAGTTAATCAAGGTGAATTACTACAACCGCCGATTAACATTAAAGAATTAAAAGTATCTTCGTTTGGTAGTCAGGTTCCTTTGCTCGGGAATGATTCTCAAAAGTGGCGATATCTGATTCTAGATGGTTCAGATTGTAACGAAGCGTGTGAAAAACTCTTATACACCAGTCGGCAAGTACATATCCGTTTAGGTGAAAAAGCGAATAGGGTAGAGAGATTTTTGATCACTGATGAGTCTATGACCCATGAGAAACAAAAAAAACTACAAATAGATCATCCTCGACTTAAAGTTTTGCGCTTGAATGAAAGTAGCATGAATACTCTACAAGCATTAACGGCCCATCAAAATATCGATGAAACCAGAGCAATACTGATAGATCAGGATGGCTTTGCCATGATGGTTTATGACAATCAACATAGCGGAAATCAGCTACTGAAAGATATCAAACGCTTATTGAAGTACTCCTATGAGAAATAATGGAGAGTGACATGGAGTCATCAATGTATCGAGATAGTAATCAAGTAATGGATACATACTATAGCTGGCGTTATAAGTTAGCCTTGGGAGGTTGTGCGCTTGCCCTAGTTGTGGTTATTTTGGGTGCGTTTACTAGATTAGCTGATGCAGGATTGGGGTGTCCTGACTGGCCTGGTTGTTATGGCCACCTTACTTGGCCAGATGAAACCCATGAGATCCAGGCGGCTAACGCTGCCTTTCCTAATACACCAGTAGATAACAGTAAAACTTGGCCAGAAATGGTACATAGATATTTTGCTGGTACATTATTGCTATTAGTAGCATCACTTCTTTATTTATCATGGCGCAGACCAAAACAGCGAACCTTTAAACATACACATTACTTGATGGGCCTAATTATTTTACAGGCGGCTTTTGGTATGTGGACCGTAACCTTGAAGTTATGGCCCCAAGTAGTTACAGCACATCTTTTGGGGGGGATGGCAACTCTTTCCATGCTGTGGCTACTTGTTGAGAGAATGAGACATGGAGAGAATTCTTCTCTAAATAAGAAATATCATACTCTTCATAAATTATTGCCTCTTGCAATATTGACTGCACTAGTAATAACAGTACAGATTGCTCTGGGTGGCTGGACGAGTTCTAACTATGCTGCGCTTGCTTGTCCTGATTTCCCTACCTGTCATGGGCAATGGTTGCCTCAAGCTGATTTTCGAGCAGGATTTAATATCTTTCAGCAAATTGGCCCTAATTATTTGGGTGGAGCTTTGGAGAGTGATGCACGTACCGCTATTCACTTAAGCCATCGTATTGGTGCACTGCTTGTAACTTTAATGGTTGTTAGTCTGGCATATCTTACCTGGAGAGAGGGCTCACGTTCTTGGGCGATAGTATTGATTGCTTTAATAGCGTTACAGGTAAGCTTAGGTATTGCAAACGTTGTAATGTTTCTTCCACTACCAATTGCGGTTGCTCACAATGCTGGTGCTGCACTTCTTTTATTAGGGATTTTAACTTTTTGTTATCGTATTTACTCTTCAAAAACCACAGAGATCAGTGGAAACATATATAAAGCAAATTATGAACTAAACAAACCGAAGCTGACTGGCAATATGTAATAGTCAAACTTCTTATTGTAGAAGAATTAGGAAATAATATTATGACCATACAAACTGCCGAATTAAATTCAACTAGCTGGCGTGACTATTATGAGCTCACAAAGCCAAGAGTTGTGATGCTAATGATTCTTACATCACTGATTGGCATGTTGTTAGCTGTCCCAGGAATGGTGCCTTTTAATATTTTAATCTGGGGAAACTTAGGTATCGCCCTTTGTGCCGGTAGTGCGGCAGCGGTTAATCACCTGGTGGATCGTTACATAGATACAAAAATGTCGCGTACGAGTAACCGCCCAGTTGCAAAAGGGAGAGTGGAACCCCGTAAAGCAATTATATTTTCTTTATCATTAGGCATTCTTGGCATGGCAGTATTAATGATATTTGTGAATATATTAACTGCTTGGTTAACTCTGATATCGTTGGTTGGTTATGCTGTTATTTATACCATGTTCTTAAAACATGCTACACCTCAAAATATTGTTATCGGTGGTCTTGCGGGTGCTGCGCCTCCTCTGCTGGGGTGGACAGCGGTTACCAATGAAATTCACCCACACGCTTTATTGTTGGTATTGATCATATTTGCCTGGACGCCTCCACATTTCTGGGCATTAGCTGTGCATAGAAAGGAAGACTATGCCAGGGCAAAAGTGCCCATGCTTCCAGTTACCCATGGCGTTGCATACACAAATCTTCATATCTTACTTTATACATTTATTTTATTTGCGGTAAGTTTGCTCCCTTTTGCCACAGCTATGCTAGGTTGGCTATATCTTCTTGGAGCTGTTGTCCTTGGTTTAGGTTTTATATATTGGAGCTTGGTAATGCTTCGTGGCCGAGACCCAAATGCGGGAATGGAAACATTTAAGTATTCCATTATTTATTTGATGGCTCTTTTTTGTATTATGTTGCTAGATCACTACTTTGTAGCGGTGTAAGACAATGAGAAATAAAAATTATAAAGAAGTGGAACCAGTATTGGATCAACAACAAAAGCGCGGTGTTCGTATAACGATTGCCGTTTTATTGATGTTTATTGTGGCAGTATTGGTCGGTTTTGTTCATAAGCTAAGTCAGCCAAGAATAATTAGTGATTCAGAACTAAGATTAAACGGCGCTGTAAAATTACAGAGGGCTAGAATTTTAGATAATTTTAAGCTGATAAAAGATAGTGGTGATAGATTCGAAACAAGCAGCTTGAAAGGTCAGTGGACATTAGTATTCTTTGGCTTTAGTCATTGTCCTGATGTTTGTCCTACAACACTTTCTAGTCTAAATAGTTTTTATCAAATGCTGGATGAAGATATTCGCACTGATACAAATATTATTCTAGTAACAGTTGATCCAGCTAGAGATAAACCAAAGATACTCCATGATTATGTTCGCTATTTTAATAAAGATTTTCGCGGAATTACGGGAGATTTTATAGAAATAAAACGCTTTGCAAGTCAATTAAATGTTCCCTTTAATAAGGTGAATTTAGATAATGGCGAATATACTGTTGACCATGGATCTCAAGTGGTATTGATAAATCCACTTGGACATTACCATGCTTTCTTCAGAGCTCCTCTTGACCCTGCAAAGATGAAGCTGACTTATCGCTCTATTCGAGCTACTTTTGAAGGTTAATTATTTGGTTGTTTTATTTTTCAATCATAAATCAGAAGTTTATCTTGAAGTAAGGAAGTAAAGTGCTGCCAAAAATAGTTAATAGGGTAAATTTTCCAGATAGTTCTAGAACTCTTTGGGGCGCACCTCTTCTTTTATCTTTATGCATTATTCCTTTTGGCTGGGCTGGAATGCTAGCTCCTATTATCTGGATTTCTTTAACCGCACTTGAAATGAGCTATGGCTGGAAGCGCGCCGTTTTATTTATTACTTGCATAATTCTGATGTTGGTATCGGGATTTAATATTATTCCTGGTAGTGAGCGGATTCAAGTTCTAGACCCATATTCCGATAGTTCAGGAAATCTGATATACGCAGGTTTTAGTACCGGTAAAGCAGTAATTGCTATTGCTTTACTTGCTTTCATGTTGGGTCAGAAACAAACCTTAAGGCGTATAGATTTAGCTTATCTATGTTTAGCTATCATTATACCGGTTACGGTTGGTTTAGCATTATATGGACCATCTATAAAATTATCATTGACGATAGTAATTGCTGCTCTTATAAATCTCTTAATAGTAAGCATCAGTGAAGAAGGCTTTTTTCGTTGGATATTACAAAGGGGTTTAGAGGAGACCCTTGTCAGCTGGCGATGGGTTTTTGTGCCAATTGTTACTGCGATATTTGTTTTACTCCATATTGGTTGGTCGGCAGAACTGGCAGCGATCATATTGCTTAGCTTAGCTTCATTTTGTTACTCGATTCTCTGGTATTTACGCAGAAATATTTGGCTTTGTGTATTGGCCCATTGGGGAGTTAATGTTCTTCATATGATGATTCTGCCTTACCCTCTTCCTGGTTAATTCTGGAAGCAACTTATTATCCGAAAGCAAGTTAGTATAAGAAATATAATTTTTTATATTTAATAAAATTATCATGCTTTTATAGGTTATGACGATAATCCTCCATAAGGTATCCTGGGATAAAAGTTTAACCGTTAGGAGATACTCAATGAAAAAGAATATATTTATAATAATTTTACTTTTTGTGGCTTGTGATAAATCAATTCACGATGACCGCCGCGCTCTTGCGAAAAAGCTGACTCAGGAGAACATTTTAGTTGATGGTCATATCGATGTACCCTATAGAATTTCGCAAGAAAACTTAGATGTTGGCATAAGTACTGAAGGTGGAGATTTTGATTTTCCCAGAGCTAAGAGCGGAGGCTTAAATGCGCCTTTCATGTCGATATATATCCCCGCTGAGAAAGAAACTAATGGCACCGCAAAGGATTATGCCGACCAGTTGATAAGTAGCGTCGAGGACTTGGTTGCCACTTATCCCAATAAGTTCGCTATCCCTAAATCCATAGATGAATTAAGAAAACAAGTTGAGCAAGGTAAAATCTCTCTTCCTCTCGGGATGGAAAATGGCGCTGCTATTGAAGGGAGGTTAGAAAATTTGGAGTATTTCTATAACCGGGGAGTTCGCTATATAACCCTGACCCATTCAAAGAGCAATCATATTTCTGACTCCTCTTATGATGATTCACGTCCCTGGAAAGGACTGAGTGAATTTGGCAAGAAATTGGTCGGTGAAATGAATGCTCTAGGTATTATGATTGATGTTTCTCATGTTTCCGATGAGGCCTTTTGGCAGGTTATAGAAATTTCTTCAGCCCCAGTAATAGCCTCGCATTCTTCGGCCAGACATTTCACCCCGGGTTTTGAGCGTAATATGAGCGATGCAATGATTATTGCTCTTGCAGAGCAGGGTGGACTGATTATGGTGAATTTTGGATCTACCTTTATCAGTGCTAAATCGCGCTCTTCCCAGGCCTCAATAGCTGCTTTGGTTGAAAGCTACATGAGGGAAAGTAATCTGAGCAAAAAAAGCCCAATAATCGAAGAATACACCAGGTCTTTATATAAAGATAAGTTTGTCTATGCTAACTTAGACGACGTTCTTGATCACTTTGATCATATTCGCAACTTGGTCGGTGTTGACCATATAGGAATTGGCTCAGACTTTGATGGTGTTGGTGATAGCCTTCCTATTGGTCTGAAAGATGTTTCAGAATATCCAAATATAGTTTTCGGTCTTCTGGAGCGAGGTTATAGTGAAGAAGACATTAAAAAGATCCTTGGTGGAAACTTACTTAGGGTCTGGCAAGGTAACGAAACTTATGCGGCCTTTCATGGGCGCTAATTCCGACTTGTATTATATTCTCCTAGGCTATGCTGTCAGCAGTCCTTTATCTAGTCGTATTGAAACTATAGATTGGCATCCTAGATAAGTTTTCTTGGCTTTTAACGCAAGAGTGGATGATATTCCATTGACAGGGTTTCTGAACAACGGCGCCTCTAATGTTCAATATTGTTGAATGTTGGTGTTACTTATTTCTTTAATAGCATAAATAAGCTTATTATTAGATGAGTTGAATTTTTTAATTTCGACTAAAATTGATGGTTAATTCAATGTTAAAGGCTTCCGACTTCTTTATTTTATTGGCCGCTTTGATCTCTTTTTGCTTATCTGGATACTTGTGGTTTAACGGATACAAGGAGCAAGGTGTTTTTACTGCTCTGTGGGTTCCCAGTATTCTATCAATTGGTATCTATTTTAAAGTTTCTGCCTTGCTAGCAAGAAGATGATTATTATGTCTGATTCTTTGATTTTGATGATAGGGATTGGTGTGTTTATCTGTCTGGTTGTGGGGGTAGTATTGACGGTCTATGAGTTCCATAAAGCGGGCTATGAACCAGTTAGAAATCGATCCAAAAGAAATAAATCGGTAAGGTAATTTTTAGATCTCTAAATGGACAAGGGAAGCCATTGGCTTCCCTTTTTGGTTGAAGGCTACTTACCTAGAAGTTATAGGTCATTTTTCCGTAGATAAAACGACCGCGAGGGTCGTGCTGTGATTCTACATAGCCATAAAGATCGGTATCGCCATCACCTATTGCAAAGGGCGGTTCTTCATCGAAGATATTGTCCGCACCGAGACTTAAAACCATATTTTCGAAACCGATATAGCGTGCTTGCATATTCATGGTCACGAAAGAATCAACAGTACGAGTGCTGTGGCTTTCATAGTCGAGATTACCATCGAAGTCTATATCCGGTGTATCTTCAAATTCTCCAATATAGCTGAGTCCTGCACTAAAACTAAAGGTGTCAAAAGTCCAATCGGCAGTAGCGTTCCAGCGATGCTGTGGATACTCGTATTCTCCAGCTTGGTCACGGGTAATAAATTTTTCACCAGTGGAATCCAGTTCAACACGCTCGAATTCTGCCAGGTAAGAATAATCCAGACGTAAGCCAATCTCACCACTGGCCAGCTCTAAGCCATCGTAAAGAATAGTTAGATCTACTCCGGATACTTCTTGTTCGCCTATATTGGTAAAACCGTTCCGTATAGACTGTAGTGATCCTAAAGATTGACCTTGAAGTGGTGTATCACGAAGGCAGATACTGCTGTTCTGATCGTTACAATGAAGGTTGTAGACATAGCCATATGGAACGTCATCAATTTTGCCTTCCTGAGTGATATTCCAATAGTCCAAAGACAGTTGTAGGCCCTCAATAGGTTCGTAAATGGCACCTATATTGTAGGACTCGGACTCTTCTGCATCGAGGTTTGGGTTTTCTGAGTAGATAATTGTGTAATCAAGCTTGCCACAATCTTCAATGCCATTAGCTTCACAGCCATAAGTATCTGCAAAGAATACGGATTCTTGTGAGTCACCTAGACCTATCTGTGCAAGAGAAGGTGCACGGAAGCCGGTGCCCCAGGATGCACGCAGAGATAATTGATCAGTGGCGCTCCACAGCAGTTTGGCCATGGGATTAGTGGTACTGCCAAAGTCACTGTAATCGTCGTAGCGAGCGGCCAATGTGAGGTCGAACCTAGCGGGAAGGGGGATGGCTACTTCGACATAAGCCGAGGAGATATCACGGCTGGCGCTGGCGGACACAGACTCAGTGCCAAATATTAGCCCGCGCTGGAATTGGTCATCTGGAGAATCGGAAGCTTTTTCCTCGCGATACTCCAAACCAGTAGCCATAGCAATGGTGCCATAAGGAGTATCGATCAAATCTCCATTGACTGAGAAATCGTAGCTAGTCAGTTCAGACTTGCCCTGGCGGACTAGATTGGTGGTGATGGCATCAATCACTGAGTCCGGATTTTGTACGCCGCCAAAGGGATTGTAATTACCGGCATTAATCTGCTCTTGGAGCAGGTCGGTGCGTACCCAACCTTGGGACTTACTTCCTGTCTGTTTAGACTCGCTGCGTGAGCGCTGTACAGATGCTTCCCAGCCCCAATTGGCGATAGAACCTCGCAAGCCGAAAACACCACGCAGGTTATCGGTTTCTATGCTCCATTGACGCGCTCCTGCATCTACTGTGCGGTAAAAGGCGATATTAACCTCTTCGCCATAAGGGTTATTTGGGTGGTCTACTGGCACATAGAGGCCCGCTTCTGTATCTAGAGGCGTAGGCGCACCTTGAGCTACAGAGGTGTTGTGTTGAATGGCAACTTCACTAAAGAATTCAACGTTTTCAGTTAATTGTTTATGACCCAGCATTAATAATCCAGTGCGTTCCGCTTCGGGTGTGATCAGGGTCCAGGGGCCGTAATCATAGCTACACACAGGACCAACACTGAGGACTGCTATACGGTCCTCAGGGCAACTGGAATCTGGCGTCGTTTTGGTTGCCATTGGTAAGATGAAAGTTCCAGGGAAGCCGCGAGCTGAGCGGAAGTTTTCACCACCTCGGCTGGTTTGGTTGGCGGTATCCAGACCGCTGCGCTCTGTACTGGAAAGGCGACTGTTTTTATGGTGATCAAAAATAACGGTGAAATTGGAGTTTTCCCCATTTATGCCCCAAACAGCCGAGAATGATTGCTCGTCATAGCCATCTGCACTGCCGTAGTCCATCGATACTTCAGTGCCTTCGAAATCCTTGCGTAGCACCAGATTAACCACACCGGCTACCGCATCAGAGCCGTAAATGGCGGAGGCACCATCTTTTAGAACTTCTACACGCTCAACTGCAGCCAATGGAATGCTGTTGATATCGACGAAGTTAGTGGTAATTCCCTCAGCAAAGGCGCTGATAGCAACACGGCGGCCATTAACCAATACCAGCGTGGCATCGGCACCCATACCGCGCAAACTCACCGCAGCAGCACCATTGGCGGTGGAATCCTGGTTGTTGCCGCGGGTGGAGAAGGTGCCGTTACCGGCGGCGGGATTTTTCTCAAACAGCTGCTGTAGATTGGTATAACCGGATTTCTCGATGCTTTCGCGGTCCATTACCTGGATCGGGGTAGCGTTTTCAAATTCAGAGTTGCGGCTGATTCGGGAGCCCACAACGGTGATCTCTTCAATTGCGCCTTCCTCGGCGGCGAAAAGAGCTTGTGGGGTTGTTGTTGCGGCCGCAGCCAAAATGGCTGAAGCCAACACATTGCGACGGAGAGTGAATTTTTCCATGTTTCTTGCTCAACTTTTTTATTTTCATAGTCCGTGACTGGCCCAAATTGGCTGGTCGTCGAGCAACACTAGCAATGGCGGAAAACTGAAACAATTAGCTCAGAGCTGGCCACTGGCCCTGTCGATGAATGGGTGAAGTGGGTCGCTTTTTTTTAATGAAATAAACGCCAAACCAGTTAATGGCGGTGCTTTGGAAATGGTAAGCAGGGATCAAATACTGCTTAAAAGTAAGCTAGTCATTCTGTAGTGGACGCAGCTGGCTACAGAGAAAAAACACCGCGGCTGCGAGGACAATAGATGGGCCTGCAGGGGTGTCCCATAAAATAGAGGCGAGCAAGCCGAATACTACGGCGAGGCAGCCGATCAGGGATGCCAATATAGCCATTTGTTCCGGGGTGTGCGAGAGCCTGCGCGCGGCGGCGGCGGGAATTATCAGCAGGGCGGTGATCAGCAACACACCAACCACTTTCATGGCGATGGCAATTAGCAGGGCCAACATCAGCATGAGCGCCATACGAACTCTCTCTACCGGCACACCCTCTACTGAGGCCAGCTCCTCGTGTAGTGTGAACGCCAATAGTTTTTCCCAAAGCCAATAGAGCAGGGCGAGGATGCCCACTGCGGTAATAGACATCAGCACCAGGTCTTGGCTGCCGACGGCGAGCAAGTCGCCGAGTAACAGGGAGAGTAAGTCCACCTTAATTTCGAACAGGCTGACTGTCACGATACCGAGTGCCAGCATCGAGTGGGAGAGAATACCCAATAAGGTATCCACGGCTAATTTCTGCCTGCGCTGCAGGTACACCAGCAGAATCGCCAGCAAACAGCAGGTTGCACCAACGGCGAGGGTGGGCATGATATGCAGTACAAAGCCTAGAGTGACGCCGAGCAGGGCTGAGTGTGCCAGTGTGTCACCGAAGTAGGCCATGCGCCGCCAGACGGCAAAACAGCCTAGTGGACCGCTAACTAGAGCCACCAACAGACCGGCGCCCAGGGCATACCAGAGAAATTGGCTGTGCAGTAATTCGCCGAACTCGACCACTTATTGTTGCTCTCTATTTTTGCCACTCGACTCTGTATCCGAGTGATTGTGGTTGCACTCGCCGGCGATGTCGCCACTTAGTTTGTGCTGGTGGTTGTGCTGGTGGGTATAGGGTGCCACTTTGTCGCCAAAGAGCGCCAGGTAGGCGGGATCTCTGCTCACCTGTTCCGGGTGGCCGTGACAGCAGATATGCTGGTTGAGACACAGCACCTTATCGGTGGCAGCCATTACCAGATGTAAATCGTGAGATACCAGCAACACCCCGCAGCCCAACTCATCGCGCAGGGTGGCAATCAACTGGTACAGCTCGCTTTGCCCGCCCACATCGACGCCCTGAGTGGGCTCATCCAGCACGAGTAATTGCGGTTTGCGGGAGGCGGCTCGGGCGAGCAGAACTCTTTGCATCTCTCCGCCGGAGAGATTTGCCAGGCTGGCCTGTAACAACTGCCCGGCACCCACTCTATCCAGTGCGGCCTGGGCTTGGGCAGCCTTTACTCCCGGTTGCCCCAGTTGCAGGAAGCGCTGCACAGACATCGGCATGGAGTTGTCGATATGCAGACGCTGCGGCATATAGCCTATTCGCAAGCCCGGTTGGCGCCAGACAGTGCCACTCGTAGGTTTGGTCAAGCCCAATAACAGTCGCAGTAGGGTGGTCTTACCGGCGCCATTGGGGCCGATCAGTGTAACGATCTCTCCCTGAGTCAACTCCACGGAGATGTCCCGAAGTAGTTGCCGGCCAGCGAGTTGCAGCGCGACGCAGTCGGCAGTAATTAGCGGCGGGGAAGGGCTCAGGGCAAAATCTCCAGGGCGGGCGTGAAAATCCGTATGTATATAGCTTCCTTGCGAGGGCTCGACGAGAGAGCCTGCAGCCAGTCGGACTGGCGGCGCGAAGCCGGTTGTGATTATATCGCAGTTTTACGTCGCCAAATGTCTCCCATGTCCCCCTCTTCGCGTGTTTTCTCCTTTTTTGCCCTGTTGTTGCTCTGCCTTAGCCTGTTGGCCTGTGGCAAACCGCAGCCCGTCGAACGTACGGAGCTAGTGGTGAGCGTGCGCCCGCTGGCGCTGATTGCTCGGGAAATTGCCGGTGATAATCTGCCGGTGCATGTGCTTATCCAGGGGGCTGATCCCCATCATTACGCCCCCAGTGTTTCTGACCGGGCACGTCTGGAACGGTCCCTACTAATGATTTGGTTGGGGCCGCAGATGGAGGGGCTGCTGGCCGGACAGGTGAATTCTTTATCCGAAGAGAGGCAGCTGCAGTTATTGGGCGCAACCGAGTATGAGTACCAGGGGGCCAACGCTACTGATCCCCATTTATGGTTGCGCCCGCGCAACGCGGCATTGGCTGGGGCTCTGATTGCCGAGCGCCTGGCGCAGTTACAGCCGCAGCAGGCCGAGCTGTACCGCAGTCGTGCGCGAGATTTTTCTCAATCTATGGCCAGTTTGCAGAAAGTATTGGACCGGGCCCTGTGGGCATACCGCGATGTCCCCATAGTGGTGACCCATGATGCTTACGGGCATTTCTTTGGTTCCGCAGGGGTGGAAACCCGCGCTTTGGGGAACAGTAGCGGTGGCGGTCATGGCGCTCGCGCCATGTTGGACCTCAGCGGGGTGGGGCGGGGTTGCCTGTTTGGAGAAGTCCCTGAAAATACCCGCGACCGACAGCTGGCGGAGCACCTGGGGCTGGAGTATGCCGCGTTGGACCCTCTAGGCGAACAACTGGGGCCCGATGCCCGCTATCTCGATTTGATTGAGTCCTTATTGGCACAGGCGCGCGGCTGTCTCAGTGAGATATCTGATCAAGCCGATCAAAGTGAGCAGTGAATTTATAAATCCCCAGGAGTGTGATTCGACCTGAACCGAACTTGAAAAGGAAGGGAAAGATGGCCCGATGGCAGGGAGATCGGGCCAGAATCATGGGTAAAGCAATTAACCGGCAGTACCGGATTTATTCTTTAACTGCTGAAGTTTTTCCGCTCGCACCGAATCACGCTCGGCCTTGCGCCGCATTTTTTCCAGGTGGCGCATCTGGCGTTGAAACAAGACTTCGCTCTGCTCCCTGGTAGCTTCCTCCAACATCAGCTCGTGACCTGGCGCCTGCGCATGTCCCGCTGTAGTGGAGGCAGTTTCCTGAGTCTTTTCCGTCTGACAGGCGGAGACCGCGGCTACCGGCGTTGCCAAAACGGGGGCGGCAAATAGCAGGGCGGCGTACATCACTCCTCTCATAATAAGAATCCTTCCTTAACGCTCGTGGGTAACTTTTTGCGGAAACAAAAGACCCTGTGCCACCTGTGGGCGGCGAATGGCATTTGTTTCCGGGGAGTTGGCGATTAGTAAAAGTCGCTACCGGCAAGACTAGACAAGCCTGAGCATTTGGTGAGGTTACTGCGTCGATTGTTGTCGACCCAGCGTCGAGGTGAGTTGGCTTTGCCGCAAGGATCTGTGGCGGCGGTAAATGTTTTGTCTCACGGCAGCGAGCGGAAAAACTGTGTAAAGGGGGGTATCCTATCGGCCAATCCAGCGCTGCGAGCGCCCGACAGGACCAACAACAGAATCCCGAGATTTATGACTAAACAAAGCTCCCCCGCCGCCCCGCTGATCCTGGTGGATGGCTCCTCCTACCTGTATCGCGCTTTTCACGCTCTGCCACCGCTGACTACCAGCCAGGGCAAACCCACCGGCGCGGTGCGCGGTGTCATCAGCATGCTGCGCCGCCATTTGAAGGAGCATCCGCACAGCCCGGTGGTAGTGGTGTTTGATGCCAAGGGCAAAACCTTCCGCGATGAAATGTTTGCCGAGTACAAGTCCCATCGCCCGCCGATGCCCGATGACCTGCGCGAACAAATTCAGCCGATCCATGACATTATCGATGCCATGGGGCTGCCGCGTCTGGTGGTGGATGGGGTCGAAGCGGACGATGTGATCGGCACCCTGGCCCTGGAAGCCCAGCGTCAGGGCCAGGAAGTGATTATCTCCACTGGCGATAAAGATATGGCGCAGCTGGTGTGCCCTGGCGTCACTCTGGTCAATACCATGTCCAATACTGAGATGGACAGCGAGGGGGTGGTGAAAAAATTCGGCGTGGGGCCGGAGTTGATTATCGACTTCCTCGCCTTGATGGGGGACAAGTCCGACAATATTCCCGGTGTCCCGGGGGTAGGTGAAAAGACCGCTCTGGCGCTGCTGCAAAATCTGGGCAGTCTCGAGAATATCTACGCAGACCTGGATGCCATTGCGCCGCTGGGATTCCGCGGTGCCAAGACCCTCGGTAAGAAGATGGCCGAACACCGCGAGGCGGCGGAACTCTCCTATAAACTGGCCACCATTAAGACCGATGTGGAGATGCCCTATCACCCGCAGGAGCTGCATAACGCGCAGCCCAATAACGAGGCATTGATAGAGCTGTTCACTCAGAATGAATTCCGCGGCTGGCTGGAAGAACTGACCAGTGAAGAGTCCGAAGAGGCGATGGCCGAGGCCGTTGAGCGGGACTACGTCATCGTCACCGAGATGGCAGAATTCGACACTTGGCTTGAGCAGCTTAAGGCATCAGAGATCTTTGCTTTCGATACCGAGACCACCAGCCTCAACTATATGCAGGCAAAGCTGGTGGGGGTGTCTTTCGCGGTAGAGCCCTACCGCGCCGCCTATGTGCCCTTGGCTCACGATTATATGGGCGCACCCGAGCAGCTGCCCTTCGATGAGGTTCTCGCCAAGCTGAAACCTCTGCTGGAAGACGACAAGCAGAAGAAGGTTGGGCAAAACCTCAAGTACGACAGCCATATCCTGGCCAGCTACGGCATTGCGCTGCGCGGTATCGCGCGGGACACCATGCTGGAATCCTACGTATTAGACAGCACCGGCAGTCGACACGATATGGACAGCCTGGCACTTAAATACCTGGGCGAGCACACGGTACATTTCGAGGATATCGCTGGTAAAGGCGCCAAGCAGCTTACCTTCAACCAGATTGAGCTGGATAAAGCCGGCCCCTATGCCGCTGAAGATGCGGATATCACACTGCGTCTGCACAATGAGTTGAGCGCGCGCCTGCAACGGGAGCGAAGCTTGCAGGAGGTGCTGGATGACATCGAAATGCCGCTGCTGCCGGTGCTCGCGCGCATGGAGCGCAACGGTGCCTATATCGATGCGAAAATGCTCTCTGAGCAGAGTGCCGAGCTCGAGCAGAAGATGCGCGAGCTGGAGCAAAAGGCCTACGAGGTGGCCGGCGAGGAATTCAACCTGGGTTCCACCAAGCAGCTGGGAGTCATTCTGTTTGAGAAACTGCAGATTCCGGTGATCAAGAAAACCCCCAAGGGGGCGCCATCCACCGCCGAAGCGGTGCTGCAGGAACTGGCCCACAACCACGAGCTACCGGCGCTGATCATGCAGTACCGCGGCCTGGCCAAATTGAAGAATACCTACACCGATAAGCTGCCGAAAATGATCGACCCCAGCAGCGGACGGGTGCATACCTCTTATCACCAGGCGGTGGCCGCCACTGGTCGCCTGTCTTCCAGTGATCCCAACCTGCAAAACATTCCCATCCGCACCGAGGAGGGCCGCCGCATCCGCCGCGCCTTTACTGCGGACCCGCGCATTAATGGCGGTAGTGAAATTATTGCTGCGGACTATTCACAAATTGAGCTGCGCATTATGGCGCACTTGTCTGGAGATAAGGGCTTAGTGGATGCCTTCGCCCATGGCGCCGACATCCACCGCGCCACTGCTGCCGAAGTCTTTGAAGTAGCGTTGGATGCCGTCAGTGATGAGCAGCGCCGCCGCGCTAAGGCCATCAACTTCGGTCTGATTTACGGTATGTCTGCATTTGGCCTGGCCAAGCAGTTGGATATCCCGCGTGCCGATGCCCAGACCTATATCGACCGCTACTTTGAGCGCTATCCTGGTGTGTTGCGCTATATGGAGGATACCCGCAAGCAGGCGGCGGAAAAGGGCTACGTAGAAACCCTATTTGGCCGCCGCCTGTATCTGCCTGAGATCAACTCGCGCAACGGCATGCAGCGTCAAGCGGCCGAGCGCACCGCCATCAATGCGCCTATGCAGGGCACCGCCGCAGATATTATCAAGCGCGCCATGATTGCTGTGGATGCCTGGCTTAAAGAGCAGAAACTGTCGACGAAACTGATTATGCAGGTACACGATGAATTGGTGCTCGAAGTGCCCAAGGATGAAGTCGAGACGGTGGCCGGCGGCGTACAGGAGATTATGCAGGGCGCGGCCAAGCTGCATGTTCCTCTGATTGTCGATCTGGGGCGTGGCAAGAACTGGGATGAAGCGCATTGAGCTTTTTCGTAAAGCGTCTTTGGCGCACTCATTAACGTTCAGGTGGGGCTGACTTAGGGACGTAGGTACAAGAAGGCTTAATGGGCGCCTGTTTAATGAAATAAGCGCCAATAAGCGTGTTTTAGTCGGCGTTTTTACATTCTTTGCGGAAAACCGTGGAACTGTTCCGGCGACAGCCCCTCTAAAAAGGCAAGATCGTTGGAATGCGTCATCATCCCCCAAGGAAGTCAGATGTTTGCCCCGGAACTCCCCCAAGTCCGGGGCATTTTTTTTGTCTTTCGCTCACTCCCCTTCCACAGCGCACGCTTTTCATGGTTTAAGTGACACAAGCTACTCACGCAGACCCCTTGGCGCTCATCTGGTCTAGTCTGAGCACTACAGAGAATACATTCGTATGACATACCGTCTTGGCGGCTAGGATTATCAATCGCCACCAGCGCCTGTCTGTCTTGAGGACCATTGATGCAGAGCAAAACTATTGCGTTGGCAGCGGAGCATAAAACCCTGCAGGCGTCTCTCACGCTGCCTCAAGAGTCGCGTGCACTGGTGATCTTTGCTCATGGCAGCGGCAGTAACCGCGCTAGTCCGCGCAATATTGCCGTGGCCAAACGTCTGAACGATGCGGGATTTGCCACACTGCTATTCGACCTGCTCAGCGAGGAAGAGAGCCGCGCGGACGAAGCCACCAGTGAATATCGCTTCGATATCGACCTGAGTGCCCGGCGCCTGGTGGAAGTGATCGATTGGGCGGCGCAGGGGGAAACTACCCGGGCTCTGCATATCGGCTTGTTCGGAGCCAGCACCGGGGCTGCGGCAGCGCTAATCGCCGCCGCCGAGCGACCATCTTTGGTAGGCGCGGTGGTTTCACGGGGCGGCAGACCGGATCTGGCCGGGTCGGACCTGCCTCTGGTCAAGGCGCCCACACTGCTGCTGGTGGGCGGCGATGACAAGCAGGTACTGGAGTTGAATAAAGAAGCGCTCCAGCATATGGTCAACGAGCCCCGTTTACATCTGATACCCCATGCCGGCCATTTATTTGAGGAGCCTGGAGCCATGGATGAAGTGGTGCGTATGACTGTGCGCTGGTTTCGCGCGAGCCTGCTATGAGTAGATTGAAGCTATTCAGTTTGGATGCCGGCGCCGACTTTGCCGGTCGCGTGGCTGCGGCCCTGGGTGAACCTCTGGCCCGGCATGAGGAGCGCTGCTTTGCCGATGGTGAGCACAAGGTGCGCCCCCTGGATGATGTCGAGGGAGCGGATGTCTTCCTGGTGCAATCCCTGCACAGGGAGCAATACAGCAGTGTCGATGAAAAACTGTTGCGCTGTTTGTTTTTTATCGGCGCTTTACGCGATGCCGGTGCCGCGCGTATTACCGCGGTAATGCCCTACCTCTGTTATGGGCGCAAAGATCGACGCACCAAGTTACATGATCCTCTTCCGACCCGCTATTTGGCCAGCCTCTTGGAGGCCGTGGGTACTCAGGTGGTAGTGACCCTCGATGCCCACAACCTGTCTGCCTATGAGAATGCCTTTCGTTGCCGCACCCTGCATTTACTATCGGAGCCTTTGTTATTGGAGTTTGCGCTGGGCCGACTGAAGACGGAGCCGCGGCCCCTGGTGGTTTTGTCCCCAGATGAGGGGGGGATAAAACGCGCAGAGAAATTGCGCGAGACACTGAGTGAGCGCCTGGGGCGTCCGGTAAGTAGTGCCTTCGTGGAGAAGTACCGCCAGGGTGAGAAGATCAGTGGTGGCACCCTGGTGGGAGAGGTGCGCGGGGCGGTCGTGTTGATCGTGGATGATCTTATCGCCAGTGGCGCAACACTCTGTCGAGCGGTTGAAGCCGCGCAGCGGGCCGGAGCCCAGCGTATCCTGGCGCTGGCCAGCCACGGCCAATTTAGTGGAGATGCTTTTGCGGACTTGTCACAACTGCCCTTGGATGCTGTGGCAGTGACCAACTCTCTGCCCCAGTTACATTTGCCGCAGAACTTTCACTTGCTCGACTGTGCGCCCTTGATGGCGGAAGCGATTCGACGCCTGCACGATTGCGGCCCGGTGAGCGAGCTCACTCTTTAACTTTTTATCGATAAAGGCCTCTTATCGACAAAACAGTCGTCGACTTTTTTATGGTTTTGCCTGCTTTTGGCGCATCAATCATTTTTTAAGAATCCGACCCACGAATATCACGCATTATCTTTCCCGCACTCGAGCCGCGTTTACATTTATTTACTTAAGAAATGGGAACAAACAGGGCAAATGCCCTATCCAAGAATACAGATCATTGTTGCTCCCTAACCCCAAAGCGTTCAGCTTTTTAACCCCGGAATTCCCCAAAACCGGGGTTTTTTTTGTCCGGACGAAAGAGGATTCTTAAAATTTTTACTGGCGAACCCTTTCCATAGCCACTGATTTATTGCTGGCTTTGGAATCTATTTCCGGAAATAGGCTGAGAAAGGGCATAGGATTCGCAGACCTCTGATCGTGGTGTTTACTGGCTGGGAAACAAATCTCTGCCAGCCTAACCTTTCAATATGCAAAGAGTTTGCATACTAGAGGAACCCTCAGGCGTACCCGTCCCCCTGGGTGCGTCTGGCAAGTGCCCCACCCCAAGGGCACTGACCCCTAGCCGGCAGCCCCCATCTGCCGGCTTTTTTTATACCTGGATTTTGGCACACCCCAGACTATCTCAAATCGCACCACGCAAATACAAATGCGCTTGCAAATGATAATGTTTCTCATTATCTTTAGATTAAATCTAACAGGGGGGTTACCGTGAATTTACGTTACCTATGTGCAAACCACCGCCAATGGTTGATCGATAACACTGATCGTGCGGAACAGGCGTGGTTGGATTGGATGGAGCGCGGCAGGATGCTTTGCGAGGAAGGGAACCATAGTGAGGCGATTCCCTATCTGGGTTGCGCATTTGATGTGGCTGGAATGTTACTCACACGCGAGTGGCCCAGCTATGCCGTCTCTGCGACGCGTTTTAGTGACAGTGCCGCCCAGTTGATGGCGGCCTACCGGAATCAGGGAGATGAAAAACACCACCATTACCTCCTTGTGGGAGCCAGTTCTGTTCTCGCCCGCCAGCTGGGAGATCGCGATAAACAGCAGCTTGCCGCTGACTGTATCAGCGCACTCTATTCGGATGGAGATGGCAAGCCGGAACTCCTTCTTGCCGGGGAAAAACCCGTATCCCACGGCGGGGCAAGCCTGCAGTTGCACTGAGGCAGAGCCGGCAGAGGCACCAAAAGAGTCCCCGCGCCTGCTGACCGTTTCTATTCGCGAGGATGCCCTTGTGGACCTGCTCGCACAGCGTGCTCTCTGCGCGGAGGCGCTGCACTGTGCTACGCCCCAGGCGCGCCGGCGCCTGCGTCAGCTGTTGCTGCGCTCGCTGACGCGGACAGGGGACAGCATCTCGGAGGAGCCGAACTGATACGGTGGTCTTGGAGTCCCCGACCTTCTCGACTGCCGCCATATTGAGAGTGTTGGGCTTATTGCCCAACAATCAGAGCAGGTTGAAGGAGCGTGCCCGGAATTAGTCCCTCCGGGCGCTTGCCTCAGGGCTCTGCCTCAGTCGGTTCGGTTGGCTCTGGTTGAGGCGCCAGCCAGGTGTTCAGTTTGCGCTCCAGCTTG
Organism: Microbulbifer sp. THAF38; assembly: GCF_009363535.1. Classification (NCBI taxonomy): domain Bacteria; kingdom Pseudomonadati; phylum Pseudomonadota; class Gammaproteobacteria; order Cellvibrionales; family Microbulbiferaceae; genus Microbulbifer; species Microbulbifer sp. THAF38. Next base: position 76,580 of record NZ_CP045369.1, read on the forward strand.
TCGAGCCCGGTTTTTTTCAGTGAAGAGAAGGTTTGCAGGGTGACGCCGCGACTGAGCTCCTGTTCCTTAAGGGCTTTCTCCACGGCAAAGAGGGCGTTGTTGGCCGGGCCATTTTTCATCTTATCCGCTTTAGTGAGCAGGATATGCACAGGCAGGCCCGCCTCTACCGCCCAGGTGAGCATATGCAGGTCGAACTCCTTGAGGGGTTGGCGTATATCCATCAACAGCACCAGTCCGCGCAGACAGGTGCGTTGTTCCAAATACTCGGCCAGGTGGCGCTGCCACTCGTCTTTCATGGAGCGGGCGACCTTGGCGTAGCCATAACCCGGAAGGTCCACCAGGCGCTGGTCCTCTGACAGGCTGAAAAAGTTGATCAGCTGGGTGCGTCCGGGGGTCTTGGAGGTGCGCGCCAGCTTATTGTTGCCGGTGAGGGCATTGATGGCGCTGGACTTACCGGCATTGGATCGGCCGGCAAAGGCGACCTCTGCGCCAATGTCCTCCGGACACTCGGCCAGAGTAGGGGCGCTGGTGAGAAATCGTATGGAACGATAGTTCAGTTTCTGTGGTTGGGCTTCAAATTTGTTAATTGGCATCGTTTAAGTCTGTTGATTCAGTACACTCGCTTGGCGCGCAAGTATATAATGCCGCGGTTTTCGCGTCGCAGGACTATCGGGGGCGACACGAAACGCCATATCTCAGCGCGCAACGGGACGACGTATGAACAGCATTATCAAGAACACTGCTCTGGCACTCGGTTTGGTTTTCGGCTTGGGGGCCGTACCTTTTGCAATGGCCTCGGGCGATGCTGCTGCGGGCAAGGCTAAGGCCGCCCAGTGCGCCGCCTGCCACGGCGCTGATGGCAACAGCCTGTCGCCGGCTTTCCCAAAAATCGCCGGCCTCGGTGAAAAATACCTGTACAAGCAGCTTCAGGATATTCAGAGCAAAACCCGCGACATACCGCAGATGATCGGTCAGCTGGACAGTTTCAAAGACCAAGACCTGCAGGATATCGCCGCCTATTTCGCCTCCCAGCCAATGCAGTTGACTGGCTCTACCGCCTTCCCGGTGATGCTAAATAGCGGTGACAGTGTCGATAGCCTGATCCTGGGCCGCAAGCTCTACCGCGCTGGCAACAAGGAAACCGGCGTGCCGGCGTGCATGGGTTGTCACTCGCCCACTGGCCAGGGCAATGCCCCTGCAGGTTATCCGCGTCTTTCCGGTCAGTATCCGGAGTACATTGAAGCGCAGTTGAAAGCCTTCCGTGCGGGCACTCGTGCCAATGATGGTGAAGTCCGCACCATGCGCACCGTGGCCAAACAGCTTTCCGATGCCGAGATCAAGGCGGTTGCCAACTACATCGCTGGCCTGACCGACTAAATCGGTTAGCCACAGCAACGAGAGGCCGGTCACACACCGGCCTTTTTTGTGTCCGACGCTCCCGCATGGGGGTGGGAATTGGGTAAAGTATTGCCACCTTTGCGACCTCGCCTTGCGCCCGGCGCGGGGAACTTAAATAATCAGCGCTGTCTATTGTGTCCTCAGTGGCCCGACAGTATGTCGCCAGATCAGGCGCTCGAACCACGAATATAGAAGCTGGAGAAGACTTATGAGAGCAGTGCTCGCCCCTATAACAATGGTTTTCGCTGTATTGTTCAGCCTTGTTGCCTGCGCCAAGGAAAGCGGAGAGTTTAAGGCCGGCCAACATTACCAGGTGCTGCCACAGGCGGTAGCGCAGAAAAATGCCAACAAGATCGAAGTGACCGAGATGTTCTGGTATGGCTGTGCCCACTGCTACCACTTCGAGTCGACTCTGGACCGCTGGCAAGAAAAAATGCCCAGTGATGTCGCTTTGGTGAAGCTGCCGGCAATTTGGCAGCCGGTGATGGATGTTCATGCCCGTTTGTTCTATGTGGCGGATGCCATGGGCGTTCTGGATAAAATGCACACCCCTCTGTTCAATACCATTTACAACCAGCGCCAGATGCTGGCGATTCGCGAAGGCCGTGACTTTAAACCCGACCTGGCCGCTATCGAAGCCCTGTTCAATAAGCACGGTGCCGATGGTGCCAAGGCCGCCAAACTGATGAACTCCTTCGCCATCAACAGCAAGGTTAAGCAGGGTGTGGCCAACCAGCGCGCCTATAAGATGACTGGCACTCCGGAAGTGGTTGTGGCCGGTAAATACCGTATCAGCTCCTCTCTGCCGGGTTACAAGGGCAAGAGCAACGGACAGGAATTGATGCTGCAGGTGGCGGACTACCTGATCGCTAAAGAACGCGCCGATCGAGGCTGATAGCCCAGCCAAAAACAAACCCCGCCCAGTGCGGGGTTTTTTGTATCTGCACTTTTGCCACACTTGAGTAAGCCCATTTTCTACCGCAGCAGCCTGGAACAGGAAGTCACCTTTGCGATATCTATGGATCTGTTTGTGCTTGCTGATTCTCTCCTTTCCGTCCCTATGGGCACAGCAGACAATGGAGAATGACAGACTGGCCGCGCGTGCGAGCAATCTGCTTTCCTATATCGCTGTGGACTATGGGGACTCTGTCGATGATGACCGAATCCTCGATACAGACCTCTATCGACTGCAACAACACCATGCCACTCAGGCACTGGAACTGGTACGGCAACTACCAGACAAACCTGGCCGTTCCGCTTTGGAGAGGAGTATTGGAGCCTTGCAGGAGGCGATAGGCCGTCGCGATAATGCTGATGCTGTGCGCAGGAAGGCCAATGAGATCGCCGATCGATTGGCGGCCCTCTATCAGATGCAGCGCTCCCCCACGCAGTCTTTGCCCGCGGCCAATCTGGCGGCACCCCTTTTCCAACAGCGTTGTGCCAGGTGCCACGGTAGCTGGGGGCAGGGTGGTGGCGCGGTACCAGACCTGCGCGACGCCGCGCGTATGGCGAGTTTCAGTCTCTACGACCTCTACAATACCCTCGATCCCACCGTGGATACGGTACATAGCAATCGGGTCGATGGCGACTTGGATAGCCGGCAACGCTGGGCGTTGGCGGTAACCGTTGCCGCCCTTGCTGTGAAGAACCAACTGCCACCTTCCGCTGATCTTGCCGAGCGCTACCCGGCCCTGGTCGGACTGCCGGGTTTGGCGGTGACCCGCCCGGTAGAGTTGCCCACTGATGCCAGGAATGCCCTGATGTGGTGGAGGGGACATCCCCACTTGGTGCGCTCCCTAGAACATCCTCTGGCCCGTGCCGAGGGGCTACTGCTCTTGGCGGAAACCGATTACCGGGGAGGAGACAACGCCGGTGCTTACCACAAGCTGATGCTTGCCTATCGCGAGGGCTACCAGCCCCTGCAGCAGTCCATTGAGTTACGAGACAGGGTTTTGTACAGCCAGCTTCAAACTCAATGGAAAAAATTGCGACGGGAAGTGATCTCTGCCGCACCCAACACGGATGTGATTGCTTCTATACAAAATTTACGCACCTTGCTGGCTAGGGCCAGAGCACGGCTCGAACCGATGCCGGGCAGCGGTATCAGTTATCTGTGGGCGACGCTGCTGTTTGCATTGGCGCTAGCGCTTGGGCTCTCTCTTTGGTGGGGATTGCGTTGGAGAAAGCGGTCTAGACTTTAAGGTGTTTGTACGCCAGGTCAGTTGTCCAGCCGTGAGGAAGTCACCATGGCAAGATCTCTATTGCCCGTCCTTATCCTCTGTTATGCACTGCCGCTTCAGGCGGCCGAGCCTCTGGATGCTTTCCCGTCAGAAGTAGAAGGGAAATATCGCCATGTGATAGAGCTGCCCAAGGTGGTCGATGAGAGCCGCTTTATGGTTGAGCTGGTGCCGGGTAAAAATGCACTGGCCGACTGTAACCTTCGCAGTTTCAATGCGCCTTTACAGCGCCAGGTATTGCCGGGTTGGGGTTATCCCTATTATGTGCTGGCGGACCTGAAGCCCGCGCAGGGTACCAGTAAGGTGTGTGGGCCCGACTCTGAATCCCGCCGTTTTATCCGCGTGCGCGGCAAGGGACTGATACTGCCTTATACCAGTAGCCAGCCTCTAGTGGTGTATCTGCCAGAGGGTGTACAGCTGAAATACCGTGTGTGGCGGGCGGATAAAAATCTGTCGGACGCACAGTCCAAATAAGCTATTCCTTAAACCCACTCCACCTGCCTGCCTAATTCCACTCCCTCACAGTGGCGCCTCAATAAATATTTTTAATGCTTCTAATGCCACTGTGGGATTTTGCGTCTAGCCTTACTAAGCAAGGGATGTGAAAAATAACGCCTGTGCGATTTTTCACGCCGGTTTTTTTTGGCCTGTGGCCGTAACCGGACAGGAACATTGGCGGTGACGCAAGCCGCCGTTCACAGTAACCCTACTCCGCGGTTCTTGCCGTGGAGCACCTACGGTAGAGCAGCGCATGAAGTATTTGCGTATTCCCCCTTTAAATCCTGTTTGTATATCCCCGCTACAAAGTTGTGCCATTGCCCTGATGCTTTTTTTGCTATTGCCGCTGGCGGCAATAGCGGAATCAGCTCAACAAAAGTGGGCGGGCAACTGGTTGGTGGTGAGTGAGGGAGACGACCAGCTAGTGTGGCAACTTAATGCTGATGGCTCCGGTTATGCCTATGGCTTTAATTCCGGAGGCAGGCTGACCCATGGCTTCGCCATTAATTGGCAACTGGATGGCGATCGTGTGCGGGTGCGCACCGGCGCATCCGTTAGCTGTAAAGGCGGCGTAGTTTCGGTAGCGTTTCGCGGCTGGAGTCGTTCCACCCTGTTATTTGCGGTGATCGATGGGCGGCACTGGCTGCAGGCGGGCGGCGGCTTGCTAAGTTTCCAGCGCCGCCTGAGTGGCTGGAACACTCCTAAGGCCGGGAGCAATTGTCCCAACATTGCCAGCTGATTTTTTGGTTAGCACTCATTAAAAATAAAATAGGAATTTTCCACTCAGGGAGGAGAGCGTCGAATACTGGAGTAAAGCTGTGATGCAAAGAACCCTGGTGTTGGCTCTGGTATTTTTGCTCACAGCTGTTTCCGCTTTTGCGAAGGATGAGCAGAAAAAAAAGGAGAAACAGAGTGAACAGGAAAAAAAGACACAGCAGCGGAATGCCGGTTGGCAAGCTCAATCCCGCTTGAATGCCAGTCAATGGGTTGGTGCCTGGCTGATTTCCCGGGATGGGGAGGCGCGGCATGTATGGAGCTTGAAATCCGATGGCACTGGCCGCTCCTACGCCTTCCTCCCCCAAGATGGAAAACTGCAATTTATCTTTGGTTACGATATTCACTGGTATTTTGACCCTTTTACACAAATGGCCAATATCAAGACTGGTCGTAGAATCATTTGTCGTAGAGGGAAAATCTATCCCTATTTCCTCACCTTGAAGTCCTATGAGAGCGATTATTCAGTGCGAGGAAAATTTGCCTGGCAAACCACTTGGACCGAGGTGAGTATTGGACGCGATCGCCTGCACAAATCCCTGGTGGTATTTGTTGCACCACTGTCCGCCTGGCACGACCCGGGTAAGGGTGCGCCCTGCCCGGAATTCCCCCATGTGCGCTTAGAAAAAGCGATTGATCGAGTCTTGCAGAGTTGGGAGAAAAAAGACTCCCCCGATTTAGAAGTGAATACCTCCCCAGCACCGGGTGAACCTGAGCTGGAAGGCGAAGAATTAAAAAAACCGACAAAAAAAACGTGAATAGGCGTAAGCGAAATTAAAATAAAAAACCACTGACAAAGTAGTGGTGTGAATCACTGACAGAGAGTACTGATTATCCAGACCTTATGACCACTTGGTGTTTCCATGGGAAAAGTGATTCCGATGGATAGATGAATGATATGGTCTCTGTCGGGCACCCGCTTACTGTGTGGTTATAAAGCAGGTTTTTCAATGGCAAATCGGGTATGACAGAAGAAATTTCTCTCACAAATATTCTGAGAAATATGTGCCCCAAATTACAAGAGGAAACTTACGTTTTTTGCCAAGTGTCGGATGCCCGGCTCGAAGAAGTCTTGACGCAAAGCCTGTGTATTTTCCGTGAAGGTGAGGGCATGAGCGCAATTTTACCCAAGTGCTTGGCGCAACAGTATGGAATTGCCTCCAGCGGGCCCTTTCGACAAATCACCCTGCAGGTCTTTTCCGGTCTCAGTGCGGTGGGTCTTACCGCAACCGTCACGAGAGAACTCGCCGATGCGGGCATAGTGGCCAATATGGTAAACGCCCTGCGTCACGACCACGTCTTTGTCCCGGAAGAGAGCGCGCAACAGGCCCTACAGCTTTTGCGCGGGCTCAGTAATCGGGTGTACTACACCTGAGCTTTTCGCTGTGAGTATCAACTATCCCCAGCCTCAGCCCCACGGCGAAATTCGCCAACTACTACCAGACCTTTTCTATGTACCGGGAACCGTCAAACTGGCTCCGGCAGTCACTATCAATCGGAATATGGCCATAGTGCGCTGGCAGGAGGAGCTGGTACTGGTGAACCCGATTCGCCTGCGTCCAGCCCAGGAGGAGAAGCTGCAGGATCTAGGCCGAATTTCCCATGCGGTACGACTTGGTTATCACCACGGTCAGGATGACCTCTACTACCGGGATCACTTCGACCTGACTTTTTGGCGGCAGTCCGGCTCAAACTTCTATCCTCCCAGTGCGGACAGACTGGTGAAAGATGGGGGCAGTTCTCCAATACCGGGAAGTCAGTTTCTGGAACTGCGTTATAGTCGTTATCCCGAGGCCTTTTGGTGGTTGCCCTTTAATGGCGGCTTATTACTGGGCTGTGATGCCTTGCAGTATTGGGGAAAGTGGAGCGGCTGTAGCTGGTGCGGCCGCAATCTGATGCGCCTTTCCGGCATACGCGCAGGTATGCAGGTACCGCCCGCCTGGCGAACGCGAATGACCCCTGAGGGCCGGGACCAGCGCTGTTGGCTGCAAGAGGACTTTCAGCGCCTGCTGCAGTTGCCCTTCCTACATTATTTGGCCGCCCATGGAGAGTTTTGTGCTGATCGGGCTCATGAGGAGGTTGCCGCAGCATTGAACCGTGCTTTCCCTGGTCTCTACAAGACGGCCTAGTCCCTGAAGATTAACCTCCTTGAGGTAAGTGATTGCTCACTTTGTGCATCCCTGTATCAAGCCGGATCGTGTTAAGATTGTGCACCTTTTTGGCGCGGTGCTGGTGCAATCTGGCTGACCGCGATGATTTATTCGAGAAGTAGAGTTTCCATGAAAAGCAAAATCCTGCTCAGCGGCCTACTGGCAGTGCTGCTGGCGGCCTGCACCGCAGTGACCACTGACACAGCGCCCAGCGCGAATATCGACAATATCAGTCGGGATGTGAATTATCTGGCATCTGCAGAGCTGGAGGGAAGAAATACGGGCAGCGAGGGCTACCTCAAGGCGGCGCAATATGTGGCCGATCAGTTTCAGTCTATGGGCCTCGACCCGGCAGGTGAGCAGGGCTACTTTCAAAATGTGCCTTTCCGCAGTGCCAGCTGGAATGGCGCCGAGCCCAGTCTTGTCGTGAAAGGGAAGAGCAGTGAGGCCACTCTTACCTTTGGAGAGGACTTCATCGCCTCACCTTCTGCAGTGAATGAGAAGGCTAGCCTGGAAGCCGAGCTGGTATTTGTCGGTTACGGAATTGAAGCGCCGGACTATGGCCTGAACGATTACGCCGGGCTGGATGTGAAAGGGAAGATCGCGGTAGTACTGAGTGGTCGCCCCAAGAGCCTGCCCAGTGAAGTGGGGGCTCACTACGCTTCCAGTTATAACAAGCGCGAAACCGCCGCTCGTCACGGCGCGGTGGGTTATATCACCCTTTATACACCCGAACGTGAAAAGCGTCGCCCCTTTGCGCGCTATGCGGAGCACCGCCACGATGAGACTTTCGACTGGGTAAACCGCAAAGGCGAGCCGGGCAGTGCCACCCCCGGCTTATACCCCGGTGTGATGCTCAACCTCGATGCAGCGAGCAAACTCTTCAGCGGTACCCAGCAGAGTCTGGAAGCTATCTTCAGCGATATGGAAAAAGGTCAGAACCCCAAGGGTTTTGCGCTTCCCTACCGCGCGGCGCTGAGCACAAGCTCTAAACACCAGGAAATTTTCAGCCCCAATGTAGTGGCCGTATTACCGGGCAGTGATCCGGTACTTAAAAATGAATATGTAGTCTTCTCTGCCCACCTGGACCATATCGGCAAAAAAGAGGATGGTCAGATTTATTATGGCGCACAGGATAATGCCGCAGGAATCGCGGTCATGCTGGAAACCGCACGGCTGTTTGCGGAATCCGGCCAGTCTCCGCGACGCTCTCTCTTATTTGTGGCGGTGACCGGAGAAGAGAAAGGGCTGCTCGGCTCTGACTATTTTGCCGAATATCCTACCGTACCCCTGCAGTCCATCGTGGCCAATATCAATCTGGATATGCCCATGCTGCTCTACCCGTTCCGCGACATTATTGCCTTCGGTGCCGAGCACTCTTCCCTGGGCCAGGTTGCCGAAAATGCCGCAATCCGTAGCGGCCTAAAACTGAGCCCTGATCCCATGCCGGAAGAGGTGATCTTCGTACGCAGCGATCACTACAATTTCGTACGCCGCGGTGTGCCTTCTATTTACCTCATTACTGGGCGAGAAGCACAGGACCCGAATATCGATGGCACTGCTATGCAAGTGTCCTTCCTGAAAGAGAGCTATCACAAACCCGGAGATGCGCCCGATGCAGGGGTGAACTACGCCGCGGCCAGGCAATTTACCGAAGTTAACTATCTGATCGCCCGTGAAGTGGCAGATGCCGAGGATAAGCCTTCATGGTATGAGGGGGATTTCTTTGGGGACTTGTTTGGTACGAATTAGGTTACACAGACTATTACTCCAATTGTAAATAGTTTGTGAATAAATTCTTACAAGATAATTATTGGTTTGTGGTAAATTGCGCAGCCTATCGGTTAGTTACCGATAAATAAAATATATTATCCGTATTAGGACATAAAAAATGTTTAAAAAATTAGCTTTGGGGGCTGCGATTACTGGATTGTTAATGGCAACGGGTTGTGCAAGTATCGTAAGTGATAGTTCCTATCCGGTATCAATCAATAGCACTCCAGGCGGTGCAAATTTTACCATTATCAATGAAGCGGGTTTTGACGTTCACAGTGGCGTAACCCCTGATACTGTTACCCTGCCAGCATCTGATGGATTCTTCTCTTCTGCGAGCTATACGGTTAAATACCAGATGGCTGGTTACAACGAGCAGAGTTTTTTGATTAAAGCGGGTATGGACGGTTGGTACGTTGGTAATATCCTTGTTGGTGGTCTAATCGGCTGGTTGATTGTTGACCCTGCAACTGGTGCAATGTGGAAACTGCCAGAATCCGCACATGTTACTCTGCAGCCGAACACTGCAGCGGCTCCTATGGGCGGCCTATCAATAGCTTCTATCGATGAAGTTCCTGAAGAAATGAAATCTCAGCTGGTGCGTGTAAAATAAGCACTTGTTTGGAAAAAAACCACCCTATTGGGTGGTTTTTTATTTATACGCTTCGACACAATTCTAACCACCGCTCAATCCCCGAACTCCTATATTTTTGCCGATGCAGAGCGAAATAAAATTCTCTGTGAAAGTTCCTCTGTGATACCGGCAATTCGATCAATGAGCCCCGCTTCAAGGCGTCTGCTAAAGAGACCCTAGATAGGCAGCTGATACCGAGCCCAGCTTCCACAGCTCGCTTAATTGCCTCTGTATGCTGCAGCTCCAACAATATATGAAGGTTTGGAAGTAATCCGACCATTGCTCGCTCAAAAGTCTGACGTGTGCCGGAGCCAGGTTCCCGGGTAATCCAGGTGGCTTTGAGCAGATCTTTGTCTGTTAGGCGCTTGCGTTTGGCCAGGGGGTGAGAGGGGGCGCAAAAGACGACTAATTCATCACTGCGCCAGGGAATCATCTCTAGATCCGGGTGATTAAATTCGCCTTCTATAAGCCCAAGATCCAGCTCAAAGTTGAGCACCCGCTCTGTAATTGCCGAGGTATTGGCGACCTCCAACTCTACGCGTGTGCCGGGTTGCTCTTCCATGTATCGCGCCATCACGTTCGCTGCCAGGTAATTGCCAATAGTTAGGGTTGCCCCTATTTTTAGCCGTCCCAGATCGCGATGACTGGCCAGGCTTTGTTCCAGTTCCTGTGCCCGTTCCAGCAGCTCTTCCGCTTTGGGCCATAGTTGCCTACCCAGCTCATTTAGGCGCAGGCGCTTGCCGGTGCGCTCAAACAGGCGCAGCTCAAACTGCTGTTCGAACTCCTTGAGGGCGGTGGAGGCGGCGGACTGTGACATGCTCAGGCTCTCCGCTGCACGGCTCACATTCTCGTGGTGGGCACAGGCAAGGAACACTTCCAGTTGGCGCAAGGTATAGCGCAAAGAGAAATCTCCACTTGATCGTTAAAATAGATAAGGAATATCGAAATATCCCACTTTGCCAATAGATCTTCCAGGGCTAAAATTCAACTATCAAGAGACTCGTGGAATAACCGGTTTTAAGTTTATGTCCAAATTGAATATAGAGAAGGTGTTGGAAGTCCATCATTGGAACGACACGCTGTTTAGCTTTAAGACCACCCGGGATTCGGGTTTTCGCTTTGAGAACGGACATTTCACGATGATCGGTCTGCAACAGGACAACGGTCGTCCACTGCTGCGTGCCTACTCCATTGCCAGTGCCAATTACGAAGATGAGCTGGAGTTCTTCAGTATCAAGGTTCCCGATGGCCCGCTGACTTCCCGCCTGCAGAAGATTGTACCAGGCGACGAGATCTACGTGAGCCAGAAGCCCACCGGTACTCTGGTTGCGGATCACCTGCTACCCGGCAAGCGCCTGTGGTTGCTCTCAACGGGTACTGGTTTGGCACCTTTCATGAGCATTATTAAAGACCCCACGGTCTACGAACGTTTCGACCAGGTAATTCTTACCCACGGCGTGCGCTATGTCTCTGAGCTGGCCTATCAGGAGCAGATCGAGAAGGAGCTACCTGAGCATGAATATTTTGGTGAGATGGTGCGTGAGCAGCTGCTTTACTACCCCACTGTAACCCGTGAGCCCTACCGTAATACCGGTCGTCTGACTGACTTGATGCTGTCCGGTAAGCTATTTACTGATCTGGATGTGCCCAAGCCAAATGTTGAGGAAGACCGCTTTATGTTGTGCGGCAGCCCGGCAATGTTGAAGGACCTCACCAATATCCTTGATGACTGGGGATTCAAGGAGACCCGTGCAGGCGTGCCGCACGAATATGTGATTGAGCGCGCTTTCGTAGAAAAATAAGTTGGCCAGTCCAGCGATGAAAAACCACCCGCGCGGTGGTTTTTTTATGGGTGAAATACCCATCGTGGAAACTATCCTGACCATGTGAAACACTTGCCTTTTATCCTGATTCGAAAGTGAGATTGCTGGGAGTGGCTAGATGAAGCTGTTTTCGCTGGGTGTCATACTGTTTTCCCTTCTATGGCTAAGTGCCTGTACACGGGTGCCGGAGGGAGTTGAGCCAGTACAGAATTTCCAGCTGCAGCGCTATCTAGGCCACTGGTATGAGATTGCTCGCTTGGACCATTCTTTCGAGCGGGGCCTCACTTTGGTAACCGCCGACTATACCCTCAACCCCGATGGCTCTGTTGCAGTGGTCAATACCGGTTACTCGAAGGCCCGCGATGCTTGGCAGCTGGCAGAGGGGCGGGCTGAATTTGTCGGCCCGAGTGATATAGCCCACCTGAAGGTTTCTTTTCTCGGCCCTTTTTATTCGTCTTATATCGTTATTGATCTGACAGACGATTATCAATACGCGATGGTATCCGGCTACGATAAATCCTATCTGTGGATTTTGTCCCGCACCCCGACTATGCCCAAGGATGTACTGGAGCAGTTTATACAAAAAGCCAAAGCCCTGGGTTATCCCGTCGATCAGCTGATATTCCCCAAGCAGGAGGCGCAACCGGGTAATAAACCTTCGGCGCAGTCTTCAAGAGAGTGACCTGCTCGATAGCCTGCGTTCCCGCCACCAGCTTATGCACACCAGTAACAGCAAAATAAGCGCCGGCCACTGGCGCTCAAGCGGTACTTTGCTTGCCTGGCTATTACCTATTGGGCCCAGGCGTGCACTAGCCATTTGTCGGGTCTCCCTGTCATTTACAGACTGCTGCCACTGGGGCCAGTCCTCCTTGGCAAAGATATAGAAATCCAATGCCGCTTCGCCCTTCAAATCCGTCTTAAGCTGATGCCAGCCAGAACTCTGTGGCCAGAAGCTGTAGCACTGGCCCTGGGAATTACTACTTACGGCGACTCCACTGATGGGTTGGGAGTTTTCTCGGGAGCTTAATAACACTGGGCTCTGATTAGAAAAAAGTGGGCTGCATAGGGTGATGCGTTCCTGAGTCCGCGGTAACTCATCGGAGAGGGTTACTGGCTGCTGACTTCCCAAGTGTTTGAGTTGGTAATCAATAATCGACTTCCACAGGCTGGCGAATTCAGTAGCAAACCCACTGGTCAGCCAGCGGTGGCTGTCGCTAAATAGGATAAAACCCAGGTGCTGCGTCTGGGTTGACCGTCCCCAGAAAAGGGGAGTTTCTTCATTGCCCAGTAAGAAGTCCCAGGAGCTAGGCTGCATAGCTATCAAGCCAGGATTGCGCAGTGGGGGGATCTCCGCATTGTCCGCTTTTTGGTAGCCAAAGCCGGAGTGTAAATGGGTATCTTTTCCCTTTTGCAGAGGCATGGAGTGGCCAGCAGCGTATTGGAGAAACTCTTCAGAGGAATCGTCACCGACTAACCATAACAGTGACTTTGTAGTGGCGAGCTCATTGAGCTGACGCTTTTGTTGAGAGGAGAGCTGTGGCCACAAACTGCTATCGAGTATGACTAAATCGAAGGGACTTTCCTTTGTAAGTAAATCCGCAGACTGGGTAAGGGGAAGCCCGTTGAGGGTTTCTTTTCTACTAATTTCAGGTGCCAACTGGGTCATCACTTGTGCTGTTACACCGGATTGACGCAGCCAGCGAGAGAGGGCTGCCGTCTCAAAAGAGGGGCGTGCCAGCCACAATAATAATTTGGGTTGGAGCGGTTCTCGCACCAGGATGGGTAAAGGATCTGTATGGGTTTCGCCGGCTTCGCTTTCCGTCCGTACTCGGTATAGCTGGGGGCCCGCGAGTTTTGGAGTGGCAGTGAGTTGTGCCTGAATTGTTTCTCCCACTTTCAGCTCAAGACTGTCTTCAATATGGCCGTAGGGATTGAGCAGGCTAATTTTTACGTTTTCAGTCAGTGGCTGGTTGTTGTGAACCTTTAACTTTAAAGAATCACCCAAGGTAATTTGCCGCTGCCAGTCCAATTCCCAGTGGCCATCAGATCCCTGGATCTTCGATAACTCCAGACGCACCGGTGCCAGGTCCCGCAGTTTGTCGCGGCCGAGTGGCTCCCCATTGAGAGAGATATATTCCACACCATTGAGATTTATTGGATGTGAGCTCGCCAGCTGTTTGCTGTCGATAGAGATATTGCGCTCGGCGGGAATGATTGCCGGCGGCTGCCAGAGCATCCAGGCACTCAACCAAATGGTCAGTTGCAGGCCATAGTCGAACGGCTTGGCGCCTCGGCGGCGCAACAGTACCAATGATGCAAAACAGGCCAACAGGCACAGGCCGGGTATCAAGAAATTAATCACAATGACTTCTCCCCTTGCTGGTGTAGCCAACGGCTGAAATGGCCGTCTGCCTCAGTTTGCAAAGGCAGTGAAGGCGCAGACTTCGGTGCTGGCAGCAGCTGATAAAGCAGCTGATTCAGGGAGTTCGTGCAATCAATACAATTCGGTTGCTGGTGGCGCTGCTGGTATAAACGCAGCTGTTTGGACAGCTCCAGGCCGAGATCTAGTGATTGCTCTGCAGCTAGCTTATTTATCTGCACCAGCAGATCGGTATCGAGTTCGGCACCTGCGTCTACCTGGGCCATTAGGGCGAGCACCTGTGCTCTTTCTTTTTGTTCAAAGGCACTGTCGACAGTTTCTGGCGCTACGTCTTCCCGTTCACCGCTAAGCCGGCGGCTTTCGTCTATGGGGGGCGCCTCGAATCCGACTCTTTGTAAGTAAATACGCGAAGCCTGCTGTACTTCCTTGATAAAGCGTAGAGCCCGGTGCTGGTGGAGCAGGGAGGCTTGGGGCTCTATAACCGACAGGTCGCGCCAGGAACTCCACATGGCATTCAGCGCGTTGCGCAGTAGCTCCTTGGTCTGGGGGTCGAATAGGGTGGCATGCTCTGAGCTGTCATGCCTGTGTCCGGCAGAAGCAGCTATGCGCTCTGCCTGTTCGAAGCGAGAGCCACGCTGGGCAAAGGGAGCGGTAGTTTCTTCGCCATGTGCCTTGTGCTCACCTTGTTCTGTATGGTGATGGCTATGGCCGTGTTCGGACTCCTCTTCATCATCGTGCTCCTCGCTCTTTGCGCCAGAATGCTCCGCTTCCGAATCCTCTTCGCCGAGAAAGCGGCCGTAGCGCATGCGCAGCAAATTCTGTTCATAGGCCAAACCCTCGGAGCGTTTGCGAAATTCCTGCGGATGCAGCTGCTCTTGCTCTGCCAGCAGGGCCTCGGTGTCAATAATCAGTTGGCGTTGGCTGCGGAAGTACTCCGGCAATATTTTAATTGCCATCCCCTCGCTGTCACTCAGCCCGAAAATCTCTTCTTGCGGCCAACGCAAGATAAAGTGTTGGCTCTTGGCAACGTTGGCGCTGGGCTCACGGTTATCTCGAGCCTCCAGATACCAGTAGAGTTCATCTCCCGCTTCCATGGAAAACTGGTGGATGGGCAGGGTGAAATCGTAGCGAGCTGCTTTCTTATCTTCCGAGGAGTTTGTTGATAAAGCAGTGGGTTGCAAACTGGTGAGTTCTATACGCTCTTCGCGAAAGCGTAAATTTTCCCCGGTGCCGCTGGCGAGGGTGACCAATAAATCCGCAGAACTCACTTGGTAATCATCATTAATGATTACTTTCACGGGAATATTTTGAGCGCTCCCTTGAATGGTATCGACGCGCAGGCTGGGTGCCTCAAAGGTAAACTCCGGGGCACTGTCTTTTTGCACCCGAATATTATGGATTTCCGGCAATAGCAATTGGCTCTCCGCGAGTTGTACTGAGAGCTGGTAAAAGTCAGCCTTCGCAATAGTGCGCTGTAGTTGCCATTTTTTACTGGGTAGATCACCTAGCGGAGAAAAGGCGAAGCGTTCAGCTTCGGCCAGCATTTCCAACCCTTGCACAGGCTGATTCAATTCGAGTTGCCACTCGACCTTGGACTGCTCCGGCACATCGATTTGTAGGGATTGGCTGTCGGCTGCGAGCCCAGTGTAGGCGGGCGGCTGGATATGGGTTGCCGCGCGCGTTATGGCGAGTTTTTCGGCAGCGGGAATAGCTGTATTTTGTTGCGTGGTCTCGGTTTTATCCGCAGTGAAGTGAGAATTGCTCAGTACAAATAACAACAGTCCCAGGCAGGCACCGAAGGCATTTGTCAGGGTACTGCGGAGTTTTTTTGGACCGAGAGACGACCGATCGCCACTTTCCAGCAGTTGTTGCAGCTTTGTTTCGATACGTGTGCGCTGTAATTGCTGCAATGGACTTAGGTTGGTTTCCTGTAGGCTAAGCAACTGGCTGCTGTCTTGCAGCTGTGGGTATTGTCCATCCAACTGTCGACATAAGCGCTCGGGACTGGGGCGCCAGCTGCGATCCAATAGAATTGCTACAACAATAATTCCGAGCCAGGCGAGAAATAGCCACTGTGGCCAGCCGAATACAAAAATACCCGAGCCAGCCAGCAGGCTGAGACCAGTGGCAAGCCAGAGATAGGGCCGCAGGGCTGTCAGTTGCCAGCGCCTGCGCACAGCGTTAAGGGTTAACTGGCGCTTATCCATGGTCGGCCTCCCCATTACTTCTGGTTGCTCTATTGGCAGAAGATCGCGATAGGGCAATTAGGCGTTCAAAGGCCAGAAGTAACAGTAGGGCGGCGATTAACCAGGGCTGCAGTGGTTCAATACGGCGGTTTTCTACCTCGCTGTCTTCTACAGGAAGGCCTGCCACTACTTTATTGGCAGACCAGTGGCCACGATTTTGGTGTTGCAGAGCCCAGTCTTGCCCAGACCAGTGCAGCCATAAACGTTCAGGTAAATCTGCGCGGCGATAAAAGGCCTCGCTGTACCAGTCACTTTCGTAGCGCAGCCAACTTCCCCGTCCCACTGAGGCCGCTTGAGCTGACTGGCTGTTATCCACAGCAACGAAGTTGAGATTAATGGCAGGGGGGATACTGTTGTCGGTGATTAACAGGCCCCCATCTGTAACAAATTCCAGCACGGCTTGTGGCAGGGGAGCGGGGCCTGTGTAGATAAGCCAATCTGTCTGTTCGACGCTGGGCGCCTTTTCTTGTTCCTGAATATGCACCGATAGTCCTGGCATTTTACTTTGCCAGTCTTCCAGCACTGGCGCCCACCAGCTGGGCGGTTTACCCATTAAAGCGATACTCGGTAATGCCTGGCTCGGAGCTGTGGATGCTTTGTTGAGGCCGTGCCACTGCCAGTGGGGACTGACTCTTAGTGCCTGGTGGGATGCTGGAACCCCGTTGTTTATCAACAGGATATGAGCCCTGCGCAAATCTGCCCGGCGTGATAGTGCTGATAGAGTTTTCCACAGGTCCACATTTTGTGGTGGGGGTGAGGTTACGGAAGGTGTTTCTGGGGATAACCACAGCACTTTATAACCTTCCCCTACAAGCTGTGGCAGTGAGTTGTGGATAAATGTATTCGCTTCGCCCGCCCCAACTCTGGGGTCTACCAGTATCACGCCCTCTTGGGGATAAATTTCCCGTTTAATCAGCGGCTGTGCCAACAAACTTGCCAGCAGGGCGACGATTAGCAGGCGCAATAGCAGCAGCCACTTGTTATCCACAATAGGGCGGCGCGCGCGACTCTGTGAATATCTTTGTACCCATTGCAGCGCAGCAAAGGAGATCTGCTGTGGATTACTTCGGCGTAGCAAATGAATGGCGATAGGTACAATCAGGGCTGTGAATAGCCATAGCCACTGTGGGGATTGAAATAAGTTATTTATCCACAACATCTCAGCACAACCTGCCGTGCAGTTGAATAAATTGCCGCAGTGACTTTTCCACAGGCTGCTCGATAAGGTCGGTCTGTAGTGAACACTCCTGTGTGGCAAAGCGTGCTTTTAACTCGCTCTGTGCTTGAGCAAAAGCATCCAGGTAAGACTGGCGTTGCCGCTCGGCGTCCACTTCTAAAGTTGCGGGAGTAATGGCGCTTACTTCTGGATTGAGCAGCTTTAGCTCTCCGCCAAAAGGAAAAGTCTGTTCTGCCTCAATTAACAATTGCAGTGGCAGGCAGGGGCGGCCGGCGGCATGCAAGCGTGCGGCAAAATCGCCGATTTCATTGTCCTGTTGAAAAAAATCACTCAGCAACACCACCTGACAAGGGCGTTCAAAGTATTGCCACAGCGGCGCCAGTTGAGCGCGATCTGGCCAGTGGTCGCTGGCGTCGAGTTGTTGTAGCTGAAGGGCGATTTGGCGCTGGTGGCTCTCACCCTGGCCTTCGGGCACATAAACCGTCCGGCTGCTGTTAAACGCCAATAGGGAATAGCTGTCTCCCTGGGCGTTGAGCAGCCAGCAGAGGCTGGCAATCCAACACTTGGCGTAATGCAGTTTATTCAGGCTGGGCTCGACAAAGCTTGCCTGGCCCAGGGAAGCGCTGGTATCGAGCACAAAGCACACGTGCATGCGGCTCTCCTGCTCTGTCTCGCGCACATAGTAGCGATCGCTGCGGGCGAACAGTTTCCAGTCGATATGGCGAATGGAATCGCCCGCTTGATAGCCTCGGTATTGGTGAAATTCCAGACCGGTGCCACGGCGCTGGCTGTGTTGCACACCGAGCATTACGCCCTCGGCGATATGTCGCGACAGCCACACCAGGTCGCGACAACTGGCCAGGGTTTTGGGGGACAGGTATTCCACGCTGATCAGTCCCGGCCCGGTTCCGGCACCGCCGTCAGTAATTCTTCAATCAGCTGTGGCATCTGCACGCCATCGGCCTGGGCCTGGAAGCTGAGCAGCACCCGGTGGCGCAGCACTGGCAGTAACAGGCTGCGGATGTCCTCGCGAGTGACGGCGAGGCGTCGTTGCAAAAGGGCGCGGGCCTTGGCGGCGAGAATCAGAGCCTGCCCCGCGCGGGGGCCGGCGCCCCACTTGATCCACTGTTGCAGGGTATCGCTGCCGCTGGTTTCCATACGGGTGGCGCGCACTAGTGCCGCCACGTAGCGGTACAGATCGTCGCTGACATGAATTTCTCGCACCAGTTGCTGCATTTCGCGCAATTGCTCCGCATCCAGGCTGGGGCTGGGTTTGACCCTGCTGGCACCGGTGGTGGAGCGCAGGATTTCAACTTCATCCCGCTCATCGGGATAGTTGATATGAATATTTAACAGGAAGCGGTCCAGCTGAGCTTCCGGCAGCGGGTAGGTGCCGGCCTGTTCGATGGGGTTTTGTGTGGCCAGTACGAAATAGGGATCGGGCAATTTGAGTGTTTTACCGCCCACCGTTACCGAGCCTTCCTGCATGGACTCCAATAGGGCTGCCTGGGTTTTCGGCGGCGTGCGGTTAATTTCATCGGCGAGCAGGATATTGGTGAAAACCGGGCCCTGCTGGAATTTAAAAAAGCGCTTGCCGGTGCTGTGGTCCTCTTCGAGGATCTCACTGCCGAGAATATCTCCGGGCATTAAATCCGGGGTGAACTGTACCCGCTTAAAATCCAGCGCACTGGCATCGGCGAGGGTTTTTACCAGCAGGGTCTTACCCAGCCCCGGCACCCCTTCGAGTAGGGCGTGGCCCCCGGCCAACAGACAGATCAACATCTGCTCCACCACGGGTTTCTGGCCGACAATCACCCGTGCAATCTCCTGCTGAAGATTGTCGAGGCTGTGCAGTTGTTCTTCGATACTATTTTCCAGGGTGGTCAGCATAATCAGCTCGTCAGTGCGTAAATAACAATGTTCACCGCAAATTTTGTGTTGTCGATGGCGAGCCAGCGTTTGTTGCGGTAGTCGTAGTCCCATTCGCAGCCGAAATCCTTATTGCTGTAGAGCACGGCGATACGGCCGTTTACAACAATGGCTTTCAGGTAGTCGTGTACCAGATCATCTCCCCAGCCATTTAATTCAAAGCTGGTTACCGGCAATTCATCGAATTGAAAGAAACAGCGGTAGAGGTCGTGATCGTCCGGGAGTTTTTGCAGGCAGTATTCGCCAAACAGCTCGGTCATTTGCGCTTCGAAAGATTTGGCAAAGAGACCGTCGATATCGTGGTTGCAGTCGTCGACAAAAACAAAGCCGCCGCGATTGACGTAATCGCGAAAATTCTTTGCCTCTTCCGTGGTGAACTGCACCAGCTTGTGTCCGGCCAGGTAGCAGAAAGGCGCCAGCAGCATTTTCTTATCGGCCAGCGGCACTATGTGCTCTTTGGGATCAACCCTGAGATTGGTGTATTCCACCAGTGAATTGAGCAGGTTGGAGGGCATGCGCTGATCCACATCCCAGTCACCGGACTCGTACATCAAGCGGGTGAAATAAAAATCGTAGTGCTCCTGCGCACTACCCGGTGCGGTATTTTGTGCGCGTGTGCCCAGCGGCAGCGCTGCGGCGCAGCTACCCAGGATCAGGCGCTGGAGAAAAGCCTTGCGGGTGAGGGACACGGGATAACTCTGTTACTGCGTTGGTTTTTATTGTTGAGAGCAAAGGAAAGAAGGTGCTCCGTTCGAGACACGCTGTAAATACATCCCTGTACGCTCGTAATCGGCATCCATGCCTCATACGGTCTCGAACGGAGCACCTTCTTTCCTTCTACCCATTTATTTTCAATGCTGGGAGCTGACTGGTTTGCTGGCCAGCTCCCGCCTGGATCAATGGCTAGCCCAGCTTGCGCTTGGTGTTAATCACATTGATACCGTCGAAGCGTGCAGTGGAACTACCGTGGGATACCGCACTGGTTTGCATCGGCTGTCCCTTACCGTCAAAGAAGGAACCACCCAGGCGGTAATCATCTTTGTCGCAGACCTGCGAGCAGGCATTCCAGAATTCCTGGGTGTTGGACTGGTAGGCGACGTCCTCCACCATGCCGGTAATCTTGCCGTCTTCAATCTCGTAGAACAGCTGCCCACCGAACTGGAAGTTGTAGCGCTGCTGGTCGATGGAGAAGGAACCGGCACCCACAATATAAATGCCTTTTTCCACATCCTTGATCATATCGTCTACGCTCAGCTCTTCTTTGCCGGGCAACAGCGAAACGTTAGACATGCGCTGGAATTGCACGCTGGACCAACTATCTGCGTAGCAGCAGCCGTGGGATTTCTTTTGCCCCAGCATATGTACCTGGTCGCGGGTGGCCTGGTAGTTCACCAGCACACCGTCTTTTACCAGATCCCAGTTGCGGGTCTTCACGCCTTCATCGTCGTAGCCGACGGCACCGAGAGAGCCGGGCTGTACCTTATCGGCAAACAGGTTGACCTTGTCGCTGCCGTATTGGAATTTGCCGCTGCGCCATTTATCGATAGTGGCGAAAGAGGTGCCGGCAAAGTTGGCCTCGTAGCCGAGCACGCGGTCCAGCTCCAGCGGGTGGCCGACGGATTCATGGATGGTGAGCCAAAGGTGGCTGGGGTCCAGCACCAGGTCGTACTTGCCGGGTTTGACCGATTTAGCCGTGAGCTTTTCCTTGGCTTGTTGCGCCGCCAGGCGTGCATCTTCGGCCATATCGTAGGAATCGCGATAGAGCACCGTCTGCGCTTGGATCTTGTCTTCGGCGCGGCCATCCAGATATTCAAAACCGCGTCCTACCGGCTGGCTAAGGCCCTGACGGGTACGGAAGCCGCCGGTTTTCTTATCCACTGCGGTGACCGAGAAGGGCGCCCACAAACGGTGAACATCCTGGTCGATATAGGAGCCGTCGGTAGAGGCAAAATACTTTTGCTCGTTTACCAGGTACAGCATGGAGTTGATATAGCTGGCGCCGGCATCCAGAGCGGACTTGTTCACGTCCATCAGCAGATCCACCTTGTCGGCCAGGGGGATCTGCATAGCGTTTTTCTGGATCGGTGTCTGCCAGCTGACTTCGCCATGACCTTTTACCGGGGCCAGTTGTACTGGCTCCTGCTGGTACTTGGAGTTGGCCTTGGCCGTGGCTACTGCCTGACGGGTGGCGCGGGCGACGCCATCGGCTGTCAGGTCATTGGTGGCAGCAAAGCCCCAGGTGCCGTTGGCAATAACACGAATTCCCATACCGATAGATTCAGTGTTCACCACGTCCTGCACTTTCATCTCGCGGGTGACCACGTATTGGTTCAGGTAACGGCCGATGCGTACATCGGCATAAGTGGCGCCGAGTTTGGTGGCGGTATTCAGGGCCACATCGGCAAATTCTTTTTTAACAGAGAGATCAATACCGCTTTGCGTCAGTTTGCTCTCGGCCACCAGATTGCCGGACAGCGGCAACATGGAAACACCCAGGCCGGCACCGCTGAGCTGGAGAAATTTTCTTCTATCCATTTCGTTATCCTCGATGGGTGCTGGCGGTTAAACGGCGTCAGAAAGGCTGCTGAAGGTAAAGTCGCGGACTTTTAATGCAGGAATCATGGCGGACATGCCCCACATACCCACTCGCTGGGGTATACCCATATCCTCGATATTGTTGAGCATGATTACCGGGCTCTCATTGAAGCGGAAGTTCTTCACCGGGTATTTGATCTTGCCGTTTTCGATATAGAAGGTGCCGTCGCGTGTGAGGCCGGTGAGCAGCATGGACTGCGGATCGACCATACGGATATACCAGGTGCGGGATACCAAAATACCGCGGCGGGTATTTTTGATCAGTTCTTCGGTGGATTTATCGCCGCCGATCATAATCAGGTTGTTGGGCTCAGGGACCACTTCGCCTTTACTTTGCTCGGCCCAGTAGCGGCTGCGCGCCAGGTTTTTCACTACGCCGTCTTTCACCCATTCGGTGCGCCCCAGCTGCATAAAATCACCGTCGGTCCAGGGTTGAGCCGGCACATCGAGACTGGTGGGATCGGAGTAGAAGGTTACGCGCTTGTCGAACATCTTCTCGCCAGTGCGGTTGCCGCCGCCCTTTTTGCTCATAAAGCTGCGACCTTCGTCGGCACTGCGCGCATCGAAGCCGCTCATCATGTAACCCACCAGGCCGGACACCGCATTGGGCTCCAGAATCACGGTGTACTTGCCTGGCTCCAGAGCGCGGGCTTCCTGGGACAGGACCGCCTTGTCGATGGCGACAGAGGAGGTGCTGCCGGTATTCATTGCACCGAAATCGGTAACATCACTTTCAGCCCAGCCGGAACCCAGGCCATTCTCGGTGCGCATGGTTACGGTGAAGTTGGCGGAAGTGGAGGCGTGGTAGCCGAACAGGCCTTTACTGGTGGCGACTGCGGCAAAAGAACGTTCGTCTTCCAGATAACCCGCGGCAACCACTTTCTTTTCCTTGGCCGCAATAATGGAATCTGCGGCTGCCTTGGCGCGCTGGTCTGGGGTGATATCTGCGGTGGACTTGGCAAAGCCGTCAACGCTGACATATTTCTGTGGGCCCAGCATCGGCATAGCTTCCGGATTTTCCGGGGACAGCTTGGCCAGCTCTTCCGCGCGGCGCATCACTTTTTCCAGGGAGGCATCGCTGAATTCGTTGATGGTGGCTACACCGGATTTCTTGCCGAAACGGGCCTCTACCGCCAGCTCGATATCGTTGACGATGCCGCTGGTGGAAACACTGTTGCGCGCATAGCGAATATTGCCGGTCTCGCTGCCGGCCAGCTGCGCGCTGGCTTCATCGGCGCGGCTGTATTTCAAAACCTTATCGAGAATACGCTTCGCTTCACTTCTACTCAGAATTGCCATTGCCTTTTCTCCAATTACTTATTCTTGTGCGCCCTTCAGGAAATCTTGCGCTTGGTATTGATTACATTAATTTTGTCAAAACGGGTGGTGGAGCAGCCGTGGGATACCGCACTCACCTGGCTGGGTTGGCCCTTACCATCGAAGAAGGTTCCGCCCAGGCGGTAATCACTGCTGTCGCATATTGCCGAGCAGGAATTCCAGAATTCCTGCGTGTTGGACTGGTAGGCGACGTCCTCAACTTGGCCAACGATCTCACCGTTTTTGATCTCATAGAACAGCTGTCCGCCGAACTGGAAGTTGTAGCGCTGCTGATCGATGGAGTAGGAGCCGCGCCCGACGATGTAAATGCCTTTTTCCACATCGTGGATCATGTCTTTGGCTGAGTACTTCTTCTCTCCCGGAGCCAGGGAGACATTGGGCATGCGCTGGAATTGCACACTGGACCAGCTATCGCCATAGCTACAACCGTGGGATTCTTTTTGGTCGATCATATGCACCTGATCGCGCGTGGCCTGGTAGTTCACCAGGATGCCATCTTTCACCAGATCCCAACGCTTGGTTTTAACCCCCTCGTCGTCATAGGCGACGGCACCGAGGGAGCCCGGTTGTACCTTGTCGGCAAACAGGGTGACCTTGTCGCTGCCGTACTGGAATTTGCCGCTGCGCCACTTATCCAGGGTGGCGAAGGAGGTTCCCGCATAGTTGGCCTCGTAACCCAGCACGCGGTCCAGCTCTAATGGGTGACCCACAGATTCATGGATGGTCAGGCACAGATGCGAGGGTTCCAGTACCAGATCGTACTTGCCCGGATCGATGGATTTGGCGGAAAGCTTTGCCTTGGCCTGCTCGGCCGCGAGCACCGCATCCTCGGCCATATCGTAGGAGGCTTTGTAGAGCGTGGTCTGTCCGCGAATCTTGTCTTTGTCGTGGCCAGCCAGGTATTCATAGCCTCTACCCACTGGGTCGCTGAGGCCATTGCGCGTTTTGAAAGCCCCGCTTTTCTTATCCACCGCGGTCACCTGCATAGGTGCCCACAGGCGGTGGATATCCTGGTCGATATAGGAGCCATCGCTGGAAGCGAAGTATTTCTGCTCATTCACTAAATACAGGGAAGATTGGATATAGCTGGCTCCGGCTTTGAGTGCGCCATTGTTCACCTCCATCAGGAAATCGACTTTCTCACTGATGGGCACTTGCAGGGCATTCTTTTTGATCGGTGTCTGCCAGGAAACTTCGCCTGCGCCTTTCACGGCTGCCAAGCGCACAGGCTCGGTCTGGTATTTAGCATTGGCCTTGGCAACGGCAACCGCTTGGCGTGCGGCGCGGGCGACGCCATCCGCAGTCAGATCGTTGGTGGCGGCAAAACCCCAGGTGCCATTGGCGATCACGCGGATACCGGCGCCGAGGGATTCCGTATTGACGATATTCTCCACGTTGGTTTCGCGGGTCATAACGTACTGATTGAGATAGCGACCGATGCGCACATCGGTGTAACTGGCTCCGGCTTTGCGCGCCGTGTTTAGGGCGACATCGGCCAGGTGTTGTTTGTGCGAGCTGTGCATGCCCTCATTGAGCAGTTGCTCGGCGCTGACCTGAATACCCTGCAGCGGTAACAAAATACCACTGGAGCCGACGCCGGCGATCTTGAGGAATTTTCTTCTTTCCATTGGCTACCTTTATCCCCCCAATAGGGTTTGGGGGTGTGCTTATTGTTATTGTGCCCGATACATAAAGAGGCCCGGCCGGGCGCCTTGTCCAGACAGCAAACCTATACAGGTAACAGGCCATGATTGCCTTTGTAAAGTGTTGGCTCGGTGAAGTGAGGTTTGTTGGGGGCAAATGGTTGTGGGGAGAAGAAGGGGAAGCGCCGGGTTGTTAGATCGCTGCGCGCTGACGTACTTCAGAAAAAGTTGTTTCTAAAAGCAGCTCACCGTTACGAAACACTGGTCTCAGTAAATTCTTGTGTTGATTTAGATCCTCCAGACGAATGGTCTTGAAGTCACCACTCTCACTTTGAATCAGGGCCAGACGACCGCGCTTGGATTTTTTCTCTGGTCCCGTGCGTGGGTCCTTGTAAATATCCCGCCAGAGACCATTGATGCGAATGGCACTGGCCTTCATGGCAAAGCTCATGAGGTCCCTGTCCACTTTTTGCAGCAGTCCGCCTCCCATTCCGAAAGCGACATTCTCAGCGCTCTGTTTATGCTTCTGCATTGCCTGCAGTATTTGGGGAATAGTGATACGAGAAATACTATCTCCCTGGATAACACGAATATAATCCGGCAAAACACGATAGCCTTTGCTATTGGTGTGGGCGCCAAAAATACGCATTAATCGCTCTATACATTCGACAACGATCTGCACAGGATTGCCGGAGTCTGGGCGGATAACCAAGGTCCCGCCACTGCTTTGAATCGTGTTTTTTAATTGGCCGCCCCAAATGTTCTCCACCGCGTGCCATAAATCATAGCTATCACTGACCACAGCAACGGTTTTATTTTTACCGGAAAAATGCTGCAGAATATTTTGATAGGCCAATGCCTCCCCATCACGGCCCCAGGCGGTGATGGTACTGTGTTCCGCAGCCGGAATAGAAAATCCGGGCATATCGGCATGGTAAAAATTTCTCGCACCTAATATTCCGGAGAGCGTATCGGTTCCTTGAAAATTCACCAGATGAGCCATACCACCCAACATGGCACTTTCCAAGCTACTGGCTCCACGAGCGCCAAAATCGTGCAGTTGAAAGGGTAGGGTATTTTGGCTGTCGGCCGTTTGCTGTAAAAAATGCGCAATAATTTTTTTTATTTCCCGGCTCTGTGTGGCGACAGTACATGGGTACCAGAGAGCGCGCACTAATGCGGTCTCAATATAACTAGTTAACCAGAAACAGGATGGGCAGGTATTAACGACTTGCGCTGTGACATTGTGTAAAGGAATGACCAAGCCTTCCTCGACAGCGGAAATCTCTAAAGGCAGGAACCCTCGGTGTTGTTGAACAATATGCTCCCAGCCCGTGCGATAAAAGGGTAAACCGTGGGCCTTGAGTAGCTTTTCTGCCTCTTCGATATTGGCTGTTGTGATAGGGCTTTGTAGGTACTGCTTTATAAAAGCCTGCAAACCAAAAAATACGGTCTCAGAGAATTCCCCGCCGCGGCACTCGATATAGCTGCTAATAAATTCCGCGCCTGGTGGATATTGCTGATAGTGGCTGGCTTTATAGCTATCGACGTTGAGAATCAGGTTTTCTATCGACATTAAGTTCGTCAATTGGCGATGGGATTGTTGAGTCTGTCACCAAAAGCCTGTTCTGGTGGGTGGTATATAAAAATATTTTTGGCGGAAATTTATCCCTGTAAGCGTGTGTAATTTAAAACGTCTGGCGGAACTAAAAACAGTTTTTTACAAAAATACCCTGAATTATAGATAGCACAGTTACTAGCAGAATATTTTTCTACACCGGCTGGTTCTGCCGTACTAATAAGCCATGCGAGTTTTTATTGACCCCGCGTATAGCCGTGTGTACTTTTGTATACACGGCAAGCAAGGGATCATTATGCTCAATAAAACACAATCCATTTCGGCGCGCCTATCGGCGGAAGATTATGCGTATTTAATGTCGATCGATCGCAATGGGGCGATCACCCAAAGTGAGAAAGTACGCGAAATTATTGCAATGGCGAGAGAGTCAGTTGGCGGGGACAGCCTTTCCCGCAGCTATCTCTCCTCAGCAGAGGCCATGTTGCCGTTAAAGGCCCGCTATTTAGAAGAAAACCAGCGAAGCTTATTGATAGAAGCGGTAATGGAGTTGCTCACAGAAAGTGCCGCCATTATTCAAAATGGGGCTAGCAATGAGCCAATGGCGCCGGAATTGGAAAAAGACTTGTTGCCGAGCGTCGAGGCTTTCCTGGAAAAAATGTTGCTGCTGTCGCAGCAGAGCAGTCCACGTAGTATTCACCGTGATTCAGCCGCGAAAATTCGTGAACGCTTAGAAAGTGAAACTGCGGAATAAGCATCCGCGTAATTGAGTTTTAGGGGTAAACAAGCGGAACTACTACCGCTGACATAAAAGTGGTAATTCAGCGGCTTGTTGTGGAAGAAATAAATTGGGTTTGTCGGATCGTGAGGGATTTGGTCTGGCTTTGGTGGAAATTGAAACAGTAAAAGGAAAGAAAATTATGAGAGAAGGATTAATTAAGCGCATCTCACGACTGATTTCGGCATCTGCCAATGCGGTGGTGGACTCGGTAGAAAGTGCAACGCCACAACTGGTCATGGAGCAGGCTATTCGCGAAATAGATGATGCTACTGCCGATGTGCGCGAACAGCTTGGTAAGGTGGAGGCGGCCAAGTATCTCAATAGCAAGGCGCTCAATGAGGAAAATAATCGTCACAGTGCTCTCACTGAGCAAATTGATATCGCGGTAAAAGAAGGCCGGGATGACCTGGCTGAAGCGGCCATTGCCAAACAGATGGATATCGAAGCGCAGTTGCCGGTACTGGAAAAGGCTATTGCCGAGAACGATACTGAAATGCAGGAACTCAATGCTTATATCAGCGCACTGCAAGGCAAAAAGCGGGAAATGCGTGAGCAGCTCAAAGAGTTTATCAAGGCTAGCGAGCATGTCGCCAATGGTGTGAGTGACTCTGGCCGCGGCACTAGCCGTAAAACAGAGACACAGGTGGAGCAGGCAAGCGACGCCTTTGACCGAGTACTAGAGCGAGCAGGTGTACACACCTCAAAATCCAGTGTTGACGCAAGCAAGCTGGCTGAACTCGAGGAGTTGGCGCGCAACAATCGTATTAAAGAGCGGCTGGCCAAACTCAAGTCGGAGGCCTGATGGCTTTTCTGTTACAAGACCAGAATCTGATCTTCACCGGTGCGCTGGTATTGATGTTAATGATCGCGGTGCTCGAAGGCGTGATGATATTAATCGGTGTCGGTATTTCGGATCTGCTCGATAACTTGCTGCCAGATATTGATATCGATGGTCCGGATGGTGGTGCATCAGGTGGGTTGACTAAAGTTTTGGGCTGGCTGCGCTTTGGCGAGGTGCCAGCACTGATCCTTTTAGTGGCATTCTTGGTTGGCTTCGGCGTTACCGGTTTGCTGATCCAGATGTTTGTTGAGTCTACTTTGGGTCTGTTATTACCTGGCGGCTTATTGGCGCTGGTAGTTTTTTTCCTGGCGCTGCCACAGGTGCGCTTTGTCGGAAATTTACTGCGGCGTTTTGCTGTTGGTGATGAAACGCAAGCGGTGGGAAGAAATTCCTTTATCGGCCGGGTGGCGATAATTACCATCGGTAAAGCCGAGGCTGGATCGCCCGCAGAAGCGCGTTTTAAAGATGAATATGGCACTACCCATTATGTGATGGTGGAGCCGGATGAGAGTGAAATTTTTAACCAGGGGGAGAAGGTGTTACTGGTAGAGGAGTTGGGTGTGCATTTCCGCGTGACTCGTCCCACCAGCCAACATCTGATGGAAAATAATTAAATGGAGAATCTAGCAGTGATAGGAAACCTACCCGTAGTCGTATTTATCGCCGGTGCAGTACTGGTCGGCTTGATTGTAATCGGTACTATTTTTGCGCGGCTTTATACCCGTGCCTCTAAAGAGCGTTCTTTTGTGCGTACCGGCATGGGTGGGCAAAAAGTCATTATGAATGGCGGCGCACTGGTGTTACCGGTATTACATGAAATTATCCCGGTGAATATGAATACCCTGCGCCTTGCGGTTTCCCGCAAAGAGCATCAGGCACTAATTACCAAGGATCGCATGCGTGTGGATGTACTCGCTGAGTTCTATCTGCGCGTGAAACCCGATGCCGAAGCGATTGCCAATGCGGCACAGACTTTGGGTTTGCGCACCCTGGACCCCGAAGCCTTAAAGGAAATGATTGAGGGTAAATTTGTCGACGCGCTACGCTCTGTAGCTGCCGAGATGGAAATGGCAGAGTTGCATGAACAACGCAGCCAGTTTGTACAAAAAGTGCAGCAGGTAGTTTCTGAGGATCTGCTTAAAAACGGATTGGAACTGGAGTCAGTCTCATTGACCGGTCTGGATCAGACCCATAAAGAGTTCTTTAACCAGGACAATGTGTTCGATGCCGAAGGCCTTGCCAGCATGACTCGCTCCATCGAAGCGCGTCGCAAGGAAGTGAACGACGTCGAACAGGAAACCATGGTGCAGATCGAGAAGAAAAACCTCGAAGCCGAGCGCCAGAAACTGGAAATCGATAAGGAAAAACGCTACGCCCATTTGGAGCAACAACGCGAGTTGGAAAATCGCGAAGCCGCGCAAAAAGCCGATATTGCTCGAGAACTGGCTGCACAAGAGCGGGCCGCACGTCAGGCCGAAATTGAGGCCCAGCGTGAAGTAAGTCAATCCCAGATTGCCGCAGAGCAGGCGACTAAACTCCTGGAAATTGAAAAGGAGCGTCGCTTAAAAGAGCAGGAAATTGAACGTGAGCGAATGCTCGATGAGCAGCGTATCTCCAAAGAAAAGTCGGTAGAGATTGCCGAGCAGGAACGTGCAATTGCCGTCGCAGAAAAATCTAAAGAGCAGTCCCAGGCAGACCAACAGGCTAATGTTGCCTTGGCGGAAGCGGTAAAAGCGGAAGAGCAGGTGCGTACCGCCAAGGACGTGGAAATTGCAGAGCGTGACAAGCGCATTGAGATTATCGAAGCGCAAAAGGTGGCTGAGCGTCAGGCTACCGGCATCAAGGTAATGGCCGAAGCGGAGAAATCGGCTGCAGAAGATAAAGCCGAAGCGCTACGCCTGCAGGCTTCTGCTGAGGCAGAAGCAATTCGCATCAAGGTCGAGGCTGATCGCGAGAAATACGCGGTGGATGCTGAAGGCCAGCGCTTGATGAACGAAGCATACAATAGCCTCAACGAAGCTCAGATTGCATTGAAGAAAGTGCTGAGTCTGCACGAGAATCTGCCCAATATTATCCGTGAAAGTGTTAAGCCTCTTGAAAGCATCGAGGGTATGAAGATCATCTCTGTTGAAGGTTTAAATGGCTTGGATGGTCGTGCGTCCAGTGGAATTCTGGATGGAGAATCAGAAGCTAAAGGCCAAAGCCTACCAGAAGCTTTAGTCGGCAGTGCTCTGAAGCACCGTGCTATGGCACCCTTAGTGGATTCCCTGCTAAAAGAGGCGGGGGTTGGTAACTTGAGCAAACCCGTAGAGATAGAAGTTTAGTGTGGTTACGGATAAGGTAAAGAAGCATTATTAGAGCTTTATTTACTAATTTCTCAACTGATAAAAAATCAATCTCTCAACCCAGGCCTTTAAAATAGGCCTGGGTTATTTTTTTAAAGGGAAGGCAATTTATGAAACGCTGCACAAGTTGTAAAAATGGTGTGCTTAAGACAGGTTTTTTGGAAGAGTTATTTCGTGCACATACCTGCTCCAACTGTGGGGGAAACTGGGTTCTGGTTGAGGACTATCTGAGTTGGAAAAGAAAAAATGCCGATTACCAGTTTTCAGATAACCTAGATATCCTGAATGAAGAGGTGGCTGAAGATACCAAGAAAGCTATTTTATGTCCGGTATCTGGCGTAATTATGCAGAAATTTAAAATTACTGCAGGCAGTGAGCACCGTTTGGATTATAGTCCAGCAGTTGGTGGTATTTGGCTGGATAAGGGCGAATGGGAGCTGCTTAAGACTGAAGGGCTTGCAGGTTCCTTGAACTTTTTAGTTACCAATGAATGGCAAAAGAAACTCAGAGACAGTAATGCTAGAGAGACTTTCTCTGAAGTTTATCGGAAACGCTTTGGAGAGGAGACCTATGGAAAGGTGAAGGAGTTTCGTGTGTGGCTACAAAACCAAGAGAACAAGGCTGATATTACAGCCTATTTAGTTGCAGAAGATCCTTATTCTGCCGAGCGCTGAGTTGAATCAAATTAAGTGTTACGGTGGAATAATCTATACGCCGTAGATTTTTCCTCTTTTGATGGCAGACTGCAATTTCATCAGCTTTTATTAAAGCCATGGAATACAAGGACTATTACAAGATTCTCGGTCTGGAGCGGAACGCTGATCAGGCGGAGATAAAACGTGCCTATCGAAAGTTGGCGCGTAAATACCACCCCGATGTGAGTAATGAAAAGGATGCGGAGGAGCGCTTTAAAGAGGTGAATGAGGCCTACGAAGTGCTCAAGGACCCGGAGAAGCGCGCAGCTTATGACCAGTTGGGAAGTGGCTTTCAGTCTGGTCAGGACTTCCGGCCACCACCTAATTGGGATCAGGGTTTTGAGTTCCACGGCGGTGGTTATACCGATGCCGATAGTGAGGCTTTCAGCGATTTTTTTGAGAGTTTGTTTGGGCGGGGTGGATTTAGTCAGGGCTATGGCGGCAGGCAGCGGCGCCAGTACAGCGCTCAGGGGGAAAACACCTACGCGCGAATCGCCATAGACCTGGAGGATAGTTATCGCGGCAGCAGCCGGCAGATTACCCTCAAGCACACCGTGTTGGGCGCAGATGGGCGCCCCCAGCTGGAGGAACGCACTCTAAACGTCAAGATTCCCAAAGGTATTACCGAAGGCCAACAAATCCGCCTGGCCGGGCAGGGGGAAGCGGGTATTGGTGGGGGTAAGGCCGGCGATCTCTATCTGGAAATTACGTTCAATCCCCACCGCCTTTACCATACCGAGGGCACAACGGTTTACCTGGACCTACCCCTGGCTCCCTGGGAAATGGCTCTGGGTGCGAAGGTACAGGTCCCCACACCGAGCGGCTCCCTAAAAGTTACTATCCCCGCCAATAGTGAAAACGGTAAGAAACTGCGCCTCAAGGGTCGGGGGATACCCGCCAAGCAGCCTGGAGACATGTATATTGTGCTGCAGACGGTTACACCTACTGCGACTACTGATGCCCAGCGCGACGCCTATCGCCAGTTCAGTGAGGCATTTGATTTCAACCCGCGCCAATCCATGGGGAGCTGATTATGAAGGTCAGAAGGACTGAGCAGGTGACCGGTGTGCTCCTGGATGAAGAGAGCGAACTGAGTCTGAGCGAGTTGTGCCGCGCCTGTGAGCTTCCGGCGGAACGTATCTTAGCGCTGGTAGAGGAGGGCATTATCGAGCCCCGCTCTCGTAAACCCCGTTGGCGCTTTAGTGGTATTTGCGTGCGCAGGGTTCGCCGCGTCTATACGCTGGAGCGGGATCTGGGGGTCAATCTAGCCGGTGCGGCGTTGGCGTTGGAGTTACTCGAAGAGATAGAGCGGTTACAGGCACAGCTGGCGCGATTAGAGCAGCGGCGTAAACCTTAATGTTCTTGGCTGCCGGCACGTAAGAAAGGGCCAATGATCTCGATTTTTTCAACCCAAATAGCGCCGCTGTAACCTTGGGGTAGATGATTTAGCTCCTCGGGGCTGTGCACACCGGCCAATCCACTCTGGCCCTTTTCATGATCTACTGCCATTACCAGGCTGCCGGCCTGCCTCATCCGCACAGCAAAGCGATTAGGCCAACCCCAAAGGGCCCACTGCCAAGTATTGGGAGCGATCACAATACTGTTATGACAGGATTTGGGAATATAGCCACTCCACCCAACCAGCAGATACCCCAGTACACAACTTTTTGCGCTGTCCTTACTAAAGGCCAAAGTTTTGGGCCTTAACTCCCGTATTCTTGCGATGGGGCGGGTGCCGCCGTAGACCATTAAGCGGGAATTAGAGAGTAGCTGGTGTTGGCGTAAATAGTTATTCAGTCGGTCTGCTTCATTGGGATCATTACTTTTTATATTGATCAGAAATTGTCGATCGGGGAAGTGTTGAAAAACTTCTTTCAATGTGGGTATCAATCCTATGCCTTGGCCTCGAAAGGGAAAGGTTGTACCGCCATCGAAAGTGTAGCCATAGCCAACATCGAGCTTCTTCAGGTCGGTGATGGCATGCTCCCGAGTGACGCCACTTCCGTTTGTGCGGCAATCCAAAGTCCAGTCATGAAAGACGGCAAACTCACCATCGGTTGTGGGATGGATATCGAGTTCGACAATATCCGCGCCATGCGCAAATGCTGCCTCCATGGAGGGAATGGTGTTTTCCAGATAGCGGTGTTCTGGATTGAATATGCGAATAGCCGTGCAATCGTCACGTCCTAGATTATCGCGATTATAGGTTTGGTAGACACCACGATGGGAGATAAGAATGGGCTCCCCCTGGGGCGTTGGAGCCAGCCAGGAAGCATTTAATAGGTAAATAGCTCCAAAACCAAATAAAGAACCCAACATGCCAACTTTGGCAAAAATGCCCAGCTTCATAAAAGCATCTCCGCCATGATTTCCCTTGAGCTGCTGCCAATACTAGCTGGCACTGCTACAAAAGAACGGGCTTTTTGGGGGCAAATTATGGCGAATTCAGGCGGCAAACTTGGGGTGGTGTGAAGCCACCCCAAGTATGGTTAAAGAGCGGCTTTGGTAATCGTGGTGATCAGGTAGCCGGTATAAACGAGGTAGGCGGTTAGCAGGGCTCCCCCTTCCCAGCGGTTGATACGTCCCTGGCCGCGAAAGCCATAGGCGAAGACAAATAGGGCGAGGGTCAGGCCGATCACCATGGGCCAGTCTCTGGTGAGTACTTCAGGTGGCACACTGGACATGGGGGCGATAGTGCCGGCAATCCCCACCACGGCCAGCAGATTGAACATATTCGAACCTACCACGTTGCCGATGGCGATATCGTGTTCGCCTTTTCGCGCGGCCACTATGGTGGCTGCCAGTTCTGGTAGAGAAGTACCGAGAGCGACGATGGTGAGGCCGATAATCAGATCACTAACACCCAGAGACTCGGCGATGGTGACCGCTCCCCAAACCAGCAACCTTGAGCTGACAATCAGAAGTATTAAGCCGGCAACTACCCAGAATAGAGCTCGGCCCAGAGGCATAGCGTGTTCTTCCAGCTCCTCAGCCACCTCGCCTTCCAGCTTATCGCCTTTGCCACGCAGGGCAGAGAATACGCTCCAGCCGATCAAACCGAAGAAACCCAGTAACAGAATTACCGATTCCCAGCGCTCCAGCTTGTCATTCCATAGGAAGGCACCACTCAGCAGGGTGATCGCCATTAACAGTGGCAACTCTTTGCGCACGATTTTCGAATGTACGCTCAAGGGAATAATCAGGGCGCTGAGGCCCAGAATCAGGCCGGTATTGGCGATATTGGAGCCGTAGGCGTTACCCAGGGCCAGGCCGGGACTGCCATCCAGTGCGGCGATGGCGGAGACCACCATTTCCGGTGCCGAGGTACCGAAGCCAACAATCACCATGCCGATCAACAGTGTGGGCATGCCGGCGTGCTTGGCCGTGGCTGCGGCGCCCTCCACGAAGCGGTCAGCACTCCAGACCAGCACAATAAAGCCGGCAATGATGGCGAGAGCGGCGAGAAGCATAGGCAGTCCTTTAAAGTTACAGGCGGAATTGGGGCATAGCCCGACAAACGGGGAGCGATTGTACCGGCTCTCGGCGTCACAATCAGTGGCTTGCCAAAGAGACAGGCGCGATATCTGTAAAAAATCGAAAGTGTCCCGTCAGTCAGATGGTTCTGCTGCCAGTGTGGGCTACAGTCAATGCATGGCCCGGTAAATCTACGGGATGGCTGAGAGGCTCTGTGCCCCGGTGCGAAGCCCGCTCAGTTGGTGGAGATGTCGGGTATGTTTACGCGGGTCGCACAGAGCCATGGGCGGCGGATTCCGCGATATCCATGTCACCGGCCACTCGCCGGCTAGTTAGGAGGCCTATATGCAACTCAAAGCTTCAATCGGAATACTGGCGGCTGCCCTGGTGCTGACCCTATCCGCCTGTGAACAGAGGAAAAAGGAAGAATCCATGGACAAAAGCGGCATGGGCACCGCTGAAACCGGATGCTGCCAGCATGCGGAAAGTGCCTGCGCTGGGGATGTGTCCAAGTCTCAGTGTGACCAGATGAGCGGTAAGTTTCATAAGGATCATATGTGCCGAACGGATACCGGCAAGTGCGCCCGTAAATAGCGCTATTTGCTGAGGGTGCGGCACAAGCCAGTGCTGCACCCTCTTTTCTCACATTGTTCAGTTCTGCTAAGCCCCCCTTCTGACTGCTCGCATATCTGCGAAAACCAACCATCTCAAGTGACCAAAGACGGCCCTCTGGTATGTCTTTCTGGCACCCTTGACATTAGTTACATCTGCAACTAACTTCGTTTGCGCTTGAAATTAACCAGCGCGCAGCCCCGATAAATGGCGCCGCGAAGATAAGAGACGGAGGACTGCATGGCCGACTTATTTGAGAACCCGATGGGTTTGGATGGCTTCGAATTTGTAGAATTCACTGCGCCGGAAAAAGGCATTCTCGAAACTGTGTTTACCGCCATGGGCTTTACTAAGGTGGCCCGCCACCGCTCCAAAGCGGTGGAGTTGTGGCGCCAGGGTGATATCAACTTTGTCACCAACTACGAGCCCAGCAGCCACGCCTATTACTATGCCCAGGAGCATGGTCCCTCCGCCTGTGGTCTGGCCTTCCGTGTGAAAGATGCCAAGTTTGCCTACGAGGAGGCTCTGCGCAAGGGCGCTCAGCCAGTAAACGTACAGACTGGCCCGATGGAACTGAAACTGCCGGCCATCAAAGGCATTGGTGGTGCGACCCTGTACCTGATCGACCGCTACAAAGAAGGCGAGTCCATCTACGATATCGACTTTATCTGGGAAGAGGGCGTAGACCGTCGCCCCGAAGGTTGTGGCTTCCACACTCTCGATCACCTCACCCACAACGTTTATCGTGGCCGCATGGATTACTGGGCCAAGTACTACGAGGATCTGTTTAATTTCCGCGAGATCCGCTATTTCGACATCAAGGGCGAATACACCGGTCTGCTGTCCAAGGCTATGACTGCGCCGGATGGCAAGATCCGCATCCCGCTGAACGAAGAAGCGGCCGGTGGCGGCGGCCAGATCGAAGAATTCCTGATGAAGTACAACGGCGAGGGTATCCAACATATCGCCTTCGCCTGTGACGATCTGGTGGCCTGTTGGGATCGTCTGAAAGAGCGCGGCATGGAGTTTATGACCCCGCCGCCGGACACCTACTACGAAATGCTGGAAGAGCGCTTGCCGGGCCACGGTGAGCCCACCGACGAATTCCAGAGCCGCGGCATTCTGCTCGATGGCACTACCGAGGGCGGTCAACCGCGCCTGCTGCTGCAGATTTTCTCTGCCAATATGCTCGGCCCGGTATTCTTTGAGTTTATCCAGCGCAAGGAAGATGAAGGGTTTGGCGAGGGCAACTTCAAGGCCCTGTTTGAATCCATTGAGCGCGACCAGCTCAAGCGCGGCGTCATTAAAGAAAAGGAATAACAACCGGAGGCTTCAATGGGCATTAAGCGCATTCACCACGTGGCGTATCGCTGCAGGGACGCCAAGGAGACCGTGGAATTTTATCGCGATCTTCTCGGCATGGACTTCCAGCTGGCCATTGCCGAAAACGAGGTACCCTCAACCGGTGAGCCGGACCCCTACATGCATGTCTTTATGGATGCGGGTATGGGGAATGTGCTTGCCTTCTTCGAAATCCCCAACTCTCCGGAGATGGGGCGCGATGAAAATACCCCCAAGTGGGTGCAGCATATCGCTTTCGAAGTGGAGTCCATGGAAGAAATGCTCGCGACCAAAGAGAAGCTGGAAGCGGCGGGGGTCGATGTACTCGGCCCTACCGACCACACCATTTTCCAGTCAATCTACTTCTTTGATCCCAACGGCCACCGCATCGAGCTGGCTGCTAACACCGCTAAGCCCGGTATGCACAAAGAGCTGAAGCGTGTTGCGGAAGATATGCTGGAAGAGTGGTCGCGCACTAAAAAAGCCCCAAGGCATGCAGCCTGGATGCATGGGGAAGAAGAGTTTGTGGAAAAAGTTGAAGGGGAGGCACAGTGAAGTTAGCCAGCCTTAAATCCGGCCGTGATGGCCAACTGGTTGTCGTTAGCGACGATCTCACCCGTATGGTGCCGGCCGGCGATATCGCTCCCACCATGCAGAGTGCATTGGACAACTGGGCAGCAGTCAGTGGCGAGCTGGAGAAGCTGCACGAGCGTTTGCACAACGGCGAGATTGCCGGAGAGCCATTCGAGCAGAGCCTGTGTGCATCGCCTCTGCCGCGCGCCTATCACTGGGCCGATGGCAGTGCCTATGTGAACCATGTTGAGTTGGTGCGCAAGGCTCGCGGTGCCGAGGTACCGGAGAGCTTTTACAGCGATCCGCTGATGTACCAGGGGGGCTCCGATACCTTCCTGGCCCCACGCGAGCCGGTGACCATGCCGCAAAGTGAGGGCTTCGGCATCGACTTTGAAGCGGAAATTGCCGTGATCACCGACGATGTGCCCATGGGAGTCTCCGCCGAGGATGCGCTCTCCCATATCAAACTGGTGATGCTGGTAAACGACGTTTCCCTGCGCGGTTTGATTCCTGCGGAGCTGGCCAAGGGCTTTGGTTTCTACCAGTCCAAGCCCTCCAGTGCTTTCTCACCGGTGTGCGTCACGCCCGAGCAACTAGGAGACAACTGGCGTGAGGGCAAATTGCACCTGCCTCTGGTTTCCCACCTGAACGGCGAGAAGTTCGGTGAGCCCAATGCTGGTGTGGATATGACCTTCCACTTTGGTCAGTTGATTGCCCATGCGGCCAGGACCCGCCCACTGTGTGCCGGCACTATTATCGGCTCTGGTACCGTGTCCAATAAGATGGATGGCGGCCCGGGTAAGCCGGTGGCAGAGGGTGGAGTTGGCTACAGCTGCATCGCTGAGATTCGCATGATCGAA
This sequence comes from Microbulbifer sp. THAF38, assembly GCF_009363535.1. NCBI lineage: Bacteria > Pseudomonadati > Pseudomonadota > Gammaproteobacteria > Cellvibrionales > Microbulbiferaceae > Microbulbifer > Microbulbifer sp. THAF38. The sequence continues at coordinate 114,273 of NZ_CP045369.1, forward strand.
ACCATCCAGAATGGTTCGCCCAGTACACCATTTATGGATTTCGGCAACACGATCGCTATCGAGATGTTCGATGGCGAAGGCCAGTCGATTTTTGGGCGTATCGAGCAGACGGTGGAGAAGGTGTAACACCGTCTTTTCGCCACGGCTTACGCTGTAAAAAAAGGGGCACCTAACGGTGCCCCTTTTTTATTTAGATACTTTCTATTTAGACTATTTAGATTCCTAGTCGGCGCATGGAAAGTAATGGCATTTGTTGCCTCACCTTAGCTAATCTCTCAGCATCTAGTGTGGCAGTGATGATGGCTTCACCCTCACCTGCTTCGGCCAGGATCTCACCCCAGGGATCGATGATCGCTGAATGTCCCCAGGTGCGTCTTTTCTCCGAGTGGATGCCGCCCTGATTGGCCGCAATCACAAAGCAGCCATTCTCTATCGCACGTGCTCGCAACAGGGTCATCCAGTGCGCTTTCCCAGTGGTATGGGTAAAAGCCGCGGGCACCACAAAAATCTCAGCGCCGTTCATTGCCAGTTGTCGGTAGAGTTCGGGAAAGCGCAGATCGAAACAGATGCTGAGCCCCAGCATACCCCAGGGTATTGTCGCCGCACGGGGCTCGTCACCGGGTTCAATGCTGGCGGATTCACGGTAACTTCCGGCTGAGTCTTCAACTTCCACATCAAACAAATGTATTTTGTCGTAGCGGGCTTGCAAAACACCGCGGTCATCGAACAGCAGGCAAGCTGAGCGACTGCGCCTGCCCTCGGTCGCAGTGCCATCGGGCCGTTCCAGTAAGGGTACCGCGCCGGCTACCAGCCAGATACCCAGCTCCGCAGCCCAGCTCTGTAGCGCGTGTTGAATGGGTTGTCTGTCTGCATTGGCTTTATGGTTCGCACAGAAGGGTTCGGCCGCGGAGAAACTGCCCTTATCTGAAAAGTGTGCAAAATTTTCCGGTAGCAGTATTAGTTGGGCACCGCGTCCGGTGGCTTCCTTCAGCAGTTTGTAGGCTTGTGCGAGATTGTCCTCGACACTCTCACCGCTGATCATCTGCACTGCTGCGACACAAAGGGTTTTCACAAAGACTCTCCTGATTTTCCGCTGGCCTCGAGGGGCAGGGAAAAGCTAGTGTCTGACAGTATAAATCTCAAGTGTGCTTAGCTGTGCAAACTATTCGCAGATCAGAAAATACAATGAGACGAGGGGCTCAGTCTGTTGCGGTTAGGGTAAGCCGACAATGTAAAGCTAATAGCATTTATGACGGTGCAAGATCTATTGATCTTTGAGCGTTGGATAGAGAATGTGAATTGCTTTTAGGTTAGTGATGCATTCTGAGAGCGGGCAAAATCTTCTAAGCAAAGACCAACCGGTTAAAAACGCCTAGAAATTCTCTAGTCGCCCATCCCCCATTTTTTACTCACATTTTTTGACCAATTAAAAAACTGGATGGTTTTGTATATAGTCTTAGCGGAAATGGTAATTCCGCTGTGTTCACTGAGTGACTAAAATCTTGCGTATTGTCATGAAAATTATTTTTTCTCAATTGCTCAGCAGTTTGCTTAAAAAAGCATCGCATTAGCCGATAAAAATTGGTTAATAATTCTCATTCTCTCCCTTCTAAATAAGTCTTTATGCGGCCTGGAAAAATAGTGCCAGAGTCGATTTAAAAAGCTTTCGTATTTCCTGTTGGCGCTGAAACTTTTCTGCTTCAATGCCGGCCCAATTCGATAAGTGGCGTAGAAAAATTCCACGAAAAATTAAAAGGGATTTTAAAAGCGCTTTTCTTGCCAAGCAGAAGTGAGAGAATAAAAATGCCTATTTGGGTCGACAAAACAATTCTGAACGTGACCGGCACACGTGTACGGCCAGTGCAGCAAGCGGTGCCCAACTACAATGGACACGTTGTTAAGGATTTCAGTCAGTGCTTCGATCCGGTAAAGGGGTTGATTACGGTTCACGAGGATACCTCTGGCGGCGTTTGCGAATCGCTCTCGGCTTTCTGGATGAAGTATCACTCCGAAGGCGGTAGCCTGTGGAACTGGTTATATCCCAATAACACCTTTGATGAGCGCCATCTTTTTCACGTGATGACCCTACAGCAGGCGGGTATGCACGATGACCAGGATAGAGTTACCGAGGCCTGGCTTGGGGTGCATAACCTGTATCCAGTCAGTCAAAATGTGTTTGGTGGTGCTTTCCCCAATGGGCGTGGAGGCAATACGATTCGCGGTATCAATAATCCACGTAGAGCCAATGGGCAAAGTGGTGTGTTTTCCCCCAATGCCTTGGCTCGGGAAATCATTCTGGACCAGACTGGCGGTGCGGGTTGCTATAAGAAAATCAGCCTGGATGGTACCTTCTCTGGCCATACTATGTCTGCTTGGGTAGCGCAGGACATCGCATTCTTCGATCCAAACTTCGGTGAGTTTTGGTTTGAATCCCGCGCCTCATTCTTTAATTGGTTTACTCAGTCTTTCTGGTATCAGTCCATGTATTCTGCGGGTCTGAGTGGCAGCTATGCTATTCGGTCTTATGCACGCAGGGGCTAACTAGCCACAAATATTGAGGGAGCCGCAGGTATGGTGGCTCCCGCAATGTATTTCACTTCCCGCTTCTGCTCTCACCCAATTTCTCATTCGCTCTCCCTCAAGTTGTGAAACCTTCCTGGTTCCAGGGTCACAGATAGCAATCTCGTCGAGTGTCACTCATGTTAAGGTTGACCGATCATTACGAATACACTTTTGAGTGCAACAAACTGAGCACTCGCGAACAGAATTAATGGAGAGTAGCGTGAAATCCGGCAAGGCCTTGGCAAAACACCTCAAGCGGGCATCTGGCTTTATCTTGGTCACTTGGGTACTGGCTCCCATATCCTGGGCCGCAACGGCAACCGAGCAACTGCAGGATGTGATCGAAGATCACTGGCAGTATCGTCTGCGCGAGGATCCAATTACTGCGGGACGTATGGGGGTGCCGGACTATAACCGCCAGTTGCCGGGGGTGACTGCTGAGGATAGAGCACGTCGGTTGAAGTCTGAACAGGAATTGCTACAGCGCTTGCAAACGATAGACGCTAGCGAGTTAGCGGATTCGGACAAGGTTAATCGGGAGTTGCTCACCTGGGTACTGGAAAATTCTATCGAGGCCAATCAGTTATTCTTGAAGCGTATACCGCTGAATACCTTCTCCAGTTTTTTCGGCACAGCCCTGGATGCGCACAGTGGCCTGGCGATGACCAGTGTCGCGGATTACGAGGATTATATCGCCCGTATCCGCGAGTTTGGCCGCTTCTTTGATGAGAATATTGCCAATATGCGCGAGGGTATTCGCACAGGTTTTGTTTTGCCCCAAATAGTGGTGCAAGGCATAGCCCCTACGGTGCGAGCCCAGGTTTATAAAGACCCAACCAAAAGCAGCTTGTATAAGCCCTTTACCGAGATGCCTGATGCAATTACTACTGAAGAGCAGCAGCGCCTGCGCAATGCCGGCAAAAAAGCCATTGGACAGGTAGCCATTCCGGCTTTTGACCGTGTAGCGGATTTTCTGGAGGGGGATTACCTAAAAGCCGCCAGCGAAACCCTTGGGGCCGAGCAAATACCTGGTGGTGAGGATTACTACCGCCACAACATCGGCTATTACGTCACCCTGGATATGGATCCAACGGAAATCCACCGCACAGGCCTTGCCGAAGTGAAGCGTATTCGTGCGGAAATGGAAGCGCTTATCAAAGAGTCTGGTTTTAAAGGCAGCTTTGAAGAATTTACCCATTTTCTTCGTACAGACCCCCAGTTTTATGCAAAAACCCCGGAAGAATTGCTAAAAGAGACTGCCTATATCTCTAAGCGAATCGACTATGTATTACCGGAGTTTTTTAATCTGCTGCCACGCACGCCCTATGGAGTGGTTCCGGTACCCAGCGAAATCGCACCCAACTACACCACCGCTTCCTATAATCCTGCCGCCATCGGTGGCACTCGTGGCGGAGCCTATTGGCTGAATACACACGGCCTGGATCAGCGCCCACTGTATGAGCTTCCTGCTTTAACCCTGCATGAGGCGGTGCCCGGTCACCACCTGCAAGGCGCCTTGTCCCAGGAGCTGGAGAATGTGCCGGACTTCCGCCGTGATCTTTATTTGAGTGCATTTGGTGAAGGATGGGCGCTTTACTCCGAGCGCCTGGGCAAGGAGATGGGCATATACACGACACCCTATGAGCACTTTGGTCGCCTAAGCTATGAAATGTGGCGCGCTGCGCGGTTGGTGATTGATACTGGTATTCACTCCCAGGGCTGGACTCGCCAGCAGGCGCTTGATTTCCTCTCCAGCAATACCTCCCTATCTCCCGCGAATGTACGCGCAGAAGTGGATCGTTATATTTCCTGGCCGGGCCAAGCCCTCTCCTACAAAATGGGGGAAATTAAGATTCGCCAACTGCGCGCACAGGCGGAAAAGGAGCTGGGAGATAAATTTGATCTGCGCGCCTTCCACGATGCACTGTTAAAAAATGGAGCCTTACCGCTTTCCATGTTGGAAGAGCAGATGCAGCGGTTTATTACAGAGCAGAAGGGCTCTTAAAGTATTGTTTTTACAATTCCGCTCTAAATTGTTAGAGCGGAATTGTAAGTAGAAGCTGACGCATCCCTAGCAAACTATTTATTCACGCGAAAAATCAGCTTGTTTTCAAGTAAAACCTATCCACCCCATAGCGTGGGCGTACTTTATTAGCATCCCGCTACACATAAAAACGACTACCCCTCTTAAATAGGCAGGGTTAATTTTAAAAAGGCAGTGTGACCCTATCCATGCACCTATGACTTGTCCAATCATCATTAGGGCGCCTATGACCCACACCACTTGTCCCGCAAGTAAAAATACCAATAATGAGGCTAAATTAGTGGCGAAGTTAAGAGGTTTTGCCATGGCGGTGGAGGTCAATAAATCTTGTCCACGGCAAGCAATACCAGATAAAGTAAAAAATGACCCAGTCCCAGGCCCGAACATACCATCATAGTATCCAATGAATGGAATTACCCCATATTGATATTTTCTGTTAGATAACTTGGGCTCATCATTATTCTGATTCATAGACGGAGAAATCAGAAAATAAATAGCAATAAATAACAGCACTACTGGAATAACAAAAGACAAAATTTCAGTGTTGATAAACTGAACAATTATTGTTCCAAACGCTGCTCCAATAAAGGCAGATAGCATTAATTTTTTAATCCCGTCCCAGCTTATTTTATTACTCCTAATCATCATATAGGTGGCTGTTGCTGTACCGATACTGCCTTGTAATTTATTAGTACCTAAGGCAGACAGTGGCGGTACACCACTTAGAATCAGGGCGGGAACTGTTATCAAACCGCCACCGCCCGCTAATGTATCGAGTAGACCGGCAATAACGGCAACCAAAAATAAAACAGATAACAGTTCCAGGGAATAGCTTGCGAACTCCAAATGAGTAACTCCTTTCGTCTGTAGCTAAGATTTCTCTTTCAATAACCTTCTTGTCATTTTAGCCGTCATTGTTTTTCTTCCACCATGTCAGGAAATTTTCCCCAATGGAGTGCTGGGGTAGGGAGTGAGAATTTTCTTCAATCCCCTGTTCTTTTTCCATTTCAGTGACTTTTTGGTTAGCTGTATTGAACCAAGCTTTGGGGTCTTTTGTTCCATGCTGTAGAGCATTGCCGTAGAGCGCGGCACTAAACCAGGTACGCTGGGAATCGTCGCTGCAACCAAAAGAGGTTCTATTATCGGCGGCGGAGGTGAATACGATACGATTTGGAGTGCTTAAAGGCTCAATCCATTGGCCGGAATAGCAGGCAGAAATCACTATCCACTGGTATTGTGCATTGAGGTTATCCAGCCATTTTTTTCCGTCGGCCACTGACAAGTCCATTAGAGGCATTTTACCCTCAGCGATTTTTAAATCGCCGTTGCGGGCACCGTGGCTAACAAGGTGTACAAACAATAGATCTTCTTGTGGGTCCAGTAATTGATCCAGGGCATTGAGACTTTCCTGAATACTGGTGCGCGTGGCGAGAGGAAAGCTGTAGCCGCCACCGTTGCTGAGACGTAACACGCGTTTCTCAATACCAAATGCCTCATCAAGGCGCTCTACTACCCAGTCCAATTCCCTGGCAAAAACCGGAGAGGTGCCATCACCACCAACTAGCAGTGTATATACATCTCGCACGCCAGGCCTCTGTGGTGCCAGTGAGTCAATAGCGTTTTGTAAGCGATTACTCTCACTATATAAGCGGGTTTCCGCCTGGGCGCTGGGCATATTCGCCTGTGCGCGCCAAGCTTCCTCACTGGGGTAATAAATATTTTCGGAGAAATAGCCAGATTGTTCGATAGTGGTTCCTTCGGCATCCGTACTAATTTGTACGCCTTCACCCTCAGCTTTCCCATAGCGGAATGTGGCATGGATAATAGTGCCGTCGGGCTGGGTTAGTTCACCTTCACCGGAGTAGGAGCCGTATTCGAAGCCGCCGTTATAACGATAGCCATCATTATCCGAGTAACTTCCTTTTATTAAATAACCGTTCTCAAATGTGCCCTGATAATGGCTGCCATCTTCAGTGGTTAACTTACCTTCGCCGTGAGGGTCATAAGCCAGAAACTCACCGCTATACACTTCACCGTCATTCCATTTTACTGTGCCTTTTTGCAGTTCTCCTTCACTGAAATGCCCCGACCATTCATTTTCGCTACAGGTATAGCGACCTTTTCCGTGTGGTTCACCATTGAGGAATTCACCTTTATAAGTACAGCCATCTGCTTCGGTAAGTAGTCCTTGACCACTAATGAGGCCATTGTGAAATTCCCCGCGATAATGATTGCCATTGGGCCATTGCAACTGGCCTCGGCCATGGAAAAAACCGTTTTGTAAGTCGCCTTTGTATATGGAACCATCTGGCAGGGCGGTGCCGCCTGCAAACTGTGTTGGCTCGCAGGCACTAAGAAGGAAAAAAAGCGGGGTTAGGTAAGCGTATCTCATTCCGTGATCCATCATTGGTGCTCTGGAGTGAGATTAACAAAATGGCACCAACAGGGCTCTAGGCTTTATGTAGTTGTTAGATGTAGTTGCTCGAACTTGAGCCCATATTTATCCAACAGCTGGCGTACCCGATGAGAATCGTTATTGGATTTTTTGGTGGCGCGACTCACCTGGAATAGTTTGCGACCGGCTTCTGCCATGGAATTGGATTCCTCACATACCCGGATTAGCCCAGCTAGTTTGATCTGCTCGTAGTAATCCATTTGTTCAATACTGCCGGGGCCCAGTAACGCTTCGATACGCGCAAAGGGTAGCGATGCTCCACTATTACTTGGGGTTTGCCATTTGAAGCGCAGTCGCTGGATTTCCTCCTCCACCACTTCAGTGGTGATGCGCCCACCATCGGCAAGAGTGCCCATACGTAGGATACTGGCATTAAGATCGCGGAAGTTAGCGGACCAGCTGGCCTCTGCTGAAAGGCCAAAGTTGAGGTACCTCTCCCGTGCCTCTTTATTGAAGCTCACCAAATGGCCGGACTTTCTGGAAAAAGCCTCCAGCTCAAAGTCGATATTGGGTTCCAGGTCTTCCATGCGCTCACGCAGGGAGGGTAGGCGGTAGGTCCATAAGTCGATACGAGCCAGCAGGTCTGCGCGAAACTTACCCTCGCGGCTGAGCTGCACAAGATCCCGGTTGGTACCGGCGATCAACTGGAAGTGACTGCTCACTTCTTTGTCTGAGCCGAAGGGCATAAAGCGCTTGTGCTCTATGGCTCGCAGCAGCATCGCTTGCTCGTCCAGTCCCAATTCACCGATTTCGTCCAGAAATAGCAGGCCCTTATCTGCCTCCATTAAAAGCCCAGGGCGGTGAGTGGTGGCGCCGGTAAAGGCACCTTTACGGTGGCCGAATAGGGCGGACATGGCATTCTCGCCGCGTAGGGTGGCGCAGTTTACCGCGACCAGGCCCCCTTCCAATTTTCCACGTTGCTTACGTAACTCATAGACACGCTGGGCCAGCTGCGATTTACCTGCTCCCGTCGGTCCTGTAATCAGAATGGGCGCGTCGGAGCGGATAGAGACCTGCTCCAACTGCTCGATCATCTGATTAAAGGCGAGATTATTCGTCTCAATGCCGCCTTTCAGGTAGGTGGTGCCCTCCTGGTGTTCTCGCTGGAAGCGTGAGGCAATCTGGTCGTACTTGGATAGATCCAAATCGATAATCTGGTACTGACCCGGCAGGTTACTGTTTTTGTGTGCAGGAGAAGTTTGCAGCAGGCGCCCAGGGAAATAACCGGCCTCTGTGAGCAGGTATAGGCAGATCTGGGCCACGTGGGTGCCAGTCGTGATATGTACCAGGTACTGCTCCCGGTCTGGCTTAAAAGCGTAATCGCGAGCGAAATCCAGCAGGTTGCTGTACACGCTCTCGAAATCCCAGGGGTCATTGAAGTTGATCCGGTGATGGACCACCTCTGTTTCAGGGGAAACACGTGCAATGTCCTCGGTGACCTGGTCTGCCAGGTTCTTCGAATGGTTGTCGAAAAGGAGTTCCAGCCGATCGATTAGCAGGTCATCGTGCTGGCACATGGAGATATTGGGCCGCCACTTATCCCAACGCTTGTCGCCTTTGCCGCGCCGATCCTTGGTGGTACCGAGAATACTGATAGCTACTGTTTTCATGCTATCTAAAATAATAAATAGCTATCAAAAAAGATAGATATTTATTGTTTTCAACTTAGTTAAGGTTTCCTTAGAAATCTACTTATGAAATTATTTTTCTTTTAAAAACAATGGCTTACATTATTTTCAGAAGTTTTTCCAAAAGTTGGCACCCAATTCGCTATATCAATGGCAAGAGAAACCCATGAAGTGATAACGCGGTTTCACGAGATTTCAGCGGTTTCATGAGATTTAAAAGGAGCGAGAGATGAAACCATTGCCGTATGAAGTGATGCAGGCAGGTGGGGTACCGATTAAGTCCTGGACCTTAGGTGTGCCCTTTGAAGAGGAAGCCAGGGCTCAGCTTAAAAATATTTCGCAGTTGCCTTTCATCCACAAGTGGGTGGCGGCAATGCCCGATGTACACCTGGGCAAAGGCGCCACCATTGGCAGTGTGGTACCCACCCTGGGCGCGGTAATCCCCGCAGCCGTGGGTGTGGATATTGGCTGCGGCATGATGGCGGTGCGCACTAGCCTCACGGCGGCACAGCTGCCAGATAACCTGGCGGGTGTACGCAGTGCCATTGAGCGCGCCGTACCCCACGGCCGCACTGGTCGGCACCGGGGCAGGGGTCGGGATAAGGGTGCCTGGGAGAATCCGCCAGATGATGCACTAGCCGGTTGGACGCCTTTGGCAGCACCGTTTGAGTTGCTGAAGGAGAAGCACCCAGTATTGAAAAATACCAATAATATCAATCACTTGGGGACTCTTGGCACCGGTAACCATTTTATTGAGATGTGCCTCGATGAGCACGGCAGTGTGTGGCTGATGTTGCATAGCGGTTCTCGTGGTGTGGGTAACCGTATTGGCACTTACTTTATTGAGAAGGCCAAGCGGGATATGGAGCGTTGGCATATGCATTTGCCGGATAGCGACTTGGCCTATTTCCCCGAGGGCACAGAGCATTTCGATGACTATGTGCAGGCGGTGGAATGGGCGCAGGAATTTGCTCGTATCAATCGGGAAGTCATGATGGCGCGTACTATCGGCGCGGTGAAGCAGGCACTGGGCATGGATTTTGAGGCGCGTATGGAGGCGGTTAACTGCCACCACAATTACATTTCCCGCGAGCACCACTACGGCAGGGATGTACTGGTAACCCGCAAGGGCGCTGTAAGGGCGCGTGTTGATGAAATGGGCATTATTCCCGGAAGTATGGGGGCCAAGTCTTTTATTGTGCGGGGGTTAGGAAACGAAGAAAGCTTCTGCAGTTGTAGCCATGGTGCCGGGCGGGTGATGTCCCGTACCAAGGCGAAAAAACTGGTATCCCTGGAAGAGCATCGCGCGGCTACTGTCGACGTGGAATGCCGTAAAGACGAAGGTGTGATCGACGAAACCCCATCGGCCTACAAACCTATTGAGAAGGTTATGGCAGCACAACAAGACCTGGTGGAAATCGTTTACACCCTCAAGCAGGTAGTCTGCGTCAAAGGATAGTCAGCGCTTGCCACGGATAAGGCCTTTAGTAGTGAGGAATGTCGGAAGTTATGCCCAAAGGGCAGGCTCTCCGCAAACAAGTTTGAATGTTTTGTTCCAGTCAGCGGAGCCGGTTCTGTATGCCGGCCTGGCACCACCGTCGTTGGCGGTAGGTGTACCCACTGGGGCAATCTTCAAACGCTAACTTTGTCGCTCAATTGGTAGAGCAACCGTTGAACCGGTTTGTTACAGGTTCAATTCCTGTCAAAGTCACGTCGCCTGGAAAGCGACTTTAAGGGAAGGCGAGAGCCTGGGGTTCGAGTCCCCACAAAGAAGCCCTCTTTGTTGAAATCTATTCGGGGCCCACTGTGTCTATGGCTTGGACTGTTGGATTTTGCATCAATGGTCAAACACAAAGGCACACCGGTGACAGTGTCGCCTTGCGTGGGTTTGCGTTGTGCGAGTGGATTACAGGATTTGCATTGATTCTATTTTAGCCAGGGATTTTGGTTGCGTTACCCGGGATGGGTGAATGAAGAATTTTGCAAAACCGCTGTAATTTGCTCCCACTGTGTACAAGCGTTGGGCCACCCTGTGATCGAGTGGGCCCCACCCAAAGGAATAAAAAAGATAAGAGATCGGAGAAATGAAGTCTCTCTTTAAAATATGGAAGATTGTCAATGTGGCTGATAACGAGCGAGCACTGCTGTTTCGCCGCAGTCGATTTGAAAGGGTGCTGCCACCAGGGCGCCACCGTATCTGGCTGCTTTCTGGTGATGTACGGGTGGAAACCTATGATATTACCGATGTGGTTTTTGATGCGATCAAGGCAAAGTTTCTACTGAATACTTATGGCGATTTGTTAGGTGAATATTTACAGTCCTACGAGCTGTCTGATCAACAAGTTGGACTTTTCTATCGGGATGGTCACCTGGTGGATATCCTTCCCCCTGGTAGTTACCGTGCCGTATGGAAAGGGGGGGAAGCGGTTCGTGTAGGTATTGTGGATATTTCCAGGGAATACACGATCGATGACAATGTACTGGGGCTCCTCGGTCGTGGTGCTTGCGCAAGCCAAATACGCATCGCTGCTCAAGCGGTAAGCTATAACGAAATTCCCGATGAGCATGTGGGCCTTTTAATTGTCAATGGAAAATTGGAGAAAGCGCTGCAGCCGGGTCGCTATGGATTTTGGAAATACAATCGCTCTATCGCAGTGAAATTGATGGATATGCGCCTGCAAACTATAGAAGTAAGTGGCCAGGAAATTCTAACCAAGGATAGAGTTAGCCTGCGCATTAACCTGAGTGGCAGTTTCAAGATTACAGATCCACAACGGGTGGCATTAAAACTCAGTGATTATAAACACCATATTTATCGTGAATTACAATTAAGTTTGCGCGAAGCGGTGGGTACCCAGACTCTGGATAGTTTATTGGCAGATAAAGATCGGCTGAATATTGTTATTGCAACGGGCATCCATAAAAAACTAGCGCATTACGGTATCGAGATTGTCAGTGTCGGAGTGAAAAATATTATCTTGCCTGGCGATATGAAGATGATTCTCAATCAGGTAGTGGAGGCACAGAAGGAGTCTGAAGCGAATTCAATAAAGCGCCATGAAGAGACTCAGGCTATGCGCTCCCTGCATAGCACTGCCAAGATGATGGATAATGATCCTACATTGCTGCGTCTAAAAGAATTGGAATCTTTAGAAAAGGTCAGTGCACGTATCGATAAAATATCGGTGTATGGTGGCCTGGATGGCGTGCTTAATGATCTGGTGAAACTGCGCTCAACTGCTTGATGAAAAAAATAACAGAATTATTTAATGGTAATGAAGGAGTCGATTAGTGATTGAAATAGACGGCGCCCAGGGGGAGGGCGGCGGACAGATATTACGGACCTCCCTCACTTTGTCCTTGTGCCAGGGAATACCGACTCGTATTAAAAACATCTGCGCAGGCCGAAAAAAATCTGGGTTTTTACGCTAGCATTTAACTTGTTTGCGAGCAGCAAAAACGATTAGCAATGCCGAAGTCACAGGCGAGAAGCTGGGTGCTGCAGAAGTGATGTTCATTCCGGGAAAGGTGTAATCTGGTGAATATCATTTACCGATTGGCTCAACCGGCGGCACCAGTTTGGTATTGCAAGCAGTTCTTTTGCCACTGTTAACTCGAATGGGTGCGGGAGTGGAATTGGGGCTACAGTATTCTGTCTTTCATCTTGCTGGTGGTGGTTCTTGGCGCGCACGTATCCAGCCTCTTATCTCGCTGTTGAAACTGGACCTGACTGAGAGGTGCGAATCACTGCGCTGTAAAGCCTTAGCGAGTTCCGTAAATATTCCGGCACATGTTGGTCAGCGTGAATTGGCTCAGATTAGTAAGCTTTGTGGTTGGCTGGATGAGCATTTATAGCGAATACAAGTGTCCTCCCAAGGGCCAGGTAATATCCTGTCGTTACGTTTGCATTTTGAACAGATAGCTAAAATTTTGACTCCATGGGGAAGCAAGGCGCAAATACTGAACGCGTTGCCCAGGAGCGATTGGGAAGATACATCGGTACTTAAAATCCGGTGTGCCGGTAGGTGAGCACTTGGCCGAACAATTAATACTACCCATGGCACTTGGTAGCGGTGGCTGTTTTAGTGCATTAAAACCTAGTTTGTACTTGCCAACCAATATTCAAGTGATTCAAAAACTAACTGGGACGAATGTTCGGCTGGAAAAGCTTGGTGAAGATCATTGGAAAGTTCTTGTTATAAATAATTAGGAAGTAAAAGCAATTGATACAGCAAGAATGAAGGAAAAATTCAGGTAAAGGACGAGCTGTTCGTTAGCTATGGTTGATTTATGTGTCTTTTCATAAATAAAAAATAGTTTAGTATATTGCCGCCTGATGGAAGAGGTGAAACTAATCATCTAGCGCATGGGATGTAATAACTTAAAGCTTTCTATACGAGAGTAGGCCTTACTCTTGGTTGAAAATGTAAGTAAAAGGAACTTATCTGAATGATGTCTAAGCTTTTAAAATTAACCGTTTCCGTAGCTGCCCTTATGGCTGCGGCATGTAGCGGCGGCGGCGGCGGCGGTGATGGTGAGGCCGGAGGTAGTGGTACGGCTGTTTCTGTAGCTAACCAAGCTCCTGTAGCAAGCTTTACCTTATCCTCACAGTCTGGGCTTTCGCCTGCAGTTGTTAAGTTTGATGCATCTACTTCAAGTGATACGGATGGCAGTATCACTAAGTACGAGTGGAATTTTGATGATGGTGAAGGTAGTGATGCTAGTGGAAAGGACGTTGAATATACTTTTTATGCATACGATGAGGTTGATAAAGAGTATACGATTCAGCTGACAGTTACGGATGATGATGGCGCTACTGCCACTTCTGAAATGACGTTTATTGCACTTAAAAATTTGCCGCCTGTTGCAAAGTTTACATACAACCAGCCAGATCCTAAATCAAGATTGGTATTGTTCGATGCATCGGAAAGCACTGATTCGGAAAGTACCGACCTGTTGTATAAGTGGGATTTTGGTGATGGTACAACAGGTGAAGGTATCCAGCCAGAACATGAATACCAAGAGTACGGTAATTACTCCGTCAGCTTAATTGTGGATGATCAGACCGGAAACACTAGTAAGCATGTCAGCAATCTATTAGTTAGTGATGGGCTGTTTAGTGCCTTTGGGCAGTTATCCTTAGCTCAAGGTGTTTTTGCGGATAGTGATACTAGTGATCCAAATACTGAGGATGTGCCCAATAATTCTATGAAGGAGGCGCAAGTAATTTCTGAAATCAGTGAGATTTCAGGTCTTGTATCTTCCCCGAAAAGGAATTCTTCGGGTGTTGAGTTGGATAGATATGACTTCTATGTTGCTACGTTGAAGAAAGACCAAGAAATTCTTCTTCATATGCAAGAGTGGGAAAATGGCAGTGCGGATATTGATCTTTATCTGATCAATGAATCAGGTTATTTAATAGCAGATTCAAGTGGTACTTCAGATACCGAGACCCTGAGGGTACCTGAAGATGGCATGTACTACTTGGCGGCCTATGCATATGCGGGAACATCGGCTTATCGATTGAGAGTGTTTTCTTCCCCTACTATAGATAGATCCAGTAATTCAATCAGGACCAGCGACAATTTTGTTGCAGGCCAACTTCTGGCTCGTTTAAAGCCCGAAGCTAAAACCTCTGATATGCAGATGTTGGCTTCTCTAGGGGCAATCAAGCGTAGCACTGGGACTGACCGGCCATTGTTACTAGATGCAAATCAGGCTGCAATCGGATTTGGTGGGGCAAAACCGGATGCAGCAGTTTTACATCTGAATAGCGCCGGGGTCCAGGTTTCTGCTGATAAGCAACGAAAATTGGAGACTATTCATGCCTTAAAGCGACTGCATGCAAGTGGCAAGTTTGAGTATGTAGAGTTAAATCGCATTCGTCAGCGTCAATCTGTCAATGATCCTCTCTACCCGAATATGTGGCACTATCCGCAAATTTCCTTATCGGGTGCATGGCGTACATCCACTGGTGCGGGCTCAATAGTCGCGGTATTAGATACAGGGATTTTATCGGCACATCCCGATATGCAGGATCAGTTAGTAGCTGGTTACGATATGATCAGTGACACTGGGATGGCGTTGGATGGTGACGGTATTGATCCCAATCCTGAAGACCCTGGGGATGCACCAGATGGCACTCATGACTCTTGGCATGGAACACATGTGGCCGGCACTATCGCTGCTGCTACGAACAATGCTATTGGTATTGCTGGCGTAGCCTATGATGCCAAGATTATGCCAGTGCGAGTGCTTGGTTATGGGGGAGGTAGTGATTACGACATTGCGCAAGGAATCTATTTCGCAGCTGGTCTTGCCAATGACTCGGGTACAGTTCCTGAGCGAAAAGCAGATGTAATCAATATGAGCCTGGGAGGATCGGGTCATTCCCAGGCCATGCAGGATGCGGTGAGCGCGGCTCGTGCAGCGGGTGTCATTGTGGTTGTAGCAGCTGGTAACTCCAGTGATGACGCTAGCAATTATTCACCGGCTAGCCTTGATGGTGTTATTACGGTGGCTGCCACACGGCAGGGCGGTGACCCGGCAGGCTACACTAATTATGGTCTCAATGTTGACTTGACCGCGCCTGGCGGTGACACCTTTGCTGATGGTGGTGTAATCAGCACTATTGGGAATGAGATTGGGAGTGGAGAAATTGAATTTATCTACGGGGGGATGCAAGGAACATCCATGGCCACTCCCCATGTAGCCGGTGTTGTTGCCCTGATGAAGGAGGCATGGAAATCCATGACTCCTGATGATTTCGATGAGTTAGTCTCAGATTTTAGGGTTTCCTACGGTGTTACGCCAAGCAATTTGTATGGCTATGGTCAGATTGATGCGGAGCTCGCTGTGGCCTCGGCAAAAGCACGTGCGACTGGTACTTTGCAAGCTGGACGCCTGTTTGTCGAGAATGGTCATCAACGTGAGTTGTGGACCAAAAAAGAATTGGAGGTAGAACTGCTGGCAGACCAGCCTGGTGTTTCAGTGGCTGAGATTATTTCATCTGAGCCTTGGATGAGTGTTACTTATTTGGGCGAGGAATCGAATGGGCTCGGAAGCTATCGAATCGCGGTGGACTCAAGTAACCTATCAGTTGGTCGTTATTCAGGTATCCTCAGCTTCACTGCCTCCACAGAAACTAGGTTTGATTTACGAGTATCCGTACAAATCATCGATAAAGAAGTGGATTCCAGTGACTATGCTGGTGCTATTTATGTCGAATTTATAAATCTTGAGACTGGTGAAGCTGTTGATCGTGTAACAGCAACTTTTGATTCGGAGCTGGGTGTTTACCATTACAAATCATCACCGCTGGATGCAACTTCGGAATATGGATTTGGTGTTATGGCTGGTACAGATGTTGATAATGATGGGATTATCTGCGAAGTCGATGAGCTATGCCACCGCTTAGAATCTGGTGATGGTTGGATACCGATAGTTAGCGGTTATTTCCATGAGGATGTGGAGGTTATGAATTTGGAGTTGAGGGCGTTAGATAGTCCCTTGGATAATCTGTAATATAAGCCTCTAAATTGAGCTTTGACTACTCCCAAACTTTTGGGTGGGGGTAGTCATACAGTCTGAATTAAAGTTCATAGTTGCTATTAGTTCAGTTTTATTTTGTCACTAATCCTTTGAGATAATTTTTCTTAACAAAAATTCACCCGCCTGATAGCCTAGCGTAGACTCTGAAAGCATATTGTCTTAACCAGCTATGACTACTAAGATGTACAGTATTTTCTATAGAGAAATTTTTAGTATAACCAGCAGTTCACCATAGGCGGCTGGTGATAGTATAAAGTTATTTTCTTGCCCATAGTAATACTTCAACCAAATTTAAAATTTTTGCTATTTTGAAAGGTAGAGTGCTGGATAATCAATAAGCTGTTTTAACGGTAGTGTAATTATAAGAATATGCCTAAGCCGACTTCAATATAATGCTGAAGAGTTTGTTTTATTGTAAAATTATAGTTGAAAAGAATAAGTTTTTAGATTTCATGTGATAACAGAAGACTTCCTGCACTTTAGCAGTTTTTTGTAAGGTTAAAAGCAAGCAAAATGGTTCAATAGCAGAAATTATTTTGACGGCTGTAATTAATTATCTGTAATTTTTTGCAGTAAAAATTATATAGATTGTTTATCTCTAATAAGTATTTGGGTGACCTCCGTTCCCACTTAAAAAGTCCTTAAGGCTACCAAAAAGGTAATAATCCCAGCCACTTTTACACATATCCCAACATTTCATTTCTGGGGATAGGCCAATATGGGTAAATGTAATTAGAGTTCCCTTATTCTCTTCAGAAAATTCGAATCGCAGAGTACTGCCCTTCCACTCCTCTGGGTTATCTACATTATCGGAAACCATATTGGATTCAGTGCATTCAAGCTCAATCAATTTCTCGGGCTTCAATATTTTGGCTTGAAAGACCCAGTAAGACTGCCCCTTAAAACCGGTTTTGGCGATGTCGCCCACCTTTAGGAAGGGTGCGCTTACCGGTGTCCACCACTGGGACATTTTTTCGGTTACCGCCTTGTAAGCATCTTCCCGGGAACTTGGGCTAAAAAATGATGTAGTGTAGTTGGACATCACCGCTTCCCCTAGGGTTGTCAGAACTGGGTCCGGAGGATAGGCAAAGAATACTATTTACCTTTCATCAGTAATCCAGAGATTTCACCTTTGGGGTCTAGTTTACTGTGCAGGTTGATGAAGACCTTCCCATCCATTAGTCCTTTTCGATAGGGCTCTTCCACCATCCATTTACCCATAATAAATCCACTGGTGCCCTCGGAGCATTTCTTTTCCAGTCCGTGTTTATCCTTATCGGTTTTAGTCTTGGGCCAGTCGGCAACCATGCCGGGGTTTGTTGGCATACCACAGATAGTTTGGATAATCGGACCGCTCGCTTTGCCTGGCTCACAAATAGGGGGCTCTTTGCCAGCACCGGCACACTGCATATGGAAATGCGACATGGCTACTCCACCGGGTGATAGATGGCTGTAACCAACCATAAAACTCAGCATGTGTGTCTGGTTATTGTAGGCGCCAATAAAGTAGCCACCCGCATCTTTAGGGGTTTGCGGGTTCACCTTTTTGCCGAGCATATTTTCGTTAGCGGTAGTCAGGTCGGCCTTGAAAATAGTAAATCGCTTGTCATCTCCCGCATCTGACCAGGCTTTCTCGCCAGAGCCATGTTTGGCAGTGGGTGAGTCTTTTTCTTTTTTATGGTGGTTATCTGCAGTGGTGAAAGTGGAATAGGCCAGCAAAAACATCGCCATTATTAAGTAAGCGATTTTGGGTAATGAACTGAGTCTCATAAATATCTCCTCTATATTGAATCGATCTTGTTATTACCAGCACGAGAAATTGGATGCCAGACGCTCAATAGTGAACTTATTTACTATGAAGATCCGTGTAGATCATGGGTGGCTGGCGATAAGTACTTGTAGCATATGTACTAGGTGTTAACCCTTTGGGGCCAATTTAGAAGACAGAATTTTTGTACTGGGTATGTTGGGGGACAAAGGAAATCCGCAGAGGATGGATGTTCAGACTGACAGGAAGCGAAGGGTAAGGGAGGAGGCAGACAGGAGGCAGCCGAGAAAATAGGAGTTATCGTAAAAAATTATTAACATGCATTTTCACTAAAATTAAAACACTGGATACAGGGATTGCTTATTCGTACCCAGTGACCTTGCTGTTGAGGTGGGGCGCTATCACCCCGCATCCCTCCAAACCAATTCCCGCTCTCGGGCATAAAGGGGGATAAAGTTAAACTGTACCTCTGTGCCCCCCTCCTCACGCCGCTGAATATTCAATTTGCCGTTCAGGTTACTGGCACGCTCCTGCATGATTGACATACCGAAGTGGTTGCGTTTTTCCGGTGCATTGCTGATACCGACGCCATTGTCGCGGATACGCACATTAAGCGATTGGTTTTTAGCCTGAATCAAGCTGATTTGCACCATATCTCCCTGGGAGTGGTATACGGCATTCTGGGTAGCTTCGCGCACCAGCTGCAGCAGATGGATTTCCTCGTGGGGAGTGAGTGGTACCTCATTGAGGTGATAGTCGAGCAGAATAGTGATCTGCGGGTGTTGCTCGCGATAGGCGAGGATGGATTGCTCGAGGATATTGCGTAGGCCGCCAGGGCCTATCTGCAGCCTGAAGGTGGTGAGAAGCTCGCGCAGCTGGCGATAGGAGGAGTCCAAGCCCTCTTTTAACTCGTGAATAATCTCCTTCACCTTGGATTTATTCACCTGCTCACTGCGATTGGCGTGACTGAGCCTAGTGACTTGGATTTTTAGGTAGGACAGGGATTGGGCCAGGGAGTCGTGCAGTTCCCGCGCGATGATTGCGCGCTCATCCAGAAGGGCAACGCGGCGTTCCTGGGCCTCCCGCTCGTTGATGGCGATGGCGGCGGTAACGCTGTCGGCGAATGTGGCCAGACGCTGCAACTGTTCCTCATCCAGATCCTTGCCTTGAGGCAAGGTGCAAGTCAGCACACCATAGTTGCGTTTATCCACTTCCAGGGGGAAGCGGTGGATGTGAAAGCTGCCCTCATCGGAGGGCCCACAGCTACTCACACAAATTCTGCATTCGTAGCTCTCACAGTGGTTATATCCTTTTCCCTCTACCAGGTGCTCGTAGGGTGCCTCGCCGTCCGGGGTCATAAGGCATAAGTCGAGGTTATCCAGATCTGCCATATTGGCAAACTCCTCTAACCACTTCCCCAGTTCAGTGCCGGCTAGAGGCCCCTCGCTGATACGTCGTGCCAGGCGGTACTGAAAGTCTAAGGCCTCATGGCTCTTTTGTAGCTGCTCAGTTTTCAGCTCTACGCGCTTGGCCAGCTGTTGATGGGTCGCATGGATTTCGTCGCTCATGTAGTTGATGGTGCGCGCAAGCACTCCAAGCTCATCCTCGCTATCGATTTCCAGGCGATGTTGATGGAAGTTGCCCTGGGCGATGCTCAGTGAACGGCTGGTAAGTTGTTTGAGAGGCAGTTCCACCGAGCGATGCAGAATATAAAGAGACAGATAGACAAGTACTACGATAGCGAACAGTGAGCCCAGCTGCACCAAGCGCAATAGGCTGATTTTTTCCTCGGCGATGGTTTGGTAGTCAAATACCAGGGTATCGACATCGCCGATAAAGGGCTCTAGGTAGGTGGCTAGCTGCAGGGAATCCATGGATAAGCGACCAGAGGCAATGGATTCCAGCAGTGGGCGAATCTCCCGCTCCCAGCTCACAATCACTTTGCGATAGTTACGTGCGGCACGTAAGTTGTCACTGGCGCTGAAGTCAGAAATGCTGAGGACCCGTGCTAGGCGCTTAGCGACCTCGTCGGCAAGATCAGCTGTTGCCTGTACATTACCGGAGGGGGCTGTGGCCGAGAGCCGATAACTCATAGCGCGCAGTGAGCCTGCAAGGTTTACCGCGGCAGCGTCGTTCTCGGCCGCATCGGAGATCACATAGGACGCTACCATGGAGCTTAGAGCCACCAGAACGGTGAGTAACATCAGTGTGCCGATGCGGTAAACAATAGACTGTCGGATTCGGTTCAGCATGTTGACTTCGCTTCTTCCCTGATTGGCTATTAATCTTAGCCACTGAATATCTTTCCTTGCTGTGCAACTTTGTGAGTCGCAGCGGGTAATAGTAAAGCCCTGTCAGTTTTCTACAATATCTAAATGCTGAGTACCTTGCTGTGCATGCTTTCAAGCTGCTTCATTGTTCATTTCTCATCCTTAGTGAAGAACGAGAAGCGAAAAAGATCACTATTACTATGTACATCAGGGTTTTGTGAAATAGTGCGAGCAGCAAGGCTGCCCATTAGAATATGAATATATCGAGGTGAGAATAATGCAATACCTCACCGAAAAATGCCGCAGCCAGATAACTAGCGACTACCTGCAAAACATGACCATGACCAAAATAATACAGCAGGGCTGAGACTGCAGTAAGCGTCTCAGCTTGCATGGCTGGATCTACGATATTCACAATAGCCTAATTCGATACCTGGGTATGAGGATGAATGATCGCTGCCTAGTACCGGGGATTTATCATGTATATGGTGAGGGGTAGAGGAGGAGTTGAGAATTTACCGTGTTTCTTAATTAGATAATTCTCAGTTCATTGAAGATTTATCAAGAGCTATTGGCAGCTTTCCACTGGCAATAAATAGTAATCATGGATATGGCCCATTCAGAATGGTTTGATTCTACCTTTAGTTATTCAATATTTTTATTGTCTGAAAATTTGTAGATAAATTGAAGTGGTATTTTTGATCCGGCACAGATACAAAGTCACTTGTTAATCTTTTCTATATAAGAGGCCGTAACCTAAACCACTGGTAGCTCCAAATAGGAGACCTACTGTAAGTACATGCTTTAGATAAATTAACCAACCCCAAAGCGTTGGATAGCCATTAACTGCTTTTATTACATCTATGCCGATTAAAGTACCTTCAACCTTACCAATGTGACTGCCATCAGGGTACGGCCAGTCATTAATTCCAGGATATAGAGAGCCAACAATTAAACCTAGACACATGCACTTGAATAGATTTAGCCCGAAGTATCTTTCTATGATTAATGCAAGTGGTACATAAATCATCAAGTGTACTAGTGATATAGGAATTGAAAAAATAAAAATAAATGCTGGGCCGGCTGAGTTTATTTTAGAAAATCCTAACGTACCGGCCATTAACGAAAGTACTATCGAAGGAATAAGGCTTGCAGCAATTATTGATGGTATATGTCGCACAGAGATTTGGTTTGAACTTACTAAAAAGGGGGAAGGAAAGAATACATTGCGCTCGGGACCGTATGAGGCATGGATGCTGATTACGAGCTTACAGGGATGTATTCACAGCGCGTCTTGAGCGCAATGTATTCTTTCCTTCTGACCCAGTAGTACGTCCAGAAATTATAGGCTATCATAGGGTGCCTAAGCTATGTAATTGATTGATGTGTCATATCCAGCTAGTACTTTCGCACCAAAGCGTCGCATGATGTTTAAATGCGTTAGTGTGGCTGTCTTCGCAAAGACCACAGCGCAGCGATTATTACCATTCCACAAAATCCTAAATATATTATTTTGCCGTTCAAATTTTCAATATCAACACACTGCCAGTTTTCACACTGACGGACTATAAAAACATTTCTCGGATCAATCCAGAAAATTATACTTGCCGTTATTGCGGAAAATAAAACTGGGTAGGATCTTACTTTGGGGACAACTTCGGCCAAGAATGCCGCAAGCCAGAAAGCGAACAGTGATGCCAAATATAACTTTAATTGGCTCTCACCAGAGAAAATCAAGCTAGTAATTGTGCTGAAAAAAGCACACAGCCCGATAAAGAATCTAAGTCCGCTTAATCTGGAAAGACCACCATCATCCTTGGTAAATTTATAGCCATATCTTTTCATAATCTATACTAGCGTACTCATCAGTAGCTTGACCACAATTGCCTTTAAATGGAGGTTTATATTTTATCTGTCTATCTCTGCAAATCTACTTTGGAGTTCAGCTAAACATTTGATTGCCTTGTTTCTAGTATTTTTTTGAATGGCATTGATAGAAACATATGCTATTCCAGCTACAGCTGTTTCATTTATCTTATCTAAAGGTAATGCGCCACATTGAGAAGGAAGGTGTTTCGCCACTGCATCGGGATATGCGTGGGTAACAATATCCGCATATTTTTGGAGATCTTGTGCTGACAAAGCAGATAATTTCAGAGAGGAAACTTCTTCAGATGTGTATACTAAACCAAATCGATTGAATGGTTTACCTTCGATATTGTTCGTATTTATTTTTCTCGCATGTTCAACAACTTCGGGGAAAGACCAAGATTCTGGTTCTAAAATTATCTTTTTGGCGTGTACGCCTTCTGTCATTGAGAATAACAAGCTCATAACCACAATTTTTGCATGTCTGTTCATTTTTCAAGCTCCGTATTAATCTCTAAGGTCAGGATATTGATGGTTAAACATTAACTTAATTACAATCCTATTAAAAAACTAGTCAATGCCTGATGTTGTTTTATTTAATTCTATGCAGAAGTCTTAGATCTATTCATAGGATTTGGGATTAATTTTTCTTTTGAACCTAAGAAATAGCTTAGCACTAATAAAAAAAATACAGGAACATTATCAACTTGAGGCATTAAAGAAGGTAGGCCATATAAAAACAGCATACATGCAATTATTCCCGCAAATATTGAAAATGTTAGACGAATAAATCCACAGGTGGCATATATCCAATTTCCAAAAGTATATTTTGTGGAAATTTGATAAATGTTTTCGATAATAGAAGTTATTCCTCCAAAACATGCGAATGCAATGGCGTATATAATTGTTGAAAGTTTTGGGTTAACATTCAATATTAATTTTGGTTGAAATAGGTAGACTGACAGAGCTAAGATAAATAAAGCAAAAGCCGGAATGAATGCGCCAAGCATATAATATAATCTTCTAGGTCCTCTATATTCTTTCTGTGCATCAGATTTTGTTTTTTCAAAAAGAGTTTTTGCCTCAGTTATATTTCCCCTAATTGCTATCAAAATAGCATTTGATGCACGGACCTTATATGAGGCATCCGCATTGACTTTATCTAAATATAATATTAACTCTCTGAACTTATCTTCAACGCACTGAAAATTCTTAGTTAACACTTCATCATATTCGTTAATAGTATCAAAAGTGATTTTAAAATGATGAAAGCCAGAATCTCCTTTCGACCCGAAAATAATAAATTCTTTTTCTCGAGCATAGATTTCAGTTATCGTGTAGTCTATTGTATCTTTTCTACCAACAAGATATTCAGACAGACTATTTTTATTTTCTTTCTTATCCATCTCTTCACGTAAATTACTGTTGCTTTTCTTTGGGGTACTTATTACACCACCCATACGATATCCTTTTATTAGAGCTTAAGCATTATTCAATAGTCTGTAGTTCACTGTTCTAGAACTGAATTCTAAGGAATCTATATCATACCATCTGTGAATACATCTCAATAATGTGAACTGTTTTTAGCCCGTGATATTTTTAGTTCAGAGAATAGGCCAGGAAATTTATCCACACTATCTTTCTACCGACAAGTAATACTGGAAACTGGTCGAACTCATTTTAACTACTCCAGCTTCCCAATAATATTGAATCTTTTCTTTCAATCGCCATGACCTATAGAGTATTCTTGCTTGATCTCCGGAAGGGTTATTTCTTCGT
Organism: Microbulbifer sp. THAF38; assembly: GCF_009363535.1. Classification (NCBI taxonomy): domain Bacteria; kingdom Pseudomonadati; phylum Pseudomonadota; class Gammaproteobacteria; order Cellvibrionales; family Microbulbiferaceae; genus Microbulbifer; species Microbulbifer sp. THAF38. Next base: position 138,199 of record NZ_CP045369.1, read on the forward strand.
TTCGATTGCGTCAACTCTCCCAACTCCAAAAAGATTGTGCTTCCATGTACTTTCCAGACATAGAGAACTTTTCTTCTTGGAACTCTGCCAATTTTGCTATTGCCTGCTGCTCAGATACCGAGGCGATTACTTTTATTTACTTACTTAAAAAGTTGACACAGGAGTTTAAGCTTTGCCTATAAAGTATTGTTGATGTAGATAGAGGAAGTGAACTGTCTAGCTTTCAAGTCTTATTTAGTAGCTACTGGCTAAAATAACAACCCTACTAACTGAGCAACGGCTGTATAGAGAAAATACAGACCTAGTGTTCCATAAAAATTTGCTAATTCTGGAGCAATAAGGGCTGGAAAGGTCGCTACCAGCAAATATGAGATGAACCCACATAGCATCGCGATACTAAGTCTACATACTAAATAATTTGTTCTTCCCATATTAGATTTTAATTGTACTTCTCTCATAATGAAGCGGGTCAGACATTAAAAAGCTCTATGACAGACTGGGTAGATTTATTTTCTAATAATACATATGTAGTATAAGGTCAAAGCCTTTTATTGAAAATCTTACTCTTTCCATGTCTTCTGTATATTTGCCGAGGTTATTTCCATCAAGATCCCAGACATTTTCTTTGGCGAACCACGTATTTAATTCGTGATCATGACATTTGAACTGGCTTTGTGGGACTACCTTACCGTTTTTCATGGTTGGCCCAAAATTCCTACATTCTGTGCCCCACCTCCACCACTTTATATCTGGCATATTTACCATGCCTTCTCTGAGGGGAACGCCAAAAACTGTGATTTCGGACTCATAGTTTTTATAAATTATGTATCTAAAGCCCCACTTCCCTCCCGCCTCATAATTTACATCCCGAGTAAGTATTTCACCCGGCTCCAGGTCAGCTATATCAATACTAGGAGATAGTTCACCAGCATTTGCTGGAGGCTTTAGGGCACTGCCAAACATGCCAAGTATGAATCCGATTCCAATTAGAGAGACAGTAAGAAGGCTGAACCACAGTAATTTCTTGCGCTTTTCCATTTGATGTTCACAGCGTATAAAAAATTAACTTCACTAAAAATGATATCACTATCTTCTTCATTTAGTTAGCGCATATATCGTCAAGGTTTTGATTGTTCTGAAGATCATTAATACCCATAGACGCTGTCGTCTTGATGGGCTGATGGCGTTCATCATCTGGATAGATCGTGGCTGCGCGCGCTCTATCCTTCCTAGCTATGCCTATTGCTTATCGACTTCGTTTTCCCACTCTTCTTCATAGCCTAAGGCTTCAAGGTGTGCCGAAATGGAGTTCATTATTTTTTCGTTCCAAAATTCAGCTCCTTCATTCCATTGAAGCTTTACTCCGTTATTTTCGTCCTCAATTGATGCATCTACCATAGCCCAAAAGAAACGACAGATATGCTCGGCTTGAGACTTATTTAAAATAATGCCATTTTGAAGGAATTGCAGGCTAAGTTCATCATCTAACTTTTTCGCGTAGAATTCCGCGTATTCTTTTTCTTCAGGAAATTTATAAGTAATCATGGATAAGAAACAGATTCTAACCTTTGCGATAGCTAGCTATAAAATCAATCCTTAGATCTTACCGGATTTAAAGGTGGTCCAGAAGATTCAGCCTCTTCTATTTCTCGATTAACTAGAGCTACTATGTATAAGATTCATAATTTCTGCTGGTTCTTTAATCTATTTGACTTTATGGCTGTTTCAACCTCTTTAGCTTCTTTCAATATTTTAGATTTGTTTTTCTCAACAAACTTTCTAATATCTTCCTTGCTAATCTGGTTGTCTTTAATCGTCATTTTTTCGATCTCTCATACGGTCAATCTCAGTTGGATTTGTTTGTTTTCCCGATGGTTCTTCTATTGTTGTATCCTTTGATTTCTTTTTCACTTCTTCAGCATGTTTCTTCATCTTTGATCGAATCTTATTGATTCGGTCTTTCTCTTCTTGTGAGAATTTATAGCCACTCATAATTTTTTCATTCCGACTCTTTTTCCGTGGTAAATCTCAGGCGCTGAAAATCCTTGGCTTTCGTAGTAATCAATTGCACCTTTTACTGGGTCTAACACCCAAACCTCGTCAGCACTAATTAAGTTGGCATAAACCGTAGCTCCAAAAGATAATATTGGAAAGACACCTTCGCCCAAAGGATTTGGTCTTACCGGTGTGGATTCTATAAGATTCATTCTTACCTTTGTGCCATGCTTGGATGCAAAGCCATAACAAAGCCCACAAAGTTGATTCTCATACCAAACTGACATTTCATATCTTTTTGGCTTCTTCTGATATGCATTAAATTCTGGCTCCCAGTCCCAACTGGCTCTCGAAGATCTTAGATTTGCTCCTCTCATCTCTTTCCAAGAGTCAGCCAGTCTTGCTGTCTTCAAACTAATACCCTTTATTGATGACTGAGGCCATGATTCCTGTGTAATAGACCAAACCTCTTCTCTGAGCGCTTGGTAGTATCCAATAACAGAAGGGTAATTGTGAAAAGTTAAATCTTCCATAGTATTTCCTATACTTAATTCAAAATATTTCCACTATATTCAAAGAGCTATTTTCTCTTAGTTGGTAAGATGCCGCAAAGTTTGATCCAGTTTTTAGATTTACTCGGACAGTTCATGGTGCCCAAGGTGGCTGTTGTCGAAATTTGAACCATGGTTGTATACAGCACCAAGCTCTGCTGAAAACATAAGTAGAGTCAAAGCTGGGGCTTATGATTTTCAGCAGGAGCGTCCTGTTAAAGTGGATAACTATCCCTTCCACTGGTTCCTTCGAAAAAGCTTCCAATTACGATTAGAGATATTGCTTGGAAAATAGTCGTCCCAAGCGTTTGGTAAACATTTTGGTTGACGACGGTTTCTAATCTTTATTGGGATCTCTAGTTCATTTTCCAACGAAGCATAGTATTGCTTCATCTCGTTCATGGTTTTAGGGTGTCGAAAATACCCCATATGGATCTCCATTAGCTATGAGTTGCTAATGGAAACCAAACCCTCTTTTTAACAGTAGATTTCTATAGTTCATGCTTTCCTGCCAAAGAGCTTTAATAGTGTGCTCAACTGAAGCTGGATCATATCATTTGTCGACCAATGTCAAAATGGCAAACAACTATACTTAGAACCGATATATCAATCGGTAAGTTATCCAGTACAGGCGAAAAAACACCTGTGCAGAGATAGGAACAAGTGTACCGATTAAATGGAATTTTAAAGACTTTATGAAAACGGCATCGCGACTAAAGAGAGACAATCCTTCGTGTCTCACTGCAATACCCAGGCTATTGGGATATTTTCTATCGACACAAGAATGACACACGGAGTGGTGGTTTTATGATTAATTGCTTTTATTTCTCATGTGAAAGCGAATAAAGAATAACCACCTAAACCATCACTCTTATGGATAACGCAAATTATCTAAGCTAAGGAGCATAAAAATATAGGCACAAAAATGATCTTATTGGATTTTATTCAGTTTGTTTTAGTGTCAAAGCTGCGTAAAATCGATAGATATTTATTGGTATTTTGCCGGAATTGGGTGGCCTTTTGTAGGTCGATGACCAAAGACCAAAGGGATTCGAGAGAATCAAGACCTCTAAGAGTTTTCTAAAGAACCATCTTCTCAAAGGAGAACGGTAGCGTGACGTAAGAGACAGTAAAAGGCGCTGACCCAAGGTGCAGCAACACCAGGGGCCAGCTGACCAAATTGATAAACCACCTATCAAAATGGCTATATGGATCATACGCTAGAAACCCGCTCGTCTTCAATAAAGTGGAGTACATCCAGCGGCTTGGAGCGATTCCCCAAGCTCTGGGAGCGTTGTGTCTGCCTTTTCTTCTTCTATGCCTACCGTTCCCGCGCACCACCCCGTATTTCCTCACAACGTTACTTTCTCAGCCTTCCACCACGGAGGGTTTACCCATGGTTTGAGTATCAGTAGGAAATAAATATGTTGATCTTAAAGCGCCGGACTGGTGAAAACTTAAGGATTGGAACCAATGTTTCAGTCACAGTATTGGAAGTTAAGGGGAATCAGGTGAAGATTGGGATACGCGCTCCTAAATCTCTATCGGTTCACCGTGAGGAAATATATATACGTCTTCAGAAGGGGCTGGCTTCGGGTAAAAAAAATCGCTGAGGACTTTATTGCAGTCGTGGTCTTGTATACGGATCATAGTAAAAGAATTCCTTGATCTGAGTTTGGGGTAGCTAAAATTCCATGGAATTTAATCTATTAGAGCTAATAGATTAAATAAATTTCAGAATTTAATGAAGTTCATACTAAAGGACTTGTAATTACTTTAAGAAAATTATTTATACGATGTTAGTTAATTTGGTACTTATTATTTACTGGTTCGCAATAGGTTATACCTGATAAGCCATGGTATTTTTTAATACAATTTAAGTTTGTAAGAATTGTAGAATGTAAATTTTTTTATATGTTACTTTCTTGGCCCATTGTTGTTTAATTTACCATGCTTGTATTTTGATAAATTAAAGTTTGCGCACAACATAATACTGGTAAATTCTTGGAGTAAATTATTTGTGGTTATAAACCAGGAAGTATCAGAATTGGTAATTTAACAGGTTTTCCTATAGTGTTACTTGATGATGGGAGTATTATATTTTGTGAAAATATGACACCATTGTTTTTCTACTTTTAGTGCAATACTTTCTTTTGATTTAAAATTTATGGAATCTGTTAGGTTTCGTATTTAATGATTTTTTTACAGCTATAAATATACATGATTTTTTGATTTTCCATGCCTCTGACTAAATAATGGTAAATGTCAAGCAAATTATTGTTCCTTTAGTTTATAGAGTAGTTCTTTGTCTTTGGTGCAATTAATTTTTTGAGATACCTATTTCCAATATGAAGATAGGTGGTTAATTTCCATCACTATTAATCTGTAGGGGTTTAGCAGTAGTTATGTGTAAGGTCAAATAAATTGATTGTCATGACTTGTTTACACTAGACTGCAACTATAAGATATTGCATAGTTTCGTCAGATGCAGCGCCGCCGAGTAATAATATGAAGATCGATTCACTTACAATACAAAATTTTAAGTGCTTTGAGCATTTAGAGCTAAATTTTGACTCCAATTTTAATATATTAATTGGTGACAATGCGAGCGGAAAGACATCGATTCTTGATGCTGCTTCGTTTGTAGTTGGAACTTATTTTATCGGAGCTCGAAAAGCAACTAATGATAGCAAAATAGAGTTAAGACCACTTAAGTCTTCAGAGAAACGTCGCGTGCTTTCACCAACTGAAATTAACTATAAATTGCCATTCAATATTCAGACATCGATTACCCTTAATAATAAAGATTTTTTCTGGTCCAGAGGTACCGACAAAGTTTCCGGTGGTTCAACTACATACAAGGAGGCAGCAAGCTTCATTAATGAAGCTAAGTCATTGTGCAGCAATATGTTCAATGAATATGATGAAACTAATCTGCCTTTGATTGCATATTACGGTACTGAGCGACTTTTTAATGAGCGTTCTCAACGGAGTATAGAAAAGAAAGTAACTGCAAAGACTGATGGTTATGATAGTGCTCTTGATCCAAGAGCACTTGAGGAAAGGTTTATTTCTTGGTTTGCAAATGAAGAAGATGAGGTTCTGAAGTTTAATAAAGATAAGGGTCTATACAATGCTTTTGTGGAGGCTATAAGTATAATGGTCCCAGCTTGGCAAAAGATTCGCTTCAGTTGGGCTCATGATACTGTATTGGGTTTGATGGATGATGGAAACTGGACCTCTTTCGATATGCTGAGTAGTGGATATAAGAGTATTGTTCGATTGGCTGGAGATATTGCATATCGAGCAATAAAACTGAATCCTCACTTGGCAATTAGAGCCGTAAAAGATACTAAAGGGGTTGTGTTAATTGATGAAATTGATATGCATCTTCATCCATCTTGGCAGAAACAAGTTGTTAGTTTGCTAAAGCAGACATTTCCAAAAATTCAGTTTATAGTCACTTCCCATTCTCCATTTATTATTCAATCTGCGAAGAATCATGAATTGATAAAGTTTGGAGAAAATAGAGTCTACTCTATTTCTGAAAATGTGGCCTTAAAAGGACTTGAAGAAATTGTTGAAGATGAAATGGATGTTAAGAATCCTAGAAGAAGTGCAAAATATCAGAAATACTTAAATTTATCAGAAAAATATTTCTCACTTGTTAAAGGAGATAGACCAGTAAATGAAGAATCCATTGAAGATGTCAAGAACAAACTGGATGAAATTGAAATGGAATTTAGGGATGACCCTGTTTTAGTTGCTCTCTTGAAAGTAGAGCGTAAACTAGGGAAATTGTAATGAGACCTATAACCAAATCAAAATACAAACCATCTTCGTATATATTTGACCCTTACTCTAGCGCAAAAGATGAATTGATTTCAGCGCTCGGAAGTTATTGCAGCTATTGTGAACGACCAGGTTACTTTTCTGCGATAGATGTTGAGCATATCAGAGATAAAAATACGTATCCCAACCGTAAATTACTATGGCGTAATTTTTTACTTGGCTGCAAGAACTGTAATCCAATTAAGAGCACTAATAGTATTCTGAATATGTTTTTCCCAACTGTACACAACACTTTCAAGATTTTTATCTATGATAGACATGGAGGTGTGAGTGTTAACCAGGCAGTATTAGGGTCAGAAGTAGATGAAATAAAAGCTAAAAATCTTATCGAGTTAGTAGGTCTAGATCGAACTCCTGGGCACCCAAAATATAGCAACAAAGATAAAAGATGGAGTGAAAGAAAGGATGTCTACATGTTAGCGGAAAAGTACTTAGATAAATATCATCATGAGTTGATTGATCCAGACACAATCATTGACTTGGCCCTTGCTAAGGGCTTTTGGTCTATTTGGATGAGCGTTTTCGCAGATAAAGTGGAAATTGTTGATTTATTAGTAGAGCGCTTTACTGGAACCAAAATTTAGATTTGCATTATAATGAAACTGGGCATAACACCTCAAGAGGTGCGCTTTAACGGATGCCTATTAGTTGATTTGTTACACATTTCTAGAAGACTAATTATATATTCATTTTCCATTATGGAATTTAGTGAATTTACCTTTTCCGTTGCCCCTAAAAATGCAAATATCAACGCGATCGAAGCTACTATAGCTGGAAATAGATCATTGTTTGTATTAGTAAATGACAAAGCACTACCTAACCCAACAAAGGACATGAGCCATAATAATGTTGTGATGAAGTCACTTCGTTCCTTTAGATGCGAATTCGCTTGCTTTCTAGCAAGAATTTCAATTTCAACTTCCCGAGACATCGCAGGATCACTATTGATAGATTCTACCCAAGCGATTCCACTTGTGGCGATATTTCTGCGTATATCTTCTTGATTTGATTTGTAGACAATTGATCCAATTAATCTTGAAACAAATGCTCTTACAGTAAGTTGAAACTCCTTATTTAAGTTTCTTTGCTCTTGTAAATGTAAATCGATTATTTTCTTCAGTTTGCTCATGAGCTTTCCTGCGTGTAGGGTCACAAAGTATTGGTACTTTGAGCGTATTGTTGTTTATCATGTACAGTTTCGAGCCGAAAGAAAATTATTATATGAATTATATTTTCTATTGCATTAATTCAGATACGCCTCTAATAAAATGAAAAAAATAAATCATCAGGTTACCTAGGGATGGCACAAAATTTCTCTAGTAGATTTATCTGAGAAGTAATATAGCCTGTTATTTTTTGATTGGGGTTTGAATTGTAAGGAATCTTCAAGTCTGTGAATGGATCTCTCTGGCGCTATTAGATGCTTTTTGATCTTTGATGTTAATAATATAATAATTCATCAGGAAATGTTCAGTGTATATACTCAGCAAAATGAAAGTATAACAGATGATATCGCCTAAATTTCATTGCTGAGGCAGAGTACTCAATAAGACGTACTGGACCAGGATGTTCGTAACTAGGAACCACTATACCGAAAGATCTAACCTCAACCACTAGAAGAAAACAACGCCGCCACCGCCAACAAAGTAGCCACCCAAATCCCACAAAGAATCTTCCAAAACAAAGAGGCATCCCCTTTTTCAGTAGGATCTTCCCTTAAGTAATCCGGGTTGGGATTAGCGAGGTCGCGCATAAACTCTGTAAGCGTGGAATAGCGCTGTTCCAGGTCGATACTGCATCCGCGTTCCAGGGCGCGGTCGAACCAGATGGGGACTACGGGATTAAACTGGCTGGCGGTGCGGTAGCGCAGGCGTTCGAAGTCGGCATGGGCGCGGCAGTTCTCGATTTCCTCTCCGTAGGGCAGTTCGCCGGTAAACATTTCGTAGGCAATAGTGGCGAGGGCATAGATATCGCCGCGAATACCGCTGTTGTGCCCGAGGATATAGTGGGGGTCGGAATAGCTGGCGGTGCCCAGTGCTTCCGGGTGCTTCTGGGTGTTCTAGGGGCGGAAAATCTCGGCACTGCCGGCCACATAGACTGAGTCGAAGTCGATAATTTTTACCCGCCCGTCGCCGTCGATCATGATATTGGCCGGGCGCAAATTCTGGTGAATGGTTTCCTGATCGTGGAAGGCCTGTAGCCCGGTGGCAATCTCCTTAAGGAGTCGAAATGCCTCCGCCGGTTTGGGAAAGCGGTTATTGGTGATCCACTGCTCCAGGATGCTGCCCTGTACATACTCCATCAGGTAATAGAGCACGGTGCGCGGGCGGGTCTGGCGGTGCAGGCACACCACTTGGGGACTGCGAATAGGCCTATCCACTCCTCCTGAATAAAGCGGTCGATATAGTGGATATCGTCCTCGTAATTTACCGAGGGGGTTTTCATTACCAGGATTTCGCCGGTAGCACTGTCGCGCACCAGGTACAGTTGGCTGCGCTGGGAGGAGAACAGCTCCCGTTCCACCTGGTAGCCATCCAATACCATGCCCGGTTCCAACTCTGGCGGAAAGGGTAGGCGGGTAAGCTGGCGGCTGTAGTCGTCCAGGGTGGTTTGTGGCAATGCTTTTACCTTAACCACTAATGCGGAGAGGTTATAGTCACTGCCGTTTTCCTCGGCGAGGCGCACCAGGGTTTCCGCAGTTTCCTGTTCGCTTGTTTGTGTATCTGCCAGCAGCTCGCGCAGCAAGTCCTGCTTGATAAAGTCGTGCACGCCGTCGCTGGTAATTAGCAGCACATCGTCCTTAGCCAGGCTGAGCTGGCCGTAATCCACTTGCAAGCCGGTCTTCACTAGACGCAAAGCTTCAAGGGTTTCCAGTAAGAAAAGGGGCGCATCTTCCTGGTGTTACAGATAAAAGACTGGCTGGGGCGAGAGTGGATACGACCAATTTACGTAGGGCATAGCGTTCATAGTGGTGTTATTCGAATTCTTTGTGCCTAAAGACACACGTTATAGACGAAGTCGCTAGCTGGTGAAAACTCGTCACTATCTAAGTGCACTGATGCAGATCAAGATGCGGCGTGATGAGCTCTATTACCATTGTGTCTTCGGCAGTTTTATCGAGTTTTTACTGGCCGGCCTAATGACTACCTGACGGTGTACGAAGTATTTGCTCAGGGGGCGATGGCGCTGACACCACGGTTTGTGACCTTGTCCAGTTCACCGCGTGCTTTAGAGTGCTGCTGGCCCTGACCGCTATGCCTTTTATTGGTGCCAGTATGACGATTCAAGGGGTGGAACGGGATGTGCATCTAAGGACGGTGTCAGTATCGAGCCAGTAACGAATAAAACTGAGGTAGGCATTGAGTTGTTTACCCTGAGGTTACTGGTGTTGGTGATTGGTGTCGCACAGGATTCAGTGAATATTCAGAATTCGGCGTTTATGTTGCTCTGCGGTGTGCAGTAAGTTTGTCTGTAGGTAATGAACCTGGCAATTCTGATGGAGCACTCTCAACAGTGTTTGACTTCGCCGGCAAAATAATTTTTTGCATGAGGATGCGAGTCACTTTGCGGCTTTGCCTGCTAGGTAGTGCCAACTACCAATCTAGAATTCTGTGTGTGTAGGCGGGCAGGAAGTATTATTTTTTCTACTGAAAAAAACTGTGGTTTCAACCACGCCTGAAAAATTGTAATTTGTCTCTGTTCACTCCGTTGTTACTAAGGAAAAACGTAATGACCATTTCCAGATTTCCAAAAATTTTCGGTACTCTACTGTTGGGGGCCTGTAGCACTGTCGCATTGCAGGCTGCTGCACAGGAGGGTGAAAATGCCACTCTTGCCGATGCCCTGAAATCCGGTGAGGCGCACTTAAATCTCCGCTATCGCGTAGAGATTGTCGACCAGGAAGATTTTGATCAGGATGGCATTAATGGGGATGCTACAGCATCTACTCTGAGAACTCGCCTTAACTGGCTAAGTGGTAGTTACCATGGCTTTAGTGGTTTTCTAGAGTTGGATGATGTTACTGCTGTTGGCAATGACAATTACAACTCCACCGTCAACGATAAAACCAATTATCCGGTGGTTGCTGATCCGGATGGTACCGAGGTTAACCAGGCCTACGTTCGCTATAACGGTGTGAACTCTGTAATTACTGCTGGTCGCCAGCGCATCAATCTGGATAACCAGCGCTTCGTCGGTGGGGTTGGCTGGAGACAGAATGAGCAGACCTACGATGGTGTGCGCTACCAGTATGGCAGTGCTGACAGCCTGCAGCTGGACTACAGCTACATTTACAATGTGAACCGTATTTTCGGTGAGGACAGCGCGAACGCCGAATTTGAAGGCAATATTCAATTACTGCACGCCAGTTATCCGCTGGTCGAGGGGCATAAGATTAGCGGCTTTGCCTATAACCTCGACCTGGAAAATGCCAAGAGTAATTCAAGCCATACTTACGGTGTGGATTACGAAGGAGATTTTGGCCTGTTGAATGCCAACCTGAGCTATGCACGTCAGAGCGATACGGGTGATAACCAACAAGACTACAGCGCAAACTATTACCTGGCAGAACTGGGTGCGGAAAAGGGACTGCTAAGTGCTAAAGTCGGTTATGAAGTACTGGGTTCTGATAACGGCGTTGGTTTCAAAACTCCACTGGCCACACTGCATAAGTTTCAGGGTTATACCGATCAATTCCTGGCGACTCCTGCTGATGGTATTGAGGACCTGTATGCCTCAGCTGCCGTAAAAGTCGCTGGAGGCAAGCTGAATATGGTCTACCATAACTTCGATGCAAACGAAAACTCAACGGATTATGGTCATGAATGGAATGTGAGCTATGGCCGTAATCTCACTGAAGATATTTCTTTGTTAGTTAAGTACGCTTCCTACCAAGCGCATCAGTACAAACTGGATACCGACAAGTTTTGGTTGATGGTGAGCGCTAACTTCTAAGGTTGGCCTGAAACAAGCTGCCTTATAAATATTGATAAACCCCGGCATTGGCCGGGGTTTTGCTTTTTATATGGCTAATTTTTTGTAAGCACTTTCATCGCGTTTTCGAATTTTCTTTAATTTATAGTTTCGACCTTTCTTTTGCATTATTTAGGTGCAAATAAAAAAAGAATGAGCTTTTTTGCTTCATCACAGGGCGTGCATATTTTATTCGAGCATAAATTTAATACCCTGTTACACTGGCATCCGTTTAAACACCGAGTACCGCAATCTAAACAGCAATACCTAATGGTACTTCTGCATGGTTTCGGCACCGTGGCTGTAATAGCCACCAGGGTTGGGTAGGAAACTGCACAGCCTCCCGACATTGGAAAGGCGTTTAATGTTACAAGACAATTTTGGTCGTAGGTTTTACTACCTGCGTCTGTCCGTGACGGATATTTGCAATTACCGTTGCAACTACTGCCTGCCCGAAGGTATTGGTTGCGACCGTTCCCTGATGGGTGAAAATCCTCTCTCAGTCGCTGAAGTGGGCACTCTTGTGCGCGCTTTCGCCTCTTTGGGTACGGAGAAAGTGCGCCTCACCGGCGGCGAGCCGTCCCTGCGTAAAGACCTGGTGTCGCTGCTCGAAGCGGTGCGGGCCAGTGACAAGATTCGCCGCATTGCTATCACCACCAACGGTTACCGCCTGCCGAGCCAGATTGACGACTGGCACCGTGCCGGGCTGAACCAGGTGAATGTCAGTATCGACAGCCTCGATCCGGCTCAATTCCACCATATCACCGGCCACAACCGTCTCGATAAAGCCCTCGTGGGGCTGGATCGTGCCCTGGCCCTGGGAATCGATACCAAAGTCAATGCAGTGCTGCTGCGCCAATACAACCTGGCCGAGCTGGATAATTTTCTCGCCTGGATTCGGGAAACCCCGGTGACCCTGCGCTTTATCGAGTTAATGCGCACCGGCGATAACCGCGAGTTTTTCGCCAGTAATCATGTCTCCGGCAATGATATTGAATCCCTGTTATTGCGCGATGGTTGGCAGCAGGTCGCTCGCGCTCGCGATGCCGGCCCGGCGCGGGAGTATTTTCACCCGGATTACGCCGGCCGTATCGGCTTGATTACCCCTTACGGCAAAGACTTTTGCGCAAGCTGCAACCGCCTGCGGGTATCGGCCCAAGGCAAGCTGCACCTGTGCCTGTTCGCCGATCAGGGCTTTGATATGCGCGAGATAATCGCCGCTGGCGATAGTGACGCATTGGCGGCACATATCCGCGAGTTGATTGTCGATAAGACCGCTGGCCACCAGCTGCACGAAGGTTTTACCGGCGCCACCCGCAACCTGGCGATGCTGGGGGGCTAGGTTTATGGCCAGGACTTTCGTTGGCAAATCGACAATCGGCGTGGTGCTAGCCGGCGGCCGCTCCAGCCGGATGGGCCGCGATAAGGCACTGCTAGCCCACCCCCAACGGGGCAATTTTTTGCAGCATGCCGAGGCATTGCTGAGTGAGCTTCCACTGGAAAAAGTTGTCACCAGCGGCGCCCGCCCCGGAGCGATTGAAGACCTGGTGCCAGAGCGTGGCCCACTGGGTGGCCTTTATTCGGTAGCCCTGGCAACCGGTGCCGATGCGGCCCTGGTGATTCCGGTAGATATGCCCCTGCTCGGGCGGGAGCACCTCGCAGAGTTATTGGCCGAGGGGCAGGCAAATGGCCGGCCCTGTTATTTTGAAAACTTCTTTTTTCCCCTGTGGCTGCCATTAAATGGCGACTGCCTGGATTATTTGCGCCGCGCCGTTGAGGGCAGTGCGCGCAATTCTGTCGGCGCGCTGCTGCGTCACCTGGGGGCCAAATCCATACCCATAAAAAGTGCTGGCGATTGGCATCGCAATATCAATACGCCGGCAGATTATCTCGGCTTGAGTACGCCGGATAAAACTCCAGAAAACAGTTTTTTGAGAGACCACTGATTATGTCCGCACACGCTAGCAAAGAATTTGTACCGCTCAATATCGCGGTACTTACCGTATCCGATACCCGCAACGAGCAGACTGATACCTCTGGCCAGTACCTGGTGGAAGCCCTCAAAACTGCCGGCCATCAGCTCGCAGATAAGCGCATAACCCCGGACGATGTTTACCAGATGCGCGCGGTGGTCTCCGCCTGGATTGCCGATCCGAAAGTGCAGGTGGTATTGGTGACCGGTGGTACCGGTTTTACCGATCGCGACTCCACGCCAGAGGCCCTGAGCCCGCTGTTTGATAAAACCGTCGACGGCTTTGGCGAGCTGTTCCGCCATATTTCCCTGGGGGATATCGGCAGCTCCACCGTGCAATCCCGCGCGCTCGCCGGCCTGGCGAATCGCACACTGATCTGTTGTGTGCCCGGCTCCACCGGAGCCTGCCGCACGGCTTGGGAAGGCATATTGCTGGAGCAGCTGGATGCCCGCCATAAGCCCTGCAATTTTATCCCCCATGTGCGCTTTACCAGCGCGCCCTGCGAGAGCCGGGGGTAATTTGTGAGCCAGTTAACCCACTTAAACCAGCGCGGCGAAGCCAGCATGGTGGATGTTACCGAGAAGCACATCACTGACCGCAGCGCCCTGGCCGAGAGCAGTATCAGTATGAGTGCAGAGGCTTTTGCACTGCTGAGCCAAGGGGCGCACAAAAAAGGTGACGTGCTTTCTGTAGCTCGTATCGCCGGCATCCAGGCCGCCAAGAAAACCTCGGATTTAATTCCCCTGTGCCATCCACTGGCGTTGACCAAAGTCGCGGTGGATTTCGAATTACAGCCGGAAGAACACAGTGTGCATATCACCGCTTTCTGCCGCCTTGCCGGGCGCACTGGCGTAGAGATGGAAGCGTTAACCGCGGCTTCGGTAGCGGCGCTGACCATTTACGATATGTGCAAAGCCGTGGACCCGGCGATGGAAATCGGCCCGACCCGCCTGTTACAAAAAACCGGCGGTAAGCTCGGCCACTGGCGCGGCGACGCCGCGGACAAGGCGTAAAAATTTCAGAGGTGTAAAGCGATGGTAAAGGTTCTGTTTTTCGCGCGTCTGCGCCAGCAATTGGGCATGGGCGAGATGATCCTGGAGGACTTTTCCGGCAGTCTCAGCGAGTTGCGTAAAACCCTATGTGAGCAGCACCCGGATTGGAGCCCACACCTGCAAAGAGACGATATCCGTATGGCCTTGAACCAGGAGCTGGCAGAAACCGGAGCCCAGGTGGAGGCCGGTGATGAAGTTGCATTTTTCCCGCCGGTTACCGGCGGCTAGTGGTGCCAATATGACAGCCGTTGATCGTATCGAAGTCTGTGAAACGCCCCTCGATGTAGCGGCTGAATATACTGCGCTACAAGGCAACAGTGCCGATGGTGCCTGCGCCCTGTTTGTGGGGTCGGTGCGGGACTTCAATGCGGGTAGTGATGTCTGTGGCCTGGCTCTGGAACACTATCCGGGCATGACTGAAAAAAGCCTGCAACGGATTATCAATGATGCCCGCGATCGCTGGTCTCTGGGGCGTGTGACTATCGTCCACCGTGTTGGCCCCATGCAGATCAACGACGAGATTGTTTTTGTCGGTGTTACCAGCCCCCACCGTCAAGCTGCCTTCGCCGCCTGCCAATACATCATGGATCGCCTCAAAACTGAGGCGCCTTTCTGGAAGCGCGAAGCGGTTGCGGATGAGCCTGGTAAGCCTTCAGAGCGCTGGGTTGAAGCTCGGGCCAGCGATGCTGCGGAGATGGAAAAGTGGTCCGCCGGCTGAGCCTGCTGCTATCCGCTTTACTGGTGGCTATCGCGCTACCGGTAAATGCGGATAACTGCACCTTGCGGGTGGCGGTAGCGGCCAGTTTCCGCCCGGCACTGGAAGAGGTACTGCCGGAATTTGAGCGTCGCCATGCCTGTGTGGTGCAAATCAGCAGTGGCAGCTCCGGGGTGCTCTACCAACAAATAGCGCACCGCGCGCCCTTCGATTTATTCCTGTCTGCCGATCGCGAGCGACCCGAACTGTTGGAAAAGCAGGGTGGGGCACTGGCCAACAGTCGTAAGACTTACGCCCTGGGTTTACTGGCTCTCTGGCACCCAAAATCGGAATTGAATATCGAGCAGTTACTGCAAACCTGGCCTGATAAAATTGTACTAGCCGATCCCAAAGTAGCGCCCTTCGGCAGTGCCGCACGGCAAGCGCTGCAGAGCCTGGGCTTGTGGAAGAAAAAACAAACTCAATTAGCCCGGGCCCACAATGCAGGCCAAACCTATTTAATGTTGGATTCAGGCAATGCCCGGCTGGGATTTGTCGCCGCCAGCCAGATGCAAGCAGCCGGCCGCGATAACTACTGGTTGCTGCCGCAGCATTTGTATAAACCCATTGAGCAGCAGCTGCTGATTCCCATCCAGAGTCGCCGGCCTAAAGAGGCGCAGTCCCTCGCTGACTATTTGCGTTCAGCGGAAGTGCAGGTGCAACTACAGCACTTGGGTTACGGTGTTTTACCGACTCAATATCAAAGTAGAGATGGAGGGAGTGGCTTATGAATATCGCCGCTGCCGACTGGCAGGCCCTGTGGCTAACTTTAAAATTGGCCGGCTCAACTACCTTGCTCCTGTTTATTATCGGGGTGCCCCTGGCCTGGAAATTGAGTCAATGGCAGAGCCGCTGGCGCCATGGCATAGAGGTATTAATTACCCTGCCGCTGGTACTGCCACCCACGGTGTTGGGTTTTTATTTACTGCTTTTATTTTCCCCTAACTACGCCCCCGGGCAGTGGCTGTCACAACTTTTTGATGGCCCTTTGGTGTTTTCCTTTACCGGCCTGGTATTTGCGTCAGTAATTTATTCCCTGCCGTTTATGGTGCAGCCGCTGTTGGCCGCGTTTAATGCCAATGGCCAGCGCTTGACCCAGGCTGCCGCAGCACTGGGTATACCGCCCTGGGCGGCATTGTTAAAAGTTCTTTTGCCGGCGAGTCGCGCCGCTATTGTGAGTGCCTGCGCTTTAACCTTTGCCCATACCCTCGGTGAGTTCGGGGTAGTGCTGATGATTGGTGGCGCTATTCCCGGTGAGACCCAGGTGGTTTCTATCGCTCTTTATCAGCATGTGGAGGCGATGGAATACGGTGCGGCGCACCGGCTGGCTTTGATGTTGATGGGAATTACTACGGTACTGCTACTCGCTGCCCGTTGGCTGGGACATAGTTTGGCCCCGCGCGGATTAAACAGTGAGCGCGCTAAACCGGTAATGGGGGTGCTGGGCTAATGGAAATCACCTCACCCCTATTCGGTACTACGTCTACCACTTCTGATTCCACCGGATTGAGTGTTGCAGGGCTGGTGACTCCGCTTAACGCAGCAACTCCCTGGCAGTTAGAGCTGCCAGCCTCTGGAATTTTTGGCCTTACCGGTCCCTCCGGCAGTGGCAAGAGCACATTACTGGCTGCTTTGGCTGGCCAACGCCATTGCCGTGGCAATATCACTTTTGCCAATACGGTTTGGCAGCGCGGACGCCGCGCCCTGGCTACTCACAAAAGAACGCTTTCTTTGGGCTTTCAGGATAGCCGCTTGTTTGCCGGCCAGTCGGTGGCAGATAACCTGGCACTGGCCCGCCGTTACAGCCGCAGGCCACTGCCCGAGGAAGAGTGTGGTCGGCTGCTAGAGGCTTTTGGTATTGAACCGCTGCTACATCAGCCGGTGGAGTTACTCTCTGGTGGAGAAGCCCAGCGAGTGGCTGTATTGCGCCAGCTTTTTAACAACGCGCCGCTGCAATTATTTGATGAGCCACTATCAGCGGTTGACCGCGCCCAGGTACTGCGGCGCCTATTGCCGACCCTACGGGATTTCTGGGTTCGATATCCGGCGCTGGTAATCTGGACCAGTCACGACTTTGATGAAATCCAGCTGCTAGCCCAGCGCTGTTTATGGATGGATTCTGCCAATTTGTCCGCGCCACTTCCTTTACCTGAAGTTGCTCAGCGCCTGGATAGCCACGGCCTAAGGGATAGCTGCCGCAGCCGGATTGAAGCGCGAGTGGAATCTCTAAATGATGGTCTGCTGACTTTGAATTTAGGGGGGATTTCCATCTTTGCAGATAGGGTGACAGGCCATTATCGAAAAGGCGATACCGCCGCTTTTCTGCTGGAAGCTGGAGATATCAGCCTCAGTGTAGAGAAGCCAGGCCTGTCCAGTATCCTCAATTGCCTGCCGGTAACTTTAGTTGCTAAACAAAAGCTCGTGGATGGCCGCATTCGCCTGCAATTAACCGCTGCAAAGCAGGTATTTTATGCCGATATTTCCCACCTATCTTACGAGCGTTTGCAGCTGTATATAGGTGGACCTTACTTTGCCCAGTTTAAGGCCGGCAGTCTTGCAGGTTTGTAATCCCCGCCCTGAAATAGCCAATACATTAGGAACAAAAAAGGGGAGGTAAAACCTCCCCGTATCAATGGAATCCTGTGAGAAAAATCGAATTATGGGTTATAAAATTCGCCGTTCTTGCGCAGGTAGAACCAGTAATTAATTACCAGGCAAACCGCATAGAAAATGGCCATGCCCGCCAGTGCATATTCAGGCGTGGTCGCCTTGATCTGTTCGCCGAAGACTTTGGGAATGTAGAAGGCTCCGTAGGCGGCAACTGCTGAAGTCCATCCCAATACCGGGCCTGCCTGCTCTTTCGGGAACACCATGGCGATGGTGCGGAAGGTAGAACCATTGCCAATACCGGTGGCAGCAAACAACAGTAGGAACAACAGGAAGAAGGGCAGGAAGAATTCTTCTGGAGTGGCGGAGGCATAGGCGGCTTTCATGTAGTAGGCCACCCCCAGGGCGCTTCCCACCATTACCGCGGCACAGATCTGGGTCACCAGGGCGCCACCGATACGATCGGCAATCCAACCACCTACTGGGCGAATTAGTGCACCAATAAATGGGCCCATCCAGGCATACATTAGGGCACTGGGACCATTGCTATTGATGGTATCGTGGGTCATGACCCCACCCACCATCACGTGGCTGTAGCCGAAGATAACTTTAATGGCCAGCGGGAAGGCAGCGGCGAAACCGATAAAACTGCCGAAGGTCATGGTGTAAATAACACTCATCACCCAGGTATGTTTGTTGTTGAAGATGCGATATTGGCGTTGCAGGCTGGTTCTGATGGCACCCGGCAGGAGTTTCAGGCCGAATACCGTAGCGGCAATAACCAGCACCAACACAATTTCTTTGGGCACACCCCAACCGGAGCCGTTGGCGGCTTCGGGCAATAACAACCACAGGCCGATCACCGCGGTAAACAGGCCGATACTCAGCATTAAGGTCATTTTTGCCATAGCGCCGAGGGTGCTGCCCACATCTGGGCTCACTTCTTCCGTGCGCAGGTTGTTCATACCGAACCAACCTAATAGGGCCAGCGGAAGCAGGAACAGTAGCCACACAAAGCCGGCGTTTTGAATCCATGTTTCGGAGCCCGCCGGCACCTTGCCGATCAGTGAGCCGGAGCCGCTCACCAGTATCATGGGATCGCCGCCAGCAGCGCCGAAGGCACCGAAGGTCATAAATAGCGGTACCAGGATCTGCATAGTGGTAACACCGAAGTTGCCCAGGCCTGCATTCAGGCCAAGCGCCAACCCCTGCTTTTCCTTGGGAAAAAAGAAACTGATATTGGACATGGAAGAGGCGAAGTTACCACCGCCGATACCAGACAGCAGCGCCAGCAATTGGAATACCCACAGTGGAGTCTCCTTGCTCTGCAGGGCGATACCAGTGCCGAGGGCGGGGATCATCAACAGGGCTGTGGTAAATACAATGGTGTTGCGCCCACCGAACAATCGAATAAAGAAACTACTGGGTATTCGAAGGGTAGCGCCAGTGAGGCCGGCGATGGCCATTAGGGTAAACAGATCGGCTTTGGCAATGGGGAAGCCAAGGTTGAGCATTTGAACGGTAATAATGCCCCAGTAGAGCCACACGGCGAAACCACACAAAAGACTGGGTATAGAAATCCATAGATTGCGGTTTGCGATTTTTTTGCCCTGGGACTGCCAGAAGCGGCTGTCCTCTGGGGTCCACTCATAAATATCAGACACGGCGGCCATATCCTCCTATCAATGTTCCTTGCAGCCACTATGGGCCGCGGCCTCAGCGCACTCAATCACCATCAGTAAGTAATCCCTTTGCGCCGTGTACAGTGCATTTACCTCCAAGGGAGTAAGCGCAGGCTGTGGGCGCTATGGTAAAGTCATTGGCACCGTTTAATACAGACTGAATCACTAAAGCAGGATATTGCATGACCCCATCTGCTACGGTAATGATGGTTGACGACCACCCGCTGTTTCGCAAAGGTCTCAAGCAGCTGTTTGCCATGGAGCCCGGTTTGGAATTAGTGGCGGAGGCCAGTAGTGGCGAGGAAGCTCTGCAACAGGCCAAACTGCACGAGCCGGATCTGATCTTGCTGGATTTAAATATGCGCGGCATGGATGGGCTCGATACCTTGCGGGCGATGCGCGCCGCTGATATTTCCTCACGAATCATTATTCTCACGGTATCCGATAACAACGCTGACGTGGTGTCCTGTATTCGTGCCGGAGCGGATGGCTACCTGCTCAAGGATATGGAGCCGGAGGATATTCTCGATCAGGTGATACAGGCGACCCATGGCAAGCTCGCCATCAGCCAGCGCTTGACCGAAGTGCTAGCCTCAGCCCTACGCAAGCCGGACACCTCCGGAGCGGATACTTTATCCACTCTCACCAGCCGTGAATTTCAGATACTGCAGCTAATTGCCGATGGCCTCAGCAACAAATTGATTGCCCGCGAGTTGGATATCAGCGACGCAACAGTGAAAGTCCACGTTAAACATTTATTGAAGAAATTAGGGATGCGCTCGCGCGTGGAGGCTGCCGTTTGGATGGTCAATCAAAAGCGCCCGGAATCCCTGGAGCGGGTTCACTAACAAAGCTATCCCGATAGCAAACGAATGAAGTGAGAGAGTTGTCCATGCCCACCATCGATTCTTGCAGCACGCCCGGCCTAATGCCCATAGAAAGCGCTCGGGAAAAACTGCTGCAATCACTGAGTCCGGTTCATGGTACTGAGACGCTACCGCTGGCCCAGGCCTCTGGCCGAGTTTTGGCCGAGTCGGTGTCCTCCAGCGTAGATCTACCTCCCTGTGACAATTCTGCGATGGATGGCTATGCCCTGCGCTTTGCAGACTTGGCTAGCGGCTTGCCACTGGAGTTGATTGGCAAGTCCTTCGCCGGTGCGCCCTTCGAAGGTGTGGTGAACCCGGGAACCTGTGTGCGGATTATGACTGGAGCACCGCTTCCCGTTGGGGCCGACACTGTAGTTATGCAGGAGCATGTCGAAGCCCAGGCGGAATCTATCCGTATCACCCGTGAAGTGCGCAAAGGCGAACATATCCGCCGCCGCGGCGAAGATGTGGCCGAGGGTGCAACCCTGCTGCAAGCGGGAGAGCCCGTCAGCGTTGCCCATATTGCCCTGCTTGCCGCCGCCGGTGTTGCCACGGTTTCGGTAGTGCGCAAGCCTGTGATCGCACTCTTCTCCACTGGCGATGAACTGCGTCAGCCCGGCGAAGCCCTGGGCAAGGGCGATATCTACGATAGCAACCGCATCGCTCTATTGGCTGCCCTGGAACAGATGGACCTGGACGTTTTGGATTTGGGCATATTGCCTGATAACAAACAGGCCATCACCAATGCCTTGCAACGCGCCTCCCAAGAGGCCGATGCCATTATTACTTCCGGTGGCGTTTCCGTAGGTGAAGCGGATTACACCCGTGAAGTATTGGAAGAATTGGGAGAGATTGGCTTCTGGAAAGTAGCGATGAAGCCAGGCAAACCTTTCGCTTTTGGTTTCCTACAGGAAACTCCCTTCTTTGGCCTACCCGGCAATCCGGTTTCCGCTTTGGTTACTTTTTACCAGCTGGCCGTGCCGGCCCTGAGTGTGATGAAAGGCGATCAGTGGACTGGCCCGCAGACCTTACAGGCAAAACTGCTAAAACCCCTAAAGAAAAAGCCCGGTCGTACCGATTTCCAGCGGGGCGTTTATCGCACTGATGAGAATGGAACCTTGGTGGTGGAGCCGGTTGGCACCCAAGGGAGCCATATCCTTACCGGTTTGGCTGCTGCTAACTGCTTTATCGTTTTGGCGCGGAATAGCGGTAATGTAGAGGCTGGGGAACAGGTGGAGATTGAGCCATTGAGGGTGCCGTTGGGGTCGGGCTGCTAATAGACTTTTTTGGCTGGCCGCAGCCGATATTTGTCTATCTAAGAAAGTTTGTCTGAAGCTGATGTAATCAGAGAGGATTAGCTTCGCCCTTTGGGCTCGCTGCTCTGCGGCAGCTTTGCTGCCTCCGAGTCGAACCTGAGTTCGAACGAAGCCTGGGAGTGAGCCATATACAAAGAAGCCCGCATAACCCGCATAAAAGGGTGGTGTACGTGAGGATTAGCTTCGCCCTTTGGGCTCGCTGCTCTGCGGCAGCTTTGCTGCCTCCGAGTCGAACCTGAGTTCGAACAAAGCCTGGGAGTGAGCCATATACAAAGAAGCCCGCAAAAGCGGGTAGTGTGCGTGAGGATGAGCTTCGCCCTTTGGGCTCGCTGCTCTCCGGCAGCTTTGCTGCCTCCGAGTCGAACCTGAGTTCGAACGAAGCCTGGGAGTGAGCCATATACAAGAAAGCCCGCATAAGCGGGCTTTCTTGTATATGGCCCGCCCGAGAGGATTCGAACCTCTGACCTTCGCCTCCGGAGGGCGACGCTCTATCCAGCTGAGCTACGGGCGGTTTTGGCTATCTGTGCCAATGGGAGGCGGATTATACAGAAGGGTGGGGGCGGGTGAAAGGACTTATGGCGCTTCTACACAGGCTTTGGCAGGGGGCGGCACAGTGCTTATAATGCGCGGCGTGGAAGTTTGCGGCAGTAAATCGATAGTCTACGGGCCAACTCACTTCGGCCCTTTGGGGGAATAGCATGAAGAGCATTTTGGGTATTGTGGCGGCACTGGCCGTCAGTGCGGCTGCGGCAGTGGCCCAGTCTGTTGATCAGGACATTGAACAGCGTATCGCTCCGGCGGGTGAGACCTGTATGAAGGGCGAGGAGTGTGCGGCGGCAGTAGCGGCTGCTCCGGAAGCTGCCAGTGGCGGCGCCCGCAGTGGTGAAGATATCTACAATAAGAGTTGTACTACCTGTCACGCGGCGGGTATAGCGGGTGCGCCTAAGTTTGGTGATGCCGCTGCCTGGGCACCGCGTATTGCCAAGGGCATGGACACTCTTTACACCAATGCCATCAATGGTATCAATGCCATGCCGCCTAAGGGCTTATGTATGGATTGTAGCGATGACGAAGTGAAGGCTGCGGTTAATTATATGGTGGATAACAGTAAGTAAGCTGTTTCACTATTGGAAAAAGGCCGCTTATTGAGTGGCCTTTTTTATTTTGGATATCTGTTTTTGCTGGTACGGCAATATTTGAAAATATTTAATCAAAAAGAGATTAATCAAACATACTCAACAAAGACCCCAAAGTTTCCTCCCCCTTCGCCTGATTCTGCTCCGGCGTCGCCTTGCCAAACCCTTCCAGCAACACATCCTCTTCCGGCAGCTCGTCGATAAAGCGGCTGGGCGTGGTGTCCTGGGTTTCGCCAAACTGTTTGCGCTTGCCCGCCAGGGTCATGGTGAGGGTGCGTTGGGCGCGGGTAATGCCTACGTAAGTGAGGCGGCGCTCCTCTTCGATATTGTCGTCTTCGATACTGTTGCGGTGGGGAAGTAAGTTCTCTTCCATACCGATCATAAATACGTGGGGGAATTCCAAGCCTTTGGCGGCGTGTAGGGTCATCAGGCTGACCTTATCGGTGGCTTCCTCTTCTTCCTGGCGCTCGAGCATATCCCGCAGGATCAGTTTGGAGATCGCCTGCTCCAGGCGGATATCCTGCTCCAGCTCATCGTCGGTGCCCTCCATAATCTTGTTGAGGCTCTCCAGCAGCCAGAACACATTCTCCATGCGCTTCTCGGCCACCTTCTCGCTGCTGGCATTTTGCGAGAGCCAGCCTGCGTAGTCGATATCTTCCAGCATTTCACGCAAGGCGCCATTGGCGGTGGTATCGCGACAGTTGCGCTGTACCCCTTCGAGCCACAGGGCAAAGCGATTTAGGCGCTCGTAGCCCTGCTCGTTGATATGCTCCTTAAAGCCCAATTCCGAGCAGGCTTTGAACATGGAAATCTCGCGGCCCTTGGCGTAGTTGCCCAGGGCTTCCAGGCTGCTGGTACCTATTTGGCGACGCGGGGTATTGATAATGCGCAGGAATGCGTTGTCATCATCCGGATTCACCAACAGGCGCAGGTAGGCCATCACATCCTTGATTTCAGCGCGGGCGAAGAAGGAAGTACCGCCGGACATCTGGTAGGGAACCTGATGCTCCTGCAATTTCATTTCGATCAGGCGCGCCTGGTGGTTGCCGCGATAGAGCACGGCAAAATCCATAAACTTGCAGCCGCGACGGCTCTTTTGCAGAAAAATCTCGTTGGCGACCCGCTCCGCTTCCTCGTTTTCATTGGCCACCTTGAGCACGCGGATCTCCTCACCCAGGCCGCGATCGGACCACAATGCTTTGTCGAATTCGTGAGGATTGTGGGCGATCAGGTGGTTGGCCACTTTCAGTATGCGGCTGGTGGAGCGGTAGTTCTGCTCCAGTTTGATCAGGCGAAGGTTGGGGAAGTCGGTCTTCAGCGCACTCATATTTTCCGGGCGCGCGCCGCGCCAGGCATAGATAGACTGGTCATCGTCTCCCACCACTGTGAGGCCGCCGCGCCCGCCCACCAGCAGCTTCACCAGCAGGTACTGGGAGTTGTTGGTGTCCTGATATTCGTCCACCAGCAGGTAGCGAATCTTCTTGCGCCAGCGTTGCAGCAACTCCGGGTCTTTGTCGAACAGCTGTACCGGCAGCAGGATCAGGTCGTCGAAGTCGACGGCATTGTAGGCCT
Organism: Microbulbifer sp. THAF38; assembly: GCF_009363535.1. NCBI lineage: Bacteria > Pseudomonadati > Pseudomonadota > Gammaproteobacteria > Cellvibrionales > Microbulbiferaceae > Microbulbifer > Microbulbifer sp. THAF38. Next base: position 162,526 of record NZ_CP045369.1, read on the forward strand.
TGAGGGCTTCACAGTAGCGATCGTAGGCAACCGCGATGGCCTGCTCACCGGGGCTCTGTGCCTGCTCCAGGGCGCGGCGCGGGGTGAGCATATCGTTCTTCCAATTGGAGATCTGGTTCTGTACCCGATCCAACAGGTCTGTATCCAGGTCGCCATCCCTGAGCATCAGCTCCTTGATCAGGGCGCGGGCGTCTTCCGCATCGAAGATAGAGAAACCGGGCTTAAAGCCGGCGGCGCGGTATTCCTTACGCAGGATATTCAGCCCAAGGTTATGAAAGGTGGATACGGTGAGACCGTGACTTGCCTTGGAGCGCTTTCCATCCGGGCCCGCCAGCAGTTTGCTGACCCGCTCTTTCATCTCCCGTGCCGCCTTGTTGGTGAAGGTGAGGGCGGCGATATTGCGCGCGGCGTAGCCACACTGCTCGATCAGGTAGGCGATCTTGCGGGTGATTACGCTGGTCTTGCCGGAGCCGGCACCGGCCAGTACCAGGCAGGGGCCATCGACATACTTCACGGCTTCGGATTGGCGGGGATTGAGCTGGGTCATAGATGGGGCTGCATCTTCGCGTCGCGGAAAAGCGGGAGATTCTAGCAGTCTTGGCTCGAATCATCCCAGTACCAGTGCGAACCACCGGCCACACGTATACTTTGCCCTTGGGATTGGCTATAACTGCGCCTTATTCCCTGCTTGTGTAACCCCATGCAACAACCCATCGCCGGCTACCACCTGGATGAAGAGGATCACTGGGTGGCGGAGCTCGCCTGTGGTCATTTCCAACATGTACGCCACAATCCCCCCTGGACCAACCGGCCCTGGGTAATCACTGAGCAAGGGCGCGAGTCCATGCTGGGATTCCAGCTCAATTGCAAGAAATGCGATGAGGGTGCACCGCCCGATACGCTCGAAAAGGTTGTATAGCCATGACAAAACTCTGGGTCGATGCCGACGCCTGTCCGGTCGCCATCAAGGAAATCCTGTTTCGCGCCGCTGAGCGCACAGCCACAGAACTGACATTGGTGGCCAACCAAGCGGTACGGGTGCCGCCGTCGCGCTATATCCGCTCCGTGCAAGTGACAGCCGGTTTTGATGTGGCGGATAACGAGATAGTGCAGCGCTGCGAGGCGGGGGACCTGATTATCACCAGCGATATCCCACTGGCAGCAGAGGTGATCGACAAGGGTGCTGAAGCCCTTAACCCCCGTGGGGAGCGCTATACCAAAGCCAATATCCGCGCGCGTCTAAATATGCGGGACTTTATGGATACCCTGCGCTCCAGCGGCGTGCATACCGGCGGACCACCGGCCCTTAGCCAGGCGGACCGCAAAGCTTTTGCCGATCAGTTAGATCGATGGCTGGCAAAGAGTCGAAAGTAGTTTTAGGGGGAATTGCCATGGAGAATTTGAGGCTGAAGCCAATGGAAGAGTGGCAATTCCCAACACTGATGTCCTGGCTACCTGATAGGGAGCTGTGCCAACAGTGGGGAGGCCCCGATTTCAGGTTTCCGTTCGAGCGGAGATCCTTTTTGGAGGATTGCCGTTGGCCGGAGTTGTCCAGTTATGCACTTCAGGACAGCAGCGGCGATGTGCTGGCTTTCGGGCAGTATTACCAACATTTGGGTCGCTGCCACCTAAGCCGATTAATTGTCTCCCCTAATCATCGCGGAGCCGGCTTAGGGCGTGCGCTGGTAGTACAGCTTGCACAAACAGGAGCTAGAGCTCTGGATGCGATCGAGTGCTCTTTATTTGTCTTGCGTACTAATCTAGCGGCACGGACTCTCTACCAGAAATTGGGCTTTGAGGGAGCTGCTTATCCAGGGCAGCGAAAATGGTTGGATCAGTGCGATTTTATGGTCGCACCGTCTAAAGGTTTTCAGCAGAAACAAAATATTGAATAGCGAATATTCCATGCCTGAATTAATACAACCCATGACCGAACGCTTACAACTGCGCCAGTGGCGAGAGGAAGATAAGCCTGTATTCGCCGAAATGAATGCCGACCCCAAGGTGATGGAGTTTTTCCCCTCATTGCTGACGCGACAGCAGAGTGACGCCGGTGTGGATCGCAGTATTACGCATATTGAGAAGTACGGCTGGGGCTTTTGGGCCTTGGAGCTAAGAGAGACCAAAGAGTTTCTCGGATTTGTTGGCATGAAAAATGTGACTGAAGATTTGCCCTTCGCACCGGCAGTAGAGATTGGCTGGCGCTTGGCCTTCCCTTATTGGGGGAAGGGCTATGCCAGTGAAGCTGCAAAAGCATCTTTGGATGTAGCTTTTAATACCTTGAATCTCAGTGAGGTCGTTTCTTTTACTGCACTACAAAACCTTCGTTCCCAGCGGGTGATGGAGCGGCTGGGTATGCGGCGGGATTCTCTCGTCTTTGAACATCCACTGGTCCCCAGCGAAAGCCATCTGCAGCGGCACTGCCTTTATCGCTTAAGTGCCGATGATTGGAAAAAATCTTGATGTGATTCGCTTCAGTTAGCTCGGGAACCATTACTTTTTCTTGGGTTCGGATAGGTGGGTAAATATAAGGTTTACCCCCTCACCAACAATAACCAAGCAAATATAGCCCCGCCTTTAATTTTAGGTGAGGGCAGGGAGTTCTCGCTATGGGCTTTCTTAAACCGGCCTTTATAACGGCAACTGGTTTTCTGCTAGCGACTTTGCATATCGGCGTGTCCGCCGAACCTCTACTTAAAGTCAGTAAACGCCCAGATGGATCAACGCTTTATTGGTCTTTAGAGCAACCATCGGCTAACGGGAAATATGGCTTGTTCCTGATAGCCCAGGGATCTGGCTGCCTACCTGCTGTTAAAAATACTACTATTCAACAGGCTAAAGAGATGGCGGCAGGATATGCTGTTTTGCTGGTAGAAAAATATGGTGTAACTCACTCTGACAGCCCGGAAGAGCAATTAAAAGATTGTTCAAAAGCGTATGTAACTAACCACACCGTTGAGCAGCGTGCGGTAGATGTAGAGCAAATTGTTGAGGAGCTGCGCGGGGCTGATTGGTGGAATGGCAAGCTGGTCTTGTTCGGCGGTTCCGAGGGTGGTGATCTTGTTGCACGACTGGCGCCGAGGCTAAATCCCGATGCGGCAGTGGTCTTTTCAAGTGGATTGGGGGAGTCCTTTGCTCAAGTGCTAAAGAGTTTGGTTCCGCCCCACGTAGCTAAAGAGGTAGATGCCAAACTCGCCTATGCCCGAGCTAACCCAGAAAGCGCGGAAATCTGGGGTGGAAACTCTATGCGCTGGTGGGCCGATGTCGTCGATCGGGTACCGGTCAACGATTTATTGAACAGCCATGCCCCCGTATTATTGATCCAGGGTACAGAAGATAAATCTGCCCCGGTCAGTTCCGGCCGAGTTGCGCGAGATGCCTATGCATCAGCCGGACGTTGTGAGCTGACTTATTGGGAATACCCCGGTTACGATCACTATATGACAGATAGGGATGGCGTAAATCACCGGGGAGAAGTCTTCAAAAGAATTGCTGGATGGATTAATAAGACTGCACTAAATGGGGCTCCCGGGTGTATCTCTGGTGCCGGTAAAAGTTGAGACTGATCAATGAATATAAGAATCCAATTAGCCGCAGTAGTAATGGCAGCTTATTCTAGTTTTTCGGCAGCGGAAAACTTTGCTGTCTTACCACAACTGGAAACCTACAAGGTACCAGAGTCCTGGCGTCAGCCAGTAGCGCCTCTAAAGATTGCAGGTAACACGTGGCAAATAGGTACTGAGGGAATTACCTCACTGTTATTAAAAGGCAGTGAAGGCTCGATTCTAATTGATGGTGGCATGGAGCAGACCGCTGAGCATTTATTGGAGAATATGCGCAGATTGGGAGTCGCTCCCTCGGATCTCAAATTAATCTTGCACAGTCAGGCCCATGCAGACCACGTAGGTTCCTTAGCTGAGCTAAAACGCGCGACTGGCGCTCAGGTAGTAACCAATGCCGAATCAGCAGTGTTAATGGCTCGCGGTGGTGCCAATGATATTCACTTTGCCGACGAACTTTTATATCCGCCAATAAAGGCGGATCGTATTCTGCATGATGGCGAGCAAGTGGTTCTAGGGGATTTGCGTCTACGCGTACATTTTATCCCAGGCCATACACCGGGAAGTATGGCCTGGACCTGGGAAGATGCAGTTGATGGTAAAGCTACAGGCATCGCTTATGTGGATAGCCTGACGGCTCCCGGTTATCAGTTGATTAATAATCCGCGTTATCCAAATATTTTGCAAGATTTTCGTAAAAGCTTTGAGCGAGTGCGTAACTTACCTTGTGATTTGCTCATTACACCTCATGCAGGTGCCAGTGGTTGGGTATTTAAAGGTAATATTGAGCGAGATTCAGTCATCGACTGCAAAGAATATGCTGATAAGGCTGAGCAAGATTTAAAATTAGTGCAATTGGAGTAATAGTGAATAGTTAGTTGTCTATTACTATTGATATCTAAGGTATATGATTAAAGTAGAGCGTTTTTCTAATTTATATTCTGCTGAAGTTTTGCAAATTTCCCTTCCTCCAGATCAACTGAGATATGTATGTACCCCAAAAAGCTTTATGGCCGATCATTGTGAGACAACGCATCTCTATCTGATTAAATCGGAGGGAGTTGTTATCGGTTATTTTAAGGCGGACCTGGCTTACTTCAAATCCTATTCTTTTTGTCCAGAAGATGGGCTCGGTATGCGTGCTTTTGCGATTGATAAGAGTTGTCAGGGGAGAGGACTTGGAGTTTTGTCGGTTCAATCGATCGTAGAATACTTGACGCAAGAGTATAGATACCACTCTAGTGTATATTTGACTGTAAATTGCAATAATTTAAAAGCTATTCGTTGCTATAAAAAGTGCGGTTTTCTGGATACAGGAGACCTATATTTTGGTGGTGCTGCGGGACCTCAGCATGTTATGAGAATAAGTCTCCAATAGATTTCGTGTTTGGTAGCTGGTAGTTTCGAAGTATTTTACGATGATCAAAAAAAAGCTGAAAAAGAATATTGGTGATCACTGGAAAGGGAATTTTTTTGCACTAGGACTTGTAGGAGTATTGTCTACAGTGGCTGTTCCTCAAGCATATTGTGCAAATTCCTTCGCTATTGAAGGTGGTAAGTGGTTTGATGGGACGAACTTTAAACAGGCTACTTGGTTTGTTGATGAGGATGGTTCCTTGACTAAGGCACGACCACAAAAAGTTGATTATACCATTGATGCTAGTGGAAAATTTGTGGTGCCTCCTTATGGGGAGGGGCACAATCACAACTTGCAGAACCCTTGGGCTATTAAGAATTTTGGGCCTCTACAGGTTAGCTCTGGGGTGTTTTACAGTGTGCAAATGTGCAGTTTTGGGGAGGAAGTCAAGGCACGGTTCAACAGTACGGAAACGATGGATGTTTTATTTGCTTCAGACTGCATGACCGCCTCGGATGGTCATCCGATCGCCCATTATTTTAAAGATCGATCAAACCCTACTGAGGAAGAGGTTCAGGAGGGGAGAGATGGACTATTGATCATAGACAGTTTGATAGATCTTTATCGTGTGTGGCCTGGTATCCAAGAAAAATCGCCAAGATTTCTCAAAATTGTTCTTGTTGGCAGTGAAAAGTTTGAGGAGCGCTACGGAGACAAAAAATACCTTGGAGTCAATGGTCTCAATCCGGAACTGGTGCCGAATATAGTAGAACGTGCTCACCAATCTGGAATTCCAGTCGTGGCACATGTGGACACTGCCTACGATGCTATGGTTGCTATTAGGGCTGGTGTTGATGTACTGGGCCATTTACCAGGTTACCGAATCGCAAGAAATGAAGGTTTCGATAGTCAGGATTATGTGTTAAGCGATGCTGTCATTGCCGAAGCGGTCGAGCATGGAACCAAGTTAATCGCTACAGCTAGTGTGCCTTTAGGGCACTATTATTCCGAGAAAGAATTATCAGAAATCCAGGCGATTCAGAGAGACAACCTCAATCGTTTACGTAAAGCGGGGGTCCCCTTATTAATGGGGAGTGACAATTTTTCTGGTACGGTGCTCCGTGAAATTCGTTACCTGGATACCCTGGATATCGCACCGAGAGAGGCATTGTTGAAATCTCTAACTATGGATACGCCAAAGTGGATGTTTCCAGAACGCCGCTTAGGCTTTTTTGCCGAAGGTGCAGAGGGTAGCTTCTTAGTGCTGGAAGGTAATCCCCTTAAGGATCTTGGTTTTCTCGATAAGATTTATATTGGTGTGAAACAGGGGCATATATTAACTAGTTCCTCGAAGCATTAGTCAGCCATTGATCTTCCTGGCTAAGCCTGAACAGCATTGAATGTCCCCGGCGAAAAACCAAGTCGGGGTGTACTATATATATTTACTCATCCCTTCCTAGTTTTAATGCAATTTTTCCAATAGGCGATGTACCTTTGGCACAAGATAGAGATACATTAGTGGGACCAAAATGACGGTCATTATTAGCGCTTTTAAACCAATTGCAATTTGCAATTCCAGTGTCTGCATCCCCAGAAGTAATAGAGTAACAATGGGGTAAACCAATGCCCAGATGCACAGGGCGTGTACTATCGGTCCCTTCATTTGTTCAGTTCCTCCATGAATTTGGAGATTGTCTTAAAATACCCAGGCAAAATTTTCTGTAAAAATTGTTTTCCACTCTTGGTAAGTGCTACACATTTTGCCCTACCATCGCTGGAATCTATTTTCATAGCGATAAGCTCATCTTCCACCATGCTTTTCAAGGTTCGTGTCATTACCGGCCGGGAAACATCGATACGCTCTGCGATTTCAGAAGCCAATAAATTGTCTCTGTATGGCTCCCGGTCGATAACAATCATCACTAAGAAGCGCAGCTGGGAGGTTCCGTGCTCAGTAAAATAGCTCTCCAGCTCCCGTAATAACAGGCTTGCATCCCGCATCATGGTAAGTGCGCATTGAACGGCACCGGGATCTTTTACGGAAAATCGTTTGGCATATCCTTCAACCATTTGTTGCGAGGGAAGTTCTTTGAGAAAAAACATTAGACCAGTCTCTCTAGTTTATTGATCTCCACCGGCTCTTTCAGCCACTCTTTATAGGCTTCGAATATCGGAGCGATATAGGGCATGGTGTAATGCTTTTCTAAGTCTTCCTGGCTGCGCCACTCCTCGTATAAAAATAGGCATTTCCCATCCTCGTGCACTGCGAACTGGAGGCAGCCCTCCTCTTCGAGGGTGTTTGGCACTATGGATAAGATGGCCTGCTTGGCTTGCGCAAAGAATTCTGTCTTGGGGAAAATTCTGGCAATAATGAATAGGTGATTATTCATAAGGTTAATTCAGCGGCGTATATTGTAGTTATCATGATAACTATAATTTTTGACCTGTCAAATACCAGTGCAATACACAGTTGATGACGTTTTAAAATGAGAGTCCACTCAGGTGGTAAATTCGAGATTTAGAGGGCGTAAAGAGCTTTTAATGTGTTTGAACACTTGCCTGGCGCCTGTCTAGATTCCGGTAAGCCAACGCTTCGGCAATTTGTGCCGTACCAATTCTTTCCTGTTTAGCGAGGTCCGCCAGAGTACGCGCGACTTTAAGCACTCGATGGTAACTGCGTGCGGAAAGCCCAAGTTTTTCTACTGACTGTCGCAGTAGCAGTTTTTCGGTATCTCCCAGTGCGCAATGGTTTTCCAGCGGTGCCCCTTTTAACAGACTGTTGATCGTCCCTTGCCGCTGCAACTGCTGTTGGCGGGCGTTACAGACTCGCTCCCGCACTCTTTCAGATGACTCTCCGGGAGGAGAATCCTGCAGTTGCACCGCGCTCATTGTCCCCACTTCCACCTGCATATCAATGCGATCCAATAGTGGACCTGACAGTTTGTTGCGGTAGCGGTCTATCTGGTCCGGGGTGCAGCGGCAGCGCGGTTCCCCCAGATAACCACAGGGGCAGGGGTTCATGGCAGCCACCAGCTGGAAGTGGGCGGGGAAGGTGACTTGCGCTCTGGCGCGGGAAATACGCACCTCGCCATTCTCCAGTGGTTCGCGCAGTATCTCCAAAGCATGGCGGGGAAACTCTGGCATTTCATCTAGAAATAAGACGCCGCGGTGAGCCAGGGAAATTTCTCCTGGGCGTGGGGTGCTGCCGCCGCCGACCAGGGCAGTCGGGGAGGCGCTGTGGTGCGGTGCGCGGAATGGCCTGTGACTTTGGTGGGGTAAGCCGGCGCTGGAGTATACGGCGGCGACTTCTAAAGATTCACGGCTGGTCAGTGGCGGCAATATGCCTGGCAGGCGGCTGGCCAGCATGGTTTTGCCTGTACCCGGTGGTCCGTAGAACAGTAGGTTGTGGCCTCCTGCTGCAGCGACTTCCAATGCGCGCCTCGCTTTGAGCTGGCCGCGAACATCGGCGAGGTCCGCAGCCTGAGTAATCACTTGCTCCGTTCGCACTTCCCCGCGTGGTAGTTTCTCCCTGCCGTGCAGTTCTGCACACACCCCAAGTAGTGAGTTTGCGCTAGCGATTTCGCTACCGGCCAGGGCAGCTTCGCTACTATTTTCGTTGGGTACTATCAATAGACGCTCGGCGGCGGCACTGGCGATAGCTGCTGGGAGTGCGCCGCTGACTTGGCGTATTCCGCCGGTAAGGGCGAGCTCTCCAATAAATTCGTAGCTTTCCAGAGGCTCAATGGGAACTTGGCCAGAGGCAGCGAGTATGCCGATAGCGATAGCGAGGTCGTAGCGCCCGCCCTCTTTGGGTAGATCGGCGGGGGCCAGATTAACGGTGATACGCCGCTGAGGGAATTCAAAATGACTGTTGATCAGGGCACTGCGCACCCGGTCACGGCTTTCGCGTACGGCGGCTTCGGGCAGGCCGACGATATGGAAGGCGGGGAGCCCGTTGGCCAAGTGGGTCTCAACGGTGACCAGTGGGGCGTTAACACCCAACTGTGCCCGGGTGTAGGTAACTGACAGGCTCACATTTTCATCCTTGATGCGGCGGCTTGTGGGGAGACTAGTCCTCGGGTTTGCGCTCTCTCTGTGCGAGGGCCTGCTCCAGTATTTCCACCTTATCTTCCAGGCGGGCCAGTTTTTCCCTGGTGCGTCTCAGTATCTCCACTTGGGTATCGAACTCGCGCTGGGAGACCAGCGGCAATTTATCCAGTGAAACCTCCAGGGCACTGCGCAGGTCATTAGTGACTACTGTGCCCTGCTGTTGCAGTTCTTTTAAGAGTTGTTGCAGTTTGTCCGCAGCCACGGGCAACTCCTTACTGTTTAAAACTTATCTATTGGCACAGGATTGTAACTCACACCCTATAGCCACAAAAGCTGACTCTTTGTGCACTATTCTGAACTCTGCCTCTGCAAGATTCCCCATTTCTGTGCGCGCGATGACAAACAGTTCCATCTTGGTGCGCGAGACTTTGCGGGCTCTTTGTTCGTATTTATTCCGGTTGTCTGATTTTCCGTTAACTTATTGATTTTATTGAATATTGCTGTATTGGCATCAAGTCTGCAGTGAAAGGGTAGGTGTGCCATTTACGATCACTGGGAGTCTGGGAAAGTAGCGGTTCACAAGACGCAAGAGACCCTCTGTCATACCCGACAGTGCAGGACCGATTGCAGGCGGCGCCATTACAGCTCTTGAAATACAGCCTACAGAAATTTAGGAGAAATAAAGTGGAAGTTAAAAAGCATAAAATTGCCACTATTTTCGCTGGCGCTTTACTGGCGTTGGGCACTGCCAATCTATCGAATGCTGAAGAAAATACCTCTTCCAGTGGCTCTCAGGAAGAGGGCATCAGTTTTAGCGCCAACCTGGGTATGGTTTCAGATTATCGTTTCCGGGGTATCTCACAAAAGGATAGAAATCCCGCAATTCAGGGTGGTCTAGATCTGGATTTTGGCAACGGTTTCTATGTCGGCACCTGGGCCTCACAGGTGGACTTTGATTATGAAGTTGATGAGACCGATTACGAGCAGGATTTTTACGGCGGTTTCTCCGCGGATATCAATGACTCTATTAGTTACGACGTTGGCTATATCTATTACGCCTATCACGGCAGTGACCAAGATGAAGATTACTGGGAAGTTTATAGCAACCTCAGCATTAAAGATCTGACCCTAGGATTTGCGTACTCACCCGATTATTGGGCGCAGAGCGATGAATTTTATTACACCTTTGCGGAATACAGTTTCTCACTGCCTGCAGAGCTGAGTCTGGATTTACATGTTGGTTACAATATTTTCAAGGAGGATGAGTTTCTTTATGAGGAAGATAACTATATCGATTACTCCGCAACGCTCAGTAGAGATTTCGGTGGGTTGAACTTGAGTGCTGCATATGTTGGAACTAATTTGAGCAAAAAAGAGTGCTTTGATTATGACTGGTGTGAGCCCTCGCTGGTAGTTGGTGCTACCTACACTTGGTAATCCATTCGCCCGCGATAATTTGCGGGCATGTTTTTTGGGGGAGTCCATGAAATTAATTACCGCAATTATCAAACCTTTTAAGTTGGATGCCGTGCGCGATGCCCTCAGAGAAGTGGGTGTGAATGGCGTTACCGTTACAGAAGTGAAAGGTTTTGGCCGGCAAAAAGGCCATACCGAATTGTATCGGGGTGCTGAATATGTAGTGGATTTTTTGCCGAAAACTATGCTGCAAATCGCCGTAGAGGATTCCCAGTTAGACAAGGTGTTGGAAACGCTGGGCACCAGTGCACACAGCGGAAAAATTGGCGATGGAAAAATATTTGTTGCCAACCTGGAGCAGGTAGTGCGGATAAGAACCGGTGAAACCGGCAGGGATGCCATCTGAAACGATAGCAACCAAACATAATTTTAACAATATCCAGACTTGTACGGAGAGAAACATGGAAAACCAGATATTTCAATTGCAGTATGCAATTGATACTTTTTATTTCCTCGTAATGGGTGCACTGGTCATGTGGATGGCCGCGGGTTTCGCGATGCTGGAAGCCGGCCTGGTGCGCTCTAAAAACACCACAGAAATCCTCACCAAGAATGTCGCGTTGTTTGCGATAGCGTGCATCATGTATCTGCTTACCGGATACGCCATTATGTACGATGGCAGCTGGATGCTTTCTGGTATAGAGGCATTTAGCCTCAATACGGTACTGGCAGATTCCTCCAGTAATGGATTTGAGGGCGATTCCGTTTATTCGGTTGCTTCTGACTTTTTCTTCCAGGTCGTGTTTGTTGCCACCGCCATGTCCATCGTGTCCGGTGCCGTGGCCGAGCGTATGAAGCTGTGGAGCTTCCTCGCTTTTGCGGTGGTATTGACCGGCTTTATCTACCCGCTGGAAGGCTCCTGGACTTGGGGTAGCCAAAAAGTTTTTGGTCTCTATAGCCTGGGTGATCTCGGTTTCTCTGACTTTGCCGGCTCCGGTATCGTACATATGGCCGGTGCGGCTGCCGCCTTGGCGGGTGTGCTATTACTGGGCGCGCGCAAAGGCAAATACGGCCCCAACGGCCAGGTCTACGCGATTCCCGGTGCCAATCTGCCGCTGGCGACCCTCGGTACCTTTATCCTGTGGATGGGCTGGTTCGGTTTTAATGGTGGTTCCGTATTAAAGCTGGGCGATGCAGCCAGTGCGCACTCAGTCGCCATGGTATTTGTGAATACCAATACTGCCGCTGCCGGTGGCGCTATCGCCGCGCTGATTACCGCTCGTTTACTCTTCGGCAAGGCCGATCTCACGATGCTGCTCAATGGTGCCCTGGCGGGCTTGGTGGCAATCACTGCGGAGCCGTCCACGCCGACCGCGCTGCAGGCGACTGTGTTCGGTATGTTTGCCGGTATCCTGGTGGTCTTCTCCATCATCACCCTGGATAAACTCAAAATCGATGACCCGGTCGGCGCTATTTCCGTTCACGGTGTTGTCGGTCTGCTTGGTCTGCTGCTGGTGCCCCTCACCAATGAGGAATCCACCCTTGTGGGCCAGCTGGTTGGAGCGCTAACCATCTTTATCTGGGTTTTTGTAAGCTCCCTGGCGGTTTGGTATCTGCTCAAGCTGGTAACCGGTATCCGCGTCAGTGAAGACGAAGAGATGGAGGGTGTTGACTTGGCCGAGTGTGGAATGGAAGCTTACCCGGAATTTATGAGCAAATAGCCGCTCTATAATGGCGTCGCCCCGAAATTGGGGCGATCGCCGGTTTGATGTTCCCGCAAAGAAGATAAACCAGGGGAAAGACACAAGATGAAATTAATAACGGCCGTAGTGAAGCCCTTCAAACTGGACGATGTGCGCACTGCCCTTTCCGAAGTCGGCGTCCAGGGAATGACGGTGACGGAAGTGAAAGGCTTTGGTCGCCAGAAGGGGCATACCGAACTCTATCGCGGTGCAGAGTATGTGGTGGACTTTCTGCCTAAGGTCAAATTGGAGCTGGCCGTCGATGACAGCATGGTCGATGCGGCTGTTGAGGCCATCACCAAGGCGGCACAGACCGGAAAAATCGGCGACGGCAAAATCTTTATTACCGCATTGGAAGAAGTGATACGTATCCGTACCGGCGAAACCGGTAGCGAAGCGGTATAACAATTGCCGTCTAATTTGGGTATTTTGTTTAATGATATCCAAGCGTTTTAAGCCCCGTAAGGGGCTTTAGCTTTTGCCCGCCCTCTTAAACTTGATCATGAACGCCTCCAACGAGTGGGTTTCTCCACTTCTGGCGCTTAAATCCCCATAACAAACTGCAATATCCCCCCGATTTTCTCCCAACAAAAAACTCTACGGGCTCCGGTGCCTGCAGCTGGCAGCGTGGTTAGTCAGTGCCTATATATTAATCGCCGCTTTTAATGCGGTAGGTGATTGTCACCCCGGTGGCTTTCAATTCCATTGACGCCGCGGGAAGGGGCGGCACAGAGGTACTCCCTCTGTAACAGGAGTAAGGGTTACAGGGTTTTGCTATGAAAGATGGTTATGAAGATCAGGGTAAGAACGCTCGCAATAAGGAAAGCGAAGAATTTGCCGAAGAGCGCTCCATTACCTCCCGTGAACGCGCCAGAAGCCAGCTGAGTTCCGATGTCGAGGAATTCTTAGCCAGTGGTGGGGCAATTAGTGAAGTTGATCCAGATGTCACCGCCGATCCCCCGCGCAAACCGCAACCTAAATACGGTAGTCGCCCTATTTAGCGTCCCTCAACTTTGCCGCCCCTGATATCAGGTTGGCGGCAAGATCTCTTCTCAAAGAAATCCTTATAGGCCTGAGCATATCGACTTGGCAGAGGCGCTGACCGCTCTCATGGGTTCAGCAGCCTGGGCAACAGGCGCTCCAGCACTTCGCCAATGTAAGAGAGAAACAGGGTGCCGAGGCTGGAGCGATAGTATTGTGGATCGGTTGATCCAACTGCCAGCATGCCCAGCTGGTTACCCAGTGGGATCACTGCGGCAGAGGCAACCTCCTGCCAGTTTTCACCAAATAGATACTCTTTCTCACCGGGGCGCAAAATTCCGCAGATTGGCCGGCCATTGCGCAATATTGCGCCAATGGCTGTTTCCGCGCTGGATAGCGTGCTGGTGCGTACTTCCCCGAGCCTGTCGGTTGGAATTGCGAGTGGCCCAAACAGGGTCAGGCTGGTGAATTCCACAGCGAAGTCGTTGGAAAAACTGCTGTAGAGAGCCTCAGTGGCCTCACCGATGGTCTGTGCTTCCAACAGGGCGAGGATGAGTCGGCGGCTGTTGAAAAACAGCTGGTCGTTGTCGCGGGCATTGTGTAGCAACTGGTCGAGGCGCTGGCGCATCTCGATATTGCGTTCGCGCAGCAGGTTGGTGTGATGTGTCATCAGCGACACGGTCTTGCCGTTTTCTCGCGGTAGTTTGATGGTCTCGAGCAGATCCATGCGCTCGACAAAAAACTCAGGATTTTGCATTAGGTAGCGAGCTACCTGGCGCGCGAGCAACTTGTCATCGCGCTGGGTTTCCCTGTGGTTGCCGGCGACAATCTCATCAGAAGTTTGATTGGCGTCTTTGTGTTCCATCATATTCTGTTCACATTGGCGCAGACGCGTGGTGAACCCTGTGCTCTATTGGAGGTGAGGCTCGCCCGCGCGCGAAGTTATTTAAATAATGATTTGCCCGTGGAAAACCGTAGTCGCGGGCCCGGTCATAGTAACTGGCTGACCCGGCCCACTCCAGTGGATCGTCAGGGGCCCGCCGGGAAGGCGGACTTCTACCTGGTCATCCACCAAGTTGCGCAGGCGGGCATACACCATGGCTGCGCAGGCACCGGTGCCACAGGCACGAGTCTCGCCTACGCCGCGCTCAAATACGCGTAGCTGCGCCTGGGTGCGGGAGTCAATTTGCAGGAAGCCCACGTTGACTTTCTGGGGGAAGCGGGGATGTGCCTCGATTGAGGGGCCGAGGGACTCTACCGGAGCGCTGTGAATATCGTCGACCAGAAGTACCGCGTGTGGGTTGCCCATGGAGATGGCGCCGATGGTGTAGGTCTCGTCATGAGCTTCCAGTGGGTAGCTATCCGCGCGACGATCGGCATTGAAAGGTATTTTCTCCGGCTCTAAAACTGGAGCGCCCATATCGACACTGACTTGGTCGTTATCGAGTACACGCAGGTGCAGCATTCCCCCAGCGGTCTCGACCGTGAGCCGCTTTTTCCCTGTCAGGCGGCGCTCGCGCACGAAGCGGGCGAAGCAGCGCGCACCATTGCCGCAGTTCTCCACCTCGCTACCATCGGCATTGAAGATCCGATAGCGAAAGTCCGCGTCAGGCCCCCGTGGCGGCTCTGCCAGTAGTACCTGATCGCAGCCGATGCCTAGACGCCGATTGGCGATTCGGCGAATTTTATCCGGGGACAACTTGAGTCTCTGGCTGATGCCATCGAGCATCACAAAGTCATTGCCGAGTCCGTGCATCTTGCTGAATTTAACGCGCATTCCATTTCTCTATAAGACTGATTGAGCCGGCCATCCAAGGGCTGCTCGCCACCGGTGACGCCGCTATTGTTGGCGCCCCGGTATTCTTTTGGGTGGTAATTAAGGGGAAGGATGACACAAACCGTCACACCTTTTCAGGCACGGGGGTCTCACCCCGAACCAGGTCGTCAAAGGTTTCCCGCGTGCGCACCAGGTAGCTATTCTCCCCATCCACCAGTACTTCCGCTGCGCGTGGGCGGCTATTGTAGTTGGAACTCATGGTGAAGCCGTAGGCGCCTGCAGACAACATGGCCAGCAGCTGCCCTTCGCGAAGGGCCAGAGCGCGATTTTTGCCGAGAAAATCCCCGGTTTCGCAAACGGGACCCACGATATCCCAGAGCGTGTCCTCACCGTCGCCCGGTGTGACTGGCACTATGTCCTGCCAGGCCTGGTAAAGGGCGGGGCGCAGGTTGTCGTTCATGGCCGCATCGACAATAGCGAAGTTGTGTCCTTCAGTGTGCTTCAAGTACTCAACCCGGGTTAATAAAACGCCGCCGTTGGCAGCAATCGAACGACCCGGTTCCAGTATCAGTCCCAGCTGGCGTTCGCCGATTCGCTCCAGAACTGCTTGCAGATAGTCTGCAACCACTGGGGGTTCTTCACCCCGGTAACGGACCCCGAGGCCGCCACCCAGGTCCAGGTGTTCCAGTTGGATTCCCTCAGAGGCGAGGGTGTCCACCAGTGCCAACAGGCGGTCGAGGGCATCGAGAAAGGGTGCCACTTCGGTAAGCTGGGAGCCGATATGGCAATCTACTCCGGTCACTCTCAGGTGCGGCGAGCGCGCTGCGTATAAATACACATCCAGGACACTATTGATCGCGATGCCGAATTTGTTTTCCTTGAGGCCGGTGGAAATATAGGGATGGGTTTGCGCATCCACGTCCGGGTTGACCCGCAGCGAGATTGGGGCGACAGCCTCGCATTCCGCTGCCACCTGCTCAAGACGGCGCATTTCGGCTTCCGACTCGATATTGAAGCAGTGCACCCCCACTTCCAAACCGCGGCGCATCTCCTCTGCAGTTTTGCCCACACCGGAAAATACAATTCGCGAGGGGGCTCCTCCTGCCAGCAATACCCTCTCAAGTTCTCCCCCCGAGACGATATCAAAACCAGCGCCGAGCTGGGCCAAAAGAGACAGGATACCGAGATTGCTGTTGGCCTTCACCGCATAGCAGATCAGGCCCGGATGGCCGCCCAGTGCCTCGGCATAGGCTTGATATTGGCGCTCGAAGTGGGCGCGGCTATAGACATAGGTGGGGGTTCCGAAACGCTCGGCGACCTCTTCCAGTGATACCTGTTCCGCCCACAGGCTGCCTTGGCGATAACTGAACTCACTCATTTCTGCGGTGCTTGCTCCTCTGGGTAGCCCTCTTCCGGGTAGTCTTCCGGCTCAGGGTAATCTTCAGGTTGCGAATAGTCGTCCGGTTCGGAATATCCCTCCGGCACAACAACTTCCCCTGCAGGGGCAAGTACAGGCTCATCCGGCTCCACCGCAGTGCTGCTGGTAGGCACCGTCGTGGGTGGGCCAGTGGTGATAGCTGGCGCGGGTTCGGCCGGCGCCTGGGGCAGGTACAGCGGTCCCTTCTGGCCGCAGCCGCTGAGGAGTGCAGACGCACTCAGCAGGGCGTAAAGGGGGAGGAGCATTTTTTTCGGCATGGGTGACATCCTGCACTCGGGCTTTAGAGCGGTGTTCGGCAAAAGCCTGATAGTATAGCGAGCCAATAGATTGAACACAGCAGACGGTAACAGAAGTAATAAAAGATGAGCCAGACGGAATATGAAGCGGCCATTGAGCACACACTGATGGCGATTGAGGATGCCCTGGACAATTGCGACTGGGATATCGATTACGAGCGCAGCGGTGCGGTGCTCACCCTGACATTGGAGGATAACGGCAGCCAGGTAATTCTCTCCCGGCAGTCTGCCAATCAGGAGCTCTGGGTCGCCGCCAAGTCGGGCGGTTACCACCTGGCTTTTACCGCGCCCGGCTGGAAGTGCAGCACCACTGAGGAAAATCTGCCTACCCTGCTCAATCGCGTGTTGACAGAGCAGCAGGGGGAGCCGGTCGATCTGGGATTATCATAGTAATCCCGGTTTACTGATCGGCCGAACCCCAGGCGCCCGGATGCAAAAAACCGGGCGCTTTGCCCTGCTGGAACTCGTTCTCAGTGGCGTTCTTCGATTTGCGCCCGCGCTCGCGCACAGGCGCTGCGAACCTGATCGGGAGCGGTACCGCCGATATGGTTGCGGGCGGCTACCGAGCCCTCCAGGGTCAGCACTTCAAAGACATCCTCGCCGATATCCGTGGAGAATTGTTGTAGCTGCTCCAGGCTCAGTTCCGCCAGGTCTTTCTGCTGTTCAAT
The DNA here is from genome assembly GCF_009363535.1 of Microbulbifer sp. THAF38. Classification (NCBI taxonomy): domain Bacteria; kingdom Pseudomonadati; phylum Pseudomonadota; class Gammaproteobacteria; order Cellvibrionales; family Microbulbiferaceae; genus Microbulbifer; species Microbulbifer sp. THAF38. The sequence goes on from NZ_CP045369.1 coordinate 179,811, forward strand.
GGCAAAGGAAACCGACTGGCCGACGATCTCGTGGGCATCGCGGAAAGCAATGCCTTTGCGCACTAGGTAGTCCGCCAGGTCGGTGGCAGTGGAGAAACCCTTGGCGGCTGCCGCTAGCATATTTTCTTTTTTTGCCTTGAGTGCGGGCACCATATCTGCAAAGGCGCGCAGGCAGTCCAGTGCGGTGTCGGCGGCGTCGAACAAAGGCTCTTTATCTTCCTGATTATCTTTGTTGTAGGCCAGCGGTTGGCTCTTCATCAGGGTCAGAAGTGCAATCAGGTGGCCGTTCACACGGCCGGTTTTGCCACGCACCAGTTCGGGCACATCCGGGTTTTTTTTCTGCGGCATGATAGAAGAGCCGGTGCAGAAACGGTCCGGCAGGTCGATAAAGTCGAACTGGCTGGAGGTCCAGAGCACCAACTCTTCGCTGGCGCGGGACAAATGGGTGAGTAGCAGGGCGGCGAAGGCGCAGAATTCAATAGCGAAATCCCGGTCGCTCACCGAGTCCAGGGAATTTTCGGTCGGGGCATCGAAGCCCAGCAGTTCGGCAGTGCGCGCGCGGTCGATTGGGTAGCTGGTGCCCGCCAGGGCTGCGGCACCCAGGGGCGAGCGATTGACCCGTTTGCGGCAATCCATCAGGCGTTCAAAATCCCTGCTGAGCATGGCATTCCAGGCCAGCAGGTGGTGGCCGAAGGTAACCGGTTGCGCGCTCTGCAGGTGGGTAAAGCCGGGCATAATGGTATCGGCTTCGCGTTCGGCCAGGTCTACCAACCCGGTTTGCAGCCGCGTTAATTCGGCTCCGATTAAATCGATGCGGCCGCGCAGCCACAGGCGGATATCGGTAGCGACCTGATCGTTGCGGGAGCGGCCAGTGTGCAGTTTTTTACCGGTGGCACCGATGCGCTCGGTCAGGCGTGCCTCGATATTCATGTGCACATCTTCCAGCTGCACCGACCAGGGAAAATTACCCGCCTCAATCTCCGCAGCGATCTCTTTCAGGCCATCGGCAATCTGGTGATACTCATCACCGCTCAATACTCCCACCTCGGATAGCATCTGTGCATGAGCGAGGGAACCCTGGATATCTTCCAGCGCCATGCGCTGATCGAAGGTGACTGAGGCAGTGAATCGCTCTACGAAGGCGTCGGTGGCTTCGCTGAAGCGGCCGCCCCAGAGTTTGGCGGCGGGATTAGTGGCGGAGTCGGGTTTGTCGTTGCTCATGGTTTTCCTGGCTGCAGTGAGGTTAAAGGCCGGGGAGCTTGGTGGTATCGTGCGCTTTGAATACAGGGACAATCAAGAATAACAACTGCATGTCACTTCCCAGGCCGCCGGGCATTATATCGCAGAAAATTCGAAAAACTGACATCAATAACAAGGATTCTGCGCTTGCTGGGCAGGTGCCTTTCCTGCCGGATTTGTGCAGTGTTACCGCACTGGCTGTACTGGTATTGATGGGGGAACTACTGGCGCTGGTGCTGGTACTCGCCTTGGATGGGCTGCGCGACTTCAGTTGGCAGCGTCTTGGCTTGGTGTCCCTGGTGATTCAGTGGGTGATATTGCCCTGCGCCGCCGTGCTTTGCCGACTGCGCCCCTATCTAGCCAAATTACCCCACAAACATGCCGGCGCTATCAGCTTTATTGCGGTGTTGGGCGTGCTTGGGTTGGTAATGGGGGGGCAGCGCTATGTGCGTGCTCAATTGCTGCAGGCAGATTTCGACTGGTGGGGCCTGGCCAGCGACTGCCTGCTGGGGGCTATCTGCGCCGGGGTGGTATTGCGCTACGCCTATTTACAGCAGCAGCTGTACAACCAGCAACAGGCGGAGCTGGGTGCGCGTATTGAGGCGTTGCAGTCGCGCATACGGCCGCATTTTTTGTTTAACAGCATGAATAGCCTGGCCAGCCTGATCGCGGTAGACCCGGACCGCGCTGAGCGTCTGGTGGAAGATTTGTGCGTGTTGTTTCGGGCCAGCCTGGCCGACCCAAAGCTGGTGCCGCTGTCGCAGGAAATACAATTGTCCCAACGCTACCTGGAGATTGAGGCCCTGCGCTTGGGCGAGCGTTTGCAGCAGCAATGGCAGCAACAGGGTGCTCTGGAGGATATACAGGTACCCAGTATGTTGTTGCAGCCCCTACTTGAAAATGCCGTTCTGCACGGTGTGGCTCAGCTGCGTGAGGGCGGAACAATTAAAGTGGCCGCAAAAACCGAAGACGGCGCATTGCGTATTGATATTGAAAACCCACTTCCGGCGGAAACTGTGCGTTCCACCAGGGAAAGCAACGGTATGGCGGTGGAGAATATTCGCCAGCGCCTTGCGGCCTATTACGGTGATCGCTTCAGGTTTACCGCCGGTCGGGTGAATGGCCACTACAGGGTAAACCTACAACTACCCTTATTTCCCCGGGAAGTGGTTCAGCGTGAAACAAAACCAGCCATAAATTCCAGTAGAGACACTGAGGTGATGGAGTGACCCAGTTGCGAGTTTTGATCGTCGATGATGAACCCCTGGCCCGCGCGCGCCTGCAGCGGCAGTTGCCTACAATCGAAAACTGCATTCCGGTAGGTGAGGCGGCGGATATTGATTCCGCACTGATACAGGTGCAGATACTGGACCCGGATCTGGTATTGCTCGACATAGAAATGCCCGGCGGCAGTGGCTTGGAATTGGCCCAGCAACTTTCCACCCGCGAGTGCCCACCAGCGATAATTTTTTGTACCGCTCACGATGAGTTCGCCCTGCCGGCTTTCGCTACTGCTGCAGTGGGTTATCTGCTCAAGCCGGTTAGTGTTGAACAGCTGAGCCAAGCGCTGGTAAAGGTGCAGCGCCTCAATAAACCCCAACAAAAGCTTGTCAATAGTGACGAGAAGGATCCTGGTCGCAGCCGTATCAAAGCGGTGAGCCGTATGGGGGTGGAGCTGCTGGAAGTGGACAGCATTCGCTGTTTGGTTGCCGACAGCAAATATGTGGTGGCCCATCACCCTGGTGGCGAGACGATCCTTGATGAGTCATTAAAAGAGTTGGAAAGCGAATTTGGTGATCGCTTTGTACGAGTACATCGCAGTGCATTGGTGGCAGTAGCGTTTATTACAGGCCTACGTAGAGATGGAGCGAATTATCGGGTGGAGCTAGAGGGGGTAACGCAGGCACCACTGGTAAGCCGGCGTATGCTGTCTTCGGTTAAATCGCTGATTACCGAGATATGTTGAGTATTTATCTTTTCCCTGGTGAAAATAACGAAAAAAAGCGGGCAAAATGCCCGCTTTTTTTCTTACAGTATTAATTGCATAAACCTGGGGGATTAAGGGTTAGTAAAGCTGCGGTCCACCATCGCCGTACTCAGAGTCATTTTGCAAACTCAACTCACCGGCGGCGCTATTCAAATACTCTGCATCGGATTCCGATTTGAGCTTGATCATCAGGCGCAAGTCGTTGGCGGAGTCGGCGTGGGCGAGGGCGTCCTCGTAAGTAATTTCGCCGCGATCGTAGAGTTCGTACAGGGCCTGGTCGAAGGTCTGCATGCCCTGTTCGCCGGAGCGTTTCATCAACTCCTTCATCTTGTGCACCTGGCCTTTGCGCACTAGGTCTGACATCAGCGGTGTATTGATCATAATTTCCAGACAGGCGCGGCGGCCGTCGCCATCCGGTGTTGGCACCAGCTGCTGGGCGACCATGGCCTTAAGGTTCAGGGATAGATCCATAAACAGCTGTTGGTGACGGTCTGCCGGGAAGAAGTGAATGATCCGGTCGAGGGCCTGGTTGGCATTGTTGGCGTGCAGTGTACACAGGCACAGGTGACCGGTCTCGGCGAAGGCAATGGCGTGTTCCATCGTCTCGCGAGAGCGCACCTCACCAATCAGAATGACATCCGGCGCCTGACGCAGGGTGTTCTTCAGAGCGATTTCGAAGGAGTCGGTGTCCAGACCCACTTCGCGCTGGGTCACAATACAGCCGCGATGCTGGTGAATAAATTCGATCGGGTCCTCAATGGTGATGATATGACCCTTGGTGTTCTCATTGCGGTGACCGATCATCGAGGCCAGGGAGGTGGATTTACCGGTACCGGTGGCGCCCACAAAAATGATCAGCCCGCGCTTGGTCATGGCCAGATCTTTGAGTACATCCGGCAGGCCGAGGCCGTCAATGGTGGGGATTTTTGTTTCGATGCGTCGCAGCACCATACCCACCAAGTTGCGCTGGAAGAAAGCCGACACCCGGAAACGACCTACGTTGCGCACTGCGATGGCGAAGTTTAATTCCTTTTTTTCGGCGAACTCACGACGCTGTTTCTCATTCATGGTGCCCACCACCAGCTCGCGTGCCTTTTCTGGAGTGAGTGCACTGCTGCTGCAAGGCACCACGCGGCCGTGCAGTTTGATGGAAGGCGGTACACCGGCGGTGATAAACAGATCCGATGCACCTTTCTCTACCACCAGCTGTAGGAGTCTTTCTATATCCATGATTGTTACCGCGTATTATTTTTTGACTGAAGAAGGGCCGGTAATGCTTAGAAGTTTTCCGGCATCTTGGCTTTTTCCCGCGCGACTTCGCGGCTGACGATACGGCGAGCCACCAAGTCTTCCAGGCACTGGTCCATGGTCTGCATACCGACGCTGGCACCGGTCTGGATGGCGGAGTACATCTGCGCGATTTTGTCTTCGCGGATCAGGTTGCGGATTGCCGGGGTGCCGCGCATGATTTCGTGGGCGGCGACACGGCCACCGCCGTTTTTCTTCAGCAGTGTCTGCGAGATTACCGCCTGCAGGGATTCCGATAGCATGGAACGCACCATGGCTTTTTCCTGCGCCGGGAACACATCCACCACCCGGTCGATAGTTTTGGCGGCGGAGGTGGTGTGCAGGGTGCCGAATACCAAGTGGCCGGTTTCCGCTGCGGTCAATGCCAGGCGAATAGTTTCCAGGTCACGCATCTCACCCACCAGAATGATATCCGGGTCTTCACGCAGGGCCGAGCGCAATGCTTCTGCGAAGCCGTGGGTATCTCTATGCACTTCGCGCTGGTTCACCAGGCATTTTTTGGATTCGTGCACGAATTCGATGGGATCCTCAATGGTGAGGATATGCTCGTATTTGTTGTCGTTGATATAGTCCATCATCGCGGCGAGGGTGGTGGACTTACCAGAGCCGGTGGGCCCTGTGACCAAGACCAGGCCGCGCGGAGTATCGGAGATCTGTTTGAAAACTTGGCCCATGCCCAGATCCTCCATGGTTAAAACCCTGGAGGGAATGGTCCGAAATACTGCACCGGCACCGCGATTGTGGTTAAAGGCGTTCACACGAAAGCGCGCTACACCGGGCACCTCGAAAGAGAAGTCGGTCTCGAGAAATTCTTCGTAGTCCTTGCGTTGCTTGTCGTTCATGATCTCGTAGATCAGGCCGTGCACCTGCTTGTGTTCCATGGCCGGCAGGTTGATACGGCGCACATCGCCATCCACACGGATCATCGGCGGCAGGCCTGCGGAGAGGTGCAGGTCCGAAGCGTTTTGTTTGGCGCTGAAGGCGAGGAGTTCAGTGATATCCATACTGCTACCTTATGGTTCTTGTTTGGGCTCAGGTAAAATCGCCACTCATTTCGGTAAGGGCCTCAGTATATGCGCAAAGCGACAATCGTCGAAAACCTGAATGCAGTAGGTGAGCGGATTGTGACCTGCTGCAACAACTGCGATCGCGATCCTGCAGAAATCACTCTGCTGGCGGTTTCCAAAACCCGCCCGGCGGAGGATTTGCGCATCGCTTATGCGGCCGGCCAGCGTCACTTTGGCGAAAACTATTTGCAGGAAGCCCTGGAAAAACAGGATGCCTTACAAGATCTGGATATCCACTGGCATTTTATCGGGCCCTTGCAGTCGAATAAGTCTCGCGCAGTAGCCGAGCGCTTTGATTGGATGCATACGGTGGATCGTCTGAAGATCGCCCAGCGTCTGTCATCCCAGCGACCAGCTAACTTGGCTCCCCTCAATATTTGCCTGCAGGTCAAAATCGATAATGAGCAGAGCAAGTCTGGCATAGCCCCACAGGATTTGGAGACACTGGCGCGGGAAGTGGTGCAATTGCCCGGGCTGCGCCTGCGCGGTTTGATGGCGATTCCTGCGGCTCGCCAAAACGTACAAGAACAGTACGAGCCTTTTGCTGAGATGGCGCGCTTGCTGCAGTCTCTGCAAGAGTTATTTCCCGATGAGGCGCTGGATACACTTTCTATGGGGATGTCTGCCGATATGGAAGCGGCGATTGCCTGCGGCGCGACCATTGTGCGCATCGGCACAGATATTTTTGGCGCACGCAATTACTCTGAGTGAAAGATCCTATTTTTTACCCGAGTGCTTGCCCGAAGTTCTGGGGCTATGTTCGTGGGGAAAGTGTAAGAGACCAATGAAACGCTCAGGGACACTCGAGGTGATATTGCTGGGGTTGACGCTATGCGCAGTGATTTCCCTGTCTATCGCGCACACCCTGCTGGTGACCTGGATGGCCTTGGAGTGGTTGGCTTTTCTTTGTCTGCTTTCCTTTGCGCTACCTAAGGTCACTTTAATCACCAATTTTCTAGACCGCACCATCTCCCAGGCCCTGTGGCCTGAGAGCCGGCACTGGCTGTGGATGCTGGCCATAGCGCTCAACCTGATCGCAGTTGTGGAAACATTGAGATTGAAGCCTTAAAAAAATAAACGGCCCTAAGGCCGCTTATTAAACATTACGATTTAGAAGAGCCTTTGGCACTACTCAACTAAAGTCAGTTTTTCCTTCTGTGTTTCGTCGAGCAAGTGTTCGGCAAAAAACAGCGCGGTAGCCTGGGTGAAGACATCATTGTTCTCCTTTTTACGGTAGCCGTGCCCCTCATTTAACGCATTCATATACCAAACCTGATTGCCGTTTTCTCGCAGTGCCGTCACGATCTGTTCCGCTTCTGTGACGGGGACGCGGGGGTCGTTTTGACCCTGCACCACAAACATGGGTACCTGGATTTTTTCCACATGGTTATTGGGGCTGATGCCTTCCAGGAATTCGCGCATCTGCGGATCGCGTTCGTCACCGTATTCCACGCGGCGCAGGTCCCGGCGATAACTCTTGGTATTGGTGAGGAAGGTGACGAAATTGGAGATGCCGACAATATCCACGGCTGCTTTTAGGCGATCCGAATAGTGGACGCTGCTGGCCAATACCATATAGCCGCCGTAGCTACCGCCGAAGACGGCGACCCGCTTGGCATCCAGGTCCGGCTGAGTGGCGATCCAGTCCAGTAACGCGCCAATATCTTTCACAGAATCTTCACGCTTGTAGCCGTTATCCATGGCCAGATAACTTTTCCCGTAACCGGCGGAACCGCGCACATTAGGCGCTATTACCGCGGCCCCCAACTTCTTCAACCACAGTTGGTATTTGCTGGAAAACAATGGGCGGTATTGAGCTTCGGGGCCGCCGTGAATAGAGATGATGACCGGCACAGGCGACTTTATATCGCGGGGCTTGTAGACGAAGGCGGGAATCTTGCGCGGCTCGCCGTTTACCTGATCGAAAGTAGGGTAGTGCACCAGCTCGGGCTCGATAAACTGCTCGGTATCCAGGCCACCCACTTCGCTGAAGGTCCAACGGGTGAGGTCTCCACTGGATAGAGGCTGGCGGCCCAGCTCCAGTACAAAGGTATCGGTGGGGGTTTTGGGGGTGTTCAGTGATAATGCCAGTCTATCGCCACTGGGATTAAATTCGGTTGCGCCGATCACGCCGATAGGCAGTGAGTCCACTTTGCGATAGCGATCATTGCGCGGGTTGTACAGGTACAGGGCAGACATACCATTTTCATTCGCCACAAAAGCGCCGCGGCGGCCGTCTTCACTAAGGACAAAGCTACTGATATCCCAGGGAATATCAGCGGTAATGACCTTCTCATTACCACTGGCCAGGTCTTTGCGGATCAGCTGGGTAAATTCGCCATTTTTATCGCTAACCAGGTATATGGAGCGGTCGTCGTAGCTGAAGCCGGCGGGAAAGTTGCGAGAATCCTTTTCATCATCACCGGAGAGCAATGTTATTTCGCCGCTATCCAGTTCCAATAAGTGAACCTTGGAACGGGTGGAGGAAACATATTGCAGAACCAGCAGCTGGCTGCCGGATTGAGAGAAGTCAGTGGGCCCCCACCAGCTGCCATCCTCCGATTTTAGAATCAGGCGATCTTCATCTTTGCCGCCGTCGAAAGTGGTTAGCCAGATATCGTTGGCTCTGCCGTCGCGACGAGTGCTCTGGTAAGCGAGGGCCGAGCCCTGTTTATTCCAAAGAATGACGCCATTGCGCGATTCGCCGTCGCTGAGCATTTTGCTCTTACCGCTGGCGCTGTCGAACAGGAAAACCTGCGCATACTCGTTGCCGCCGGCATCCATGGTGTAAGCCAGCTGCCGATGCTGGGGGCGGGTAAGCACCTCCCCGATAGGTTCATCAAAAAAAGTCAGTTGTCGACGGGTACCGCCGGGGCGCTCTACCTTGTGCAGCTGGTCCACTTCCCCAAAACGGGTACTGATATACATACCGCTGCCTTCCATATCCCAGCCACGGAAACTGGCTGAGCGTACGTTCTGGTAGCGGTCGAGTTCTTCCACCAGGTTCGCTGGGATTGGGGGAATGTCCTGTAACTGCAGTTGGCCATTGTTCTCGGTGCGGGTCTCCACCCCATGGGCAACAGTAGCCGCACTGAGCATTGCGGCGGTCACCAAATAGCGCCATTTCAACATAGTGTTCTCCTTGGCTAGCGCGCTGGGGCGCGCGTCTCTTGTTATTGGAATTGAGCGACCACATATTATCGGAATCCCTCCGGGGTATAACAGCCTGTAAACTCACAGAGAATGAGGCGAACACTCGCCGAGGTAACCCAAGTGACTGCAACAAATCCCAGAATTGTTTTTATTGGCGGTGCCGGCAATATGGCCGGTGCGGTAATCGGTGGCCTGCTGGCGGCGGGATATCCGGCGGATAGGATTGTGGCTACCGGGCGCGACCTCCTGAAACTCGAGGCTTTTGCTAAGCGTCATGGCGTGGTGGCGCACGATGATAATATTGCCGCGATTGATGAAGCCGATGTGATTGTTCTGTCGGTAAAGCCCCAGGTGATGCGCGATCTGTGCATGGATTTGCGCCCCCACCTGAAAGGACGTAAACCGCTGATTATTACTCTGGCCGCAGGTATCCCCCTGGCCGCTTACCAGCGTTGGCTGGGGGAGCATCTGCCGATTGTGCGAGCTATGCCCAATACACCGGCTCTAGTGCAGAGTGGGGTAACTGGGTTGTTTGCCGATGAGGCGGTAACTGCGGAGCACCGCGCCATTACTGAGCGCATAGTCAACGCAGTGGGTATCTCTCTGTGGGTGGATAAGGAAGAGGGAATCGACCAGGTGATCGCTGTAGCGGGGTCGGCGCCGGCGTATTTCTTTCAGTTTATGGAGGCGATGATCGACGCCTCCGCGGCCAGTGGCTTTGCCCGCGCCGACGCCGAGCGCCTCGTGTTGCAAACTGCACTGGGCGCCGCCAAACTGGCCATGACCAGTGATGTCGATGTAGCCCAGTTGAAGCGCAATGTGATGTCGCCGGGTGGTACCACCGAGCGCGCTGTGCAGCGCTTTGAGCAGGGCGGCCTGCCGCAGTTAGTGGCCGATGCCATGCGTGATTGTGCCGAGCGCGCTGCAGAGATGGCTCGCGAACTGGACCAATAAACTAATCAACACAATAAATGGTGCAGGCTGCGCCGCGAGTTAATCACTCTTTAGGGATTTTCAATGACAAGTACCTTTAGCAACATCGGCGTTTTCCTGGTGGCTACCCTGGGTATCCTCTACCTGTTTGCAGTGTTGATGCGATTCTTGCTGCAGTTGGCCCGTGCGGATTTCTATAACCCGATTTCCCAGGGCATTGTGAAGGTCACCAACCCACTGCTACTGCCTCTGCGCAAAGTGGTTCCGGGTCTTTTCGGTGTGGATATGGCTTCGGTGGTACTCGCCCTGCTTGTCGGGCTGGTAATGATTTTGGTTTGCGGTGCGTTTGCCGGTTTTGGCTTGTTCAATCCCCTGAGCGCACTGCTTTGGTCTCTGATCGGCTGTGTGGCTACCGTGATTGCGGTGGTGTTTGTGGGCATGTTGATCTCTATCGTGTTCAGCTGGATTGCTCCGCAAAGCAGCCACCCGGCGCTGATGCTATTGCGCCAGCTGCTGGAGCCCTTCTGCGCACCGATACGCCGCCTGATCCCACCTCTGGGGGTGATCGATATCAGCCCTATCTTCGTGTTTATCCTGCTCACGGTGGCGGATAAGTTACTACTGGGCTTTGCCGGTATGGCCAATATGCCGCGCTTCGTATACAGCCTCTTCTGGCATATCCCCGGTTTTTAAATCGGTGACTGTGCGCTTTTCTTCCACCACGCGCACTGGATCGCATCTGGCGCAGTGTTAGACTTTTATACTAACGATTACCGGCCCGTCTCTACTTTGAGTAGCCTGGGCCGGTAGCCTGCAGAGTATAAATAACAAGAACACTGTGAAATGGAAGACGCACTCCTACGCCAACATATCTCTGAATACGACCGCTGGAAGAAGAACCTGGATCGGCAGTTCGCCCAGTTCAGTCAGTGGTTACAGCAACATTTCCCCAACTCTGCCGGCGCCTGCCAGGTTGTGCAGCAGGCCCGAGCGCTACTGACTGACGATCAGTTCACTCTGGTATTTGTGGGCGAGTTTTCCCGCGGCAAAACCGAGCTGATCAACGCACTGTTGGCGCAGACCTACGGCCAGCGTCTGTTGCCCTCGAAGCCCGGTCGCACCACCATGTGCCCGACGGAGATCTTTAGCGATGGCGGAGAGCGCGCCAGCCTGCGCCTGTTGCCTATAGAGACCCTGGCGACCAATACCAGCCTCGAGAGCTTCCGGCGAATTCCGCAGAAGTGGGTCACGCACGAGTTCGACGCCAACAACCCCGAGGCGACCCGCGAAGCGCTGTTGAAGGTGGCCGCCACCAAGTCGGTATTGCCGGAGGAGGCCGCCCGTTATGGCTTCGATCGCCGTCACCTGGATGACAAAGGCAATTTGGTAGAAATTCCCGCCTGGCGGTACGCATTGATCTGCCTGCCACACCCACTTCTGGATCAGGGGCTGCGGATTATTGATACACCGGGGCTCAACGCCTTGGGCAATGAGCCGGAGTTGACTCTCAGCACGCTGCCCGGTGCCCAGGCCGTGGCATTCCTGCTGGCCGCCGATGCCGGTGTCAGCGGCACCGATATGAATATGTGGGAGACTCACTTGGCTCCCCTGCGCGAACATCGCGGCACCGCGGTTATGGCGCTGCTGAATAAGATGGATGTGCTCTGGGATGACCCAGACGAAGATGCGCAACAACTGCTGCGGCGCATGCGCTCCCAGGTTGCCAAGTTGCTGTCCCTTCCGCAGGAAAGTGTCGCCGGGGTCTCGGCAAAAATGGCACTGCTGGCGCGCCAGCAGCAGGATATCGAATTACTGCGTAAGAGCTGTTTTACCGATTTTGAGAAGCTGCTGGTTCAGCGTTTGCTGGAGCACCGTCAAAAAGTGGCGGAACACCGTTCGCTGCACCAAGCCCTGACCTTGATGGCGGATACCCGCGATTTGCTCAAGCGCCGTCTCAATAGCGGCCGTGCGGCGCTGATGCATTTGCAGCGCAATAGTGCCAGCACCGAAGAACAATTGGCCGAGCTGGATCAGCTGCAGCAGACTGTGCGCGAACAGCACAAACTCTGCCATCAAGAGTTGCTCACCCTAAAATCCAGTCAGCGTATGCTGATGCGGCAGAGCACTTCGCTGCTAGCGCCTATAACTTTGCAGCAGTTACAACTATTGATCGATGAAACCAGTAAAGCGCTGCATAAACGCTGGACACCAATGGGACTCGCCAAGGCTATAGACACCTTTATGGAGGGTGTCGATTGCCAGCTTGCCAATCTAGAGCGGGAAGTGGATCAGGCCAACCGTCTGCTGGATGCGATTTTTGAGCGCTCCAGCCTGAAGAAGGTGGACAGTGTCGAACAATACTTCACCATTCGCCAATTCCGTATGACCCTGCGCGGCCTGCACCGCCAAGCGGCCCAGTTGCGGCGCTCTCCGCAGCTTTTGCTGGCGCGGCGCAATCGTTTGAGTGAGCGCTTTATCACTACACTGGCCAGCGAGGTAGGGCGTCTCTATACAGAGATGGGCAAGGCGGCGGAAAACTGGCTGGAGCAGGCCCTGGAGCCACTCAAGCAGCATACCCAATATCAAAAACACCTGCTGAACCGCCACTTGATCAAGCTGACCGAGTTAAAGCAGAAGACGCGAAGCCGGCACACGGATTTGCGCACTCTTGAGGATGAAGTACTGCGCAATGACCGGGCCCTGTCGGGGCTGGAGGATTTGCTGCGCCACAACACCTCGGCGCCACAGCCTTTGGCACCGGCGCCTCGCGCGCACAATGTCACCCCGCTGAAACCGGCCCTCACGACTTAAGATCCTCGCTGGCGGTTGGCAATTGTCATAAGTTGCAGCACTCTCGTACACTTGCTGCAGAGGCAATAGCCGACCGCCAAATAACCCACAGAAATTATTACTTTGTCCACGGAAAACCCCAGCGCCTCCCGCGAGGCACTAAAGACCGCTGAAGAGGGCTCTGTAGGTCTTGTAACAGCAAAGAGCCACAAGTTTTGTGAACCTCTGCAGTTGGCCTGCGGGCGTGTTTTACAGGACTACACCCTGGTCTATGAAACCTATGGCGAATTGAATGTCGATAAAACCAATGCGGTATTGATTTGCCATGCGCTATCCGGTCACCACCATGCCGCAGGCAGGCACAGCCCCGAGGACAAGCGCCCAGGGTGGTGGGACCACTATATCGGTCCCGGTAAGCCCATCGACACTAATAGATTTTTCGTGGTGGCGGTCAATAACCTCGGCGGCTGCCACGGCTCCACCGGCCCTATTTCTATCAATCCGGCTACGGGTAAACCCTGGGGCCCGGATTTTCCCTCTTTGCGGGTGCGCGACTGGGTGCACAGCCAAGCCCGCCTGGCAGATGCGCTTGGTATAGAGCAGTGGGCTGCGGTAATTGGTGGCAGTCTGGGGGGGATGCAGGCGATGCGCTGGTCTTTGGAGTACCCGGAGCGTTTGCGCCACTGTGTAGTGATTGCTTCGGCGATGAAACTCTCGGCGCAGAATATCGCTTTCAATGAGACCGCACGCCAGGCGATAACCTCGGACCCGGATTTCTGTGCAGGGCGCTACCTTGAGGAAGGTAAACTGCCCCGCGGAGGCCTGGCTGTCGCGCGTATGATAGGTCACATTACCTATCTTTCCGACGATGGTTTGGCGCATAAATTTGGTCGCGAACTGCGCTCCGGCAGTTTTCAGCAGGGTACCGACGAGGAAGTTGAATTCCAGATCCAGAGCTATTTACGCTACCAGGGTGATAGTTTTTCCAGCAGTTTTGATCCCAATACCTACGTCCTTATGACTCGCGCGCTGGATTATTTCGACCTCTCACGGGAGTATAACGACGATCCGGTAGCTGCCTTTTCCCATGCGCGCTGTCGCTTTTTATTGATTTCCTTTACCTCGGACTGGCGCTTTGCCCCCAGCCGCTCGCGGGAAATTGCCGATGCGTTAATGCACGCCAATCGAGCGGTGAGTTATGCAGAAATAGAGTCCGCCATGGGGCACGATGCCTTCCTGTTGCCAAATAAGCGCTATGAGGGTGTCTTTCGTGCCTACATGCAACGTGTGGCGGTGGAGCACGAAGCAGGGCAGCCAGTATGCGTATAGATCTCAATGTAATTCAGGAATGGATAGCGCCCGCAAGCCGGGTTCTCGACCTGGGCTGTGGTGATGGCGAATTGCTGCAGCAGCTTCAACAGAACAAAAATGTTGTGGGTTATGGTCTGGAGATAGATCCAGAGCAGATACACCGTTGTGTGCAGCGTGGCGTTAATGTGGTTGAGCAAAACCTGGATGCGGGGCTGACCAATTTTGCCGATGCCAGTTTCGATACTGTGGTGATGACCCAGGCCCTGCAAACTCTGAGTCACCCGCATCTGGTGGTGGGTGAAATGTTACGGGTTGGGCGCGACTGTATTATCACCTTCCCCAACTTTGGCCAGTGGAAGGCCCGCTGGCACTTGGCTTTTTCCGGGCGTATGCCGGTATCCGATCTATTACCATTCGAGTGGTATGACACACCTAATATTCACTTTTGTACTTTCAGGGACTTTGAGGTGCTGTGCCGGCAGAACGATTGGACTATTTTGCACCGCCAGGTAGTATCTGAGTCGAAATTAGGGGTGGCCTTTAAAGACTTTTTGCCAAATTTATTCGGTGAGACCGCGATATACCACCTGACTCGCTAAACTAATATCTGCGCCAAGTTTTTGTTCCGGGTCTCTGGGGCAAACTGCTGATAGGGGTGGTTATCGCTCTGGTCAAACAGCCGGGTCTGCCCGGTTATTCAGTTGAAAGGCGCCCATAACAATTGGAGGTGACCCGTGAACCGCATCGTTAATGTCGCTGCCGCTCTGGCGCTATTCTTTCTGGCCGCTGGTGCCATGGCACAACAGGCCCGCGTTATTAAGAATTACGAGGACTTCGGAGATTACCGGGTGATTTTCTCGGTGTTCAACAGCGACTTTATCCAGCCCGACATCGCCCAGCAGTACCAGCTGGTGAGGGCTAAAGACCGCGCTTACGTCAATGTCTCTGTGGTGAAAAAAGATGGTGGTACCAAGGGCCTCAGCGCGGAGATGTCCGGCAATGCGACAAATCTGATTCAGCAGTCGCGACCGCTGAAGTTTAAAGAAATCCGCGAGGGCGATGCGGTCTACTACCTGGCGCCCTTGCGCTATGAGAATGAGGAGACCCTCACGTTCAACGTGGATGTGACCCTACCCAATGGCAAGAAAGAGACGATTTCCTTTCGCCGCAAACTCTAGCGGCTGTTGCGAGTGATCTGAGTGAGTGACCCCCTCTAGTTTTTACGGCTGCCAGCGGCGCCATCAGAGGGGGATCTCTTTTAAATTGAATCCTTTGCGGGCCCAGAGCCCGTTTTTTATTTGATACGACATGTTAAAAAGAATTGTTCTAGCCAGCGGCAACGCCGGCAAATTGCGCGAGTTTTCCCAACTCTTCAACAGCTGGGATATTGAGGTTCTGCCCCAATCTGAGCTCGGCGTTAGCGACGCGGAGGAGACCGGGCTCAGCTTCATTGAAAATGCTTTGATCAAGGCGCGCCATGCCAGCCGGATCAGTGGCCTTCCTGCGTTGGCCGATGACTCTGGATTGGCGGTGGATGCGCTCGGTGGTGCGCCGGGTATCTATTCGGCGCGATATTCCGGCGAGGGGGCCACGGATGCACGCAATAACAGCAAACTGCTTGAGGCTTTAAATGGCGTTGAAGAGGCGCGCCGTAGCGCCAGCTTCCATTGTGCCCTGGCCTTTGTTCGCAGTTTCGATGATCCCGTCCCCCTGGTGTGCAGCGCTCAGTGGCGCGGCCGAATACTCGACAAGCCCGCCGGTGAACAGGGCTTCGGCTACGATCCGCTGTTCTTCGTGGATAGCGAGGGTATGACTTCTGCGCAGATGCCGAGAGAGCTGAAAAACCGTATCAGCCACCGCGCCCAGGCAGTGGCGGCGTTTGAATCTATGTGGCGTGAAATGATGTTGGGTGCCCACCTTGCCAAATAGTAACTGCGGTCTGCAGTTGCCGCCACTCAGCCTCTACGTGCATATCCCCTGGTGTGTGCGCAAATGTCCCTACTGTGACTTCAATTCCCATCAGGCCTCTAGGGATCACACGGATACGGAATATGCTCTACCGCAGGCGGACTATGTGGCACAGTTGCGCCGTGATTTGATCAGCCAGCTGCCTTGGGTACAGGGGCGCAAGCTCCAGTCTATTTTCTTTGGTGGTGGTACCCCGAGCCTGTTCTCTCCAGAGGCGATCGGCCAAATCCTTGCGATGGCCGAGGAGTTGGTGGGTTTCAGCGAAAATATTGAAATTACCCTGGAGGCAAACCCAGGCACTTTCGAGCAGGCAAAGTTCACCGGCTATCGAGCTGCAGGGGTCAACCGACTTTCGATTGGTGTGCAGAGTTTTGACAATAGCCAGTTGCACAACCTGGGCCGTATCCACAGTGGCGAAGAGGCCAGTGGGGCCCTACGGATGGCACGGCGGGCCGGCTTCGACAATATCAACCTCGATCTCATGCACGGTCTACCCGGGCAGACTGAAGCCGAGGCACTGGAGGACCTTCAGCGCGCAGTCTCCCTGGCGCCGGAGCATATCTCCTGGTATCAATTGACCATTGAACCCAATACGGCGTTCTACAGCGCCCCTCCCTCGACACCGGGATCACAGCTGATTGCCAGTATGCAGAGCCAAGGTCGCGAATTCCTGGCTTCGGAGGGATATTTTCGCTATGAGGTGTCCGCCTATAGTGGCAGGGGTTTGGAGTCGCGCCACAACCTCAACTATTGGGGCTTTGGCGATTATCTGGGCATCGGTGCGGGGGCCCACGGCAAGGTCAGTTTGCCTGCAGAGGGCCGGATACTGCGCAGTCGACGCACGCGCACTCCAAGAGATTACTTATCGATCGGGCTCCAGGGGGAAGAGCTGCTACACCGGGCACTGTCTGAACCCCATACTGATCCGATCGAAGCCAGCGATATGCCCCTGGAATTCCTGATGAACGCCCTTCGCCTGGTGGAGGGCGTTCCGGTGGGTACTTTTGAGCGCTATACCGGCCTATCATTGGAGGTCTTAGAGCGTCACTGGTCGGGCCTGATGGCCATGGACCTAGTACAGCCACTGGAAACGCGCATCGCTGCCAGCACTTTTGGATTTGACTATCTTGATGAGATTCTACAGCGCTTTTTGGAACAGGCCTGATGTCGAGCCGGGCTTGAAAACGGGATTGATGCCCCAAACTCTGGGCTGACCGGCGCAGTACAGCTGTATTCCCACAGCCGGCATCGTGAGATGATGCGCCCGCGGTGTCCCCGCATCGAGTAACTAAAGAACAGGAAAGCAATATGAGCGAGCACGCAATCATCAACGTAACCGACGCTGAGTTCGAAGCTGAGGTCCTCAAAGCTGAAGGCCCAGTGCTGGTGGACTTTTGGGCGCAATGGTGCGGCCCGTGCAAAATGATCGCTCCGGTCCTGGAAGACCTCGCGGGTCACTATGGCGAAAAGCTGAAAATCGTCAAAGTTGACGTGGATGCCAACAAGGAAACCCCGGCGAAGTACAATGTGCGCGGTATTCCCACCCTGTTGCTGTTTAAAGGTGGCAATGTGGAAGGTACCAAGGTTGGCGCCCTGTCTCGCGCTCAGCTAACCGAGTTTATCGACAGCCAGCTGTAATCCCGGTTAATTCATCCTGCAAAGGAGGCAAATTTCTTTGCAGGATGAGAAACAGCCGTTATACTGGCTGTAATTCTGTAATAGTTCAGTCAGCTGAGAATCCAGTGAAGACCAGCTGAAGAAAACGCCCCCCCATAGGTCCCTGACCATTCCCGGCGTATTTATTCCTCGAATTGAGCTTAATTGAGACGGCTTTCCCCGTAGCGTTTAACGCTGGAAAGCTAAAGCCAATGAGTATTACGCTATTGAAAGGCATGGAGTCCTGGAGTACCGGGCAAATAGACGAGCAAATCTCTGATTTTCAAAACCCCTCCTCAAATTATTTCCGGCGTGTCCGCGCCAATGACAACAGAAACCTTAATAAGCAATTGGTATGAATCTCTCCGAATTAAAAACCAAACCCATTGAAGAGTTGATTGAAATAGCCAAAGGCATGGGCCTGGAAAACCTGGCTCGGTCGCGTAAACAGGATATTATTTTCAATATTCTCAAACGCCACGCCAAAAGCGGTGAAGATATTTACGGTGACGGCGTATTGGAAATCCTTCAAGATGGTTTTGGATTTTTGCGTTCCGCTGATTCCTCCTATCTCGCAGGTCCGGACGATATCTATGTTTCTCCCAGCCAGATTCGTCGATTTAATTTGCGCACGGGTGACTCAATTTCCGGAAAAATTCGCCCGCCAAAAGAGGGTGAGAGATATTTCGCTCTATTAAAGGTTAACGAAATTAATTTCGATAAACCGGAAAATGCCCGCAATAAGATTCTTTTCGAAAACCTCACCCCGCTTTTTCCCAACGATCGCTTAACTCTGGAATGTGGCAATGGCTCTTCCGAAGACCTGATCGGCCGTATTATCGACTTGGTTGCACCTATCGGTAAGGGGCAGCGGGGATTGATTGTGGCGCCGCCAAAAGCCGGTAAAACGATTATGTTGCAGAATATGGCCCAGGCTATTACGCGCAACAATCCGGAATGCCACCTTATTGTCTTGCTGATCGATGAACGCCCGGAAGAGGTTACCGAAATGCAGCGCTCGGTGCGCGGCGAAGTAGTTGCCTCCACATTTGACGAGCCGCCGGCACGCCATGTTCAGGTTGCTGAAATGGTTATCGAAAAAGCCAAGCGCCTGGTAGAGCACAAGAAAGATGTGGTGATCCTGCTTGACTCTATCACCCGCCTGGCTCGTGCTTACAACACCACGGTGCCCAGTTCCGGTAAGGTTTTGACCGGTGGTGTGGATGCCCACGCTCTCGAAAGGCCCAAGCGTTTCTTCGGTGCCGCCCGAAATATTGAAGAAGGCGGAAGTCTGTCTATTATTGCTACTGCACTGATCGATACCGGTTCGAAGATGGACGAAGTGATTTTCGAGGAATTTAAAGGCACGGGTAATATGGAGTTGCAGCTGGATCGTAAGATCGCTGAAAAACGTGTTTACCCGGCAATTAATGTACGACGCTCAGGAACCCGCCGTGAAGAGCTGCTGATGCCTGAGGGTGAGCTACAGCGGGTATGGATCTTGCGCAAGCTGCTACACGATATGGAAGATGTAGCCTCGACCGAGTTCCTAGTGGACAAGTTGAAAGATTTCAAGACAAATGACGAATTCTTCTTGTCCATGAAACGGAAATAATTTTTTTATATAAAAGGCGCCTACATCGGCGCCTTTTATATTCAGATTCGTACAAATTGATTATTTGCGCGAATTAAAGTTGAAAAGGCGAGCTATAAGGCATATAAAGTTCCACATCGTGGCGCTGGGTATGAGATTTATAGTAAGCGCCCGACAGAATTGACCCAGGGGTAACACCCTAAAAGGGTCAATCTCAAATGGATAATCTGGTGGAGCTGGTTATTCATTTGTGACTGCACGACAGCCCACACATCTAGTGAGAACCTTTTGTGAATATCTATATCGGAAATCTGGCCTACGCGGTAACCTCTGACGACCTGCACGAAGCTTTCGGCGCATTCGGAGAGATCTCTCGGGCTACTGTAATTACTGACCGTGAGACTGGCCGCTCTAAGGGCTTCGGTTTCGTAGAAATGCCTAACGACGACGAAGCGCGCAAAGCGATCGAAGAGATGAACGACCAGCCTCTGTCTGGCCGTAACATCCGCGTGAACGAAGCTAAGCCTCGCGAAGATCGTCCGCGTCGCCCCCGCTTCTAAGCTAGGGCTAGCTTAAGATTTTTTCGGCCCGCTGCTAATAGTTTGCGGGCCGTTTCTTCCCCTCTTATTTTTAGCACCCTTCTTCAGGGGGCCATTCCCTATTTTGTAATTTCTGTTTTACACTGCGCGTTGGATTTTTCTTCTCGACCGGCAGACCATGAAATACAAAGACCTGCGTGATTTTATCCAGTTATTGGAAAAGCGCGGCCAACTCAAGCGGATCAAATTCCCAGTAGATCCCAAATTGGAAATGACGGAAATCTCTGATCGCGTATTGCGCTCGGGGGGGCCGGCATTGCTATTTGAAAATCCCATAGGCTTCGATACCCCGGTACTGGCCAATCTGTTTGGTACTACCGAGCGAGTAGCGCTGGGGATGGGGCGTGAGCATATTGATGAATTGCGCGAGGTAGGCGAGCTGCTCGCTTTTCTCAAGGAGCCACAGCCGCCAGAAAATTTACGCGATGCCTGGGAAAAACTGCCGGTTTTCAAGCAGGTGCTCAATATGGGGCCCAAGGTGGTCAAGGGAGCAGCCTGTCAACAGGTCGTCCTGGATAAAGCTCAGGTAGACCTCACCAAACTGCCCATCCAAACCTGCTGGCCGGGAGATGCTGCTCCCCTGGTGACCTGGCCTCTAGTGATTACCCGTGGCCCTGAGAAAAAGCGGCAAAATTTGGGCATTTATCGCATGCAGTTGATCGGCAAAAATCGCCTCATCATGCGCTGGCTCAGCCATCGGGGTGGCGCTCTGGACTACCGCGATTGGTGCCAGAAGCACCCTGGGGAGCCCTACCCAGTGGCTGTTGCACTCGGTGCAGATCCGGCAACTATATTGGGAGCCGTTACCCCAGTCCCGGATACCCTCTCTGAATATGCCTTTGCCGGTCTGTTACGAGGCGATAAAACCGAAGTGACAGGGGCCCTGCTCAGTGATCTACAGGTTCCAGCCAGTGCTGAATATGTGTTGGAAGGTTTTATCTATCCCGATGATATGGCCGATGAAGGCCCCTATGGAGATCACACAGGTTATTACAATGAGGTGGATAGCTTCCCGGTGTTTACCGTAGAGAAAATTACCCATCGTAAAAAACCTATTTATCACAGCACTTACACAGGACGTCCGCCGGATGAACCGGCAATCCTGGGGGAGGCGCTCAATGAAGTATTTGTGCCCATTTTACAAAAGCAATTTCCAGAAATTGTCGATTTCTATTTGCCGCCCGAAGGCTGCTCTTACCGGCTCGCTGTTGTGACCATGAAGAAGCAGTATCCCGGCCATGCCAAGCGGGTGATGATGGGAGTCTGGTCTTTCCTGCGTCAGTTTATGTATACCAAATTTGTTATCGTCACCGATGATGACGTCAATGCAAGGGATTGGAAAGATGTTATCTGGGCCATGACCACCCGTATGGACCCTGCGCGTGATACGGTAATGGTGGAAAATACCCCAATTGATTATCTGGATTTTGCCTCGCCGGTCTCTGGATTGGGTTCGAAGATTGGTTTTGATGCCACCAATAAATGGCAGGGAGAAACCAATAGAGAGTGGGGAAATCCTATCGAGAAAGACCCTCGGGTGGTCCAAAAGGTCGATGAAATCTGGTCCAAGCTGGGTCTGGAATAATTACTGTCCCAGCACTTTATTTTAATTGCTCTCCTATAGAGCGCCCCGAGAGGCGCTCTGGTTTATGATTTCCTGCATTAACCATTTTCTCCTATTTCCGCATCTATAGATAAGGTTGATGACGTCGAATTCCGGTATCGGCTTTATTACAGTCTTTGATTGATTTTGAGGGAGAGTTAAATGAGAGTATTTTTTGCCGTCGGCCTAATCATTGTTGGCGCTTTTGGATTTTGGGCTATATTGCCAAGTCAGCAGGAGAAAAGCGCCGAAATTTCCAATATAGAAGAATTCATACCCGCAATTATGAGAGAGGCAGCCATTCCTGGTATGGCCGTCTCAAGAATAAAGGACGGTAGGCTTGTTTTTCAGCAAGTCTATGGAATGGCGGACGTAGAAGCTGGTAAGGCAGTTACCCTGGATACCCCTTTTAATATTGCATCGATAGTATTGTAGACCCCAGTGATTTCCTACTGGCACTCTTTCATAACCGTGACAGGTCTGTAGCGAAGTTCTTGTCTGACGCAATGTATCAGGAAATGTTTCGTTTACAGTTGTGCAAGTCGGTTTCTGATTCCCAGCGCTTTTTTTGGAGAGATTGCAATGGACTTATTGGGCATATGGGATCAGACCTGGGGGTTTTTACCGCTTTGTATTTTGAGCCAAATCGTAGGGATGGCTTTATTATCCTGATGAATCGTGACGTGGATAGTAAATCTGCCGGTGCGATGAGGCGTATCACCAAACGCTTAATGCAATTATAATAATTATGAATTGTAGAGGATATTCCAGTGGTGAATCTGATTTCTCTGAAATTCTACAGATGACTTTTTGAGATGATTTCAAGGGTTCTGGAGAATATCAATATCTATTTTTTAGGAAACGGAGTACCTATTATGATTAGAGTAAAAAAAGCTTTTATTAATTGTTTTTCAATTACCTTATGCTGTTTTTCGTTGGCAGTGAATGCAGGGGATCTCAATCTGACGAGTGGGGAAGTATTCGAGCGAATAAAATCACTTCAAGGAGATTGGAAAAAAGCAGGAGACACTGCCGGGAATTTCCATATTAACTTTTCTCAGACGGCTAGAGATACCGTTATGGTGGAGAATTGGTTGTATAAAGGGGAATCTCATTCACTGACTATTTACCATATGGATAAAGGCCACTTATTGGCAACCCACTATTGTCCTCAGGGAAACCAGCCTCGTTTGCAGCTTACCTCAAGTGATGAGAGTGGGCAGATTGAGTTTTCTTTTAAGGATGCTACTAACCTTGAGGGCTTAGAAGAGGACCATCAGCATAGCTTGGCTTTCGAATGGTTAGAGGATGACAAGATCCTTCGCACAGAGAGCTATATGGAAAATGGAGAAATAAAGCCCTCAAGCATACGCCTAGTACGCAAATAAGCTGTCAAATCTATATTTTCTGTATATCAATCTGCCCTACTCGGGATTAAAGCTGGCAATGATTTTCCTGTCAGCTTTTTTTGTGGCTAACTCAACGAGATGTAGCTTAAGTAGTATGATGTAATGTCATCTATACTTCGATGCTATGTTGCCGGTTAATTAAGCAAAAAGTCAAAAAATTAACATTAGGCGACATTTTTATTTGGTTCTAAACGGCCGATATACATTTTGCATCGTGTTGGCCTTGGGGATTAGGCCAAATAACTACAATATGAGGGAGGGGTGAAAAATGGAGTTGATTCTTTTTGTAATCATTATGGTAGCGGTTTTGGTTCTGCCATTAAAGATGGCTGCTGCCATGATGGGGGCAAGAAATACTGGGGTTTTTCACTGTCTGTTTGCACTTTTACTGGCGTTGATTGTACAGCGGATTGTGGGTGGGATGCTGCCCGGTGTCAGTGATAGTGCTGGGATTCTTTTGACTATTCCATTGGCAGCAATCGCTTACATGTTGGTACTGGGAACAGGGTTTTTGAAAGGGATTATTATTGCCATTCTGCAGGGGGTTATCACTTTTTTAGCCATGTTACTTTTTGCCGGTATGTTTGCAAATATCTAATCTTCCCGGTCGCCGTGTTTCTGATTTATCTGGATCAGGTACTGCTTAGTGAGTTTTGTTCGAGAGCTCTTCCTGTACCTGATCCGTGTCATTTGTCTCGACTGTAGAGGCCTTTCCTTAAGTTTGCCCTCCTGTATTTCAGCTTCAAGCCTAAGCGTGCGAGTTGGGAATTACTCGTGCAAGTCTAAAGAAGACTCTTTGTACAAAGGGTTTAGCTGTAGTTTGTTAAAATATTCTTACCCTGCTTTTGTACTGGTGTGGGTGAAGCCGGATTAATAGCTGGCTTTCAAGGGTTGAATGAATTGGAGCTTTACAGGTCTTCTTCATTCAGGAATTGGCTCAAGGCCTTGAAATAATCATTGAAAGCTTCGAACTGTGGCAAGTGCCCGACACCATCGAGCTCTATGAGCTTCGTATCGGGAATCATGGCGGCTGTTTTTTTACCCAACAGATCGTAACGCCCCAGATTTTTTTTGATAGGCTCGGCGGCGCGGGCGCGGCCAATCGCGGTGCGATCCCGAGTACCGATAATCAGGAGGGTGGGTACTTTCAGGTCTTCAAACTCATACAAAACCGGTTGAGTAAATACCATTTCTGAGGTGAGGGCATCAATCTTGGCTATATGGTTAGAGTCTGGACCCAGAGTCCATCCCGCCTGGATATCCAGTAGTGGGTTGTAGGATTCCTGCCATTTCCCATCAAAATAGGCCCTGGACATGTAGTTCTTAATCCCTTCCGGCGTCTGTGCCTGCTCCCTGAGTATCGCCTTTTCCAGTGGCTCATAGGGCACGAGGCGTTTCCAATCCTCCAGACCGATAGGGTTAATCAAAACGAGCTTCTCTACCATCTCTGGGTACAAAAGAGAGAAGCGTGTCGCCAGCATGCCCCCCATGGAATGGCCAACCACAGATACTCGATCCACTTTCAGTTTATTGAGTAGTGCTTTGGTATCTGCGGCCATACCGTGAAGGTTGTACTGCATTAATGGTTTATCCGATTTGCCGAAGCCGATTTGGTCCGGTGCAATCACCCGGTAACCCTGCTCCGTGAGTGCGACGATGCTGTCTTTCCAGTAGGCGGCGGAAAAATTCTTGCCATGTAGAAGTAACACTGTGCCCCTGGCAGGTGCCGATGTGCCTGAGGGAACATCCATATAAGCCATAGTGGCAGGTTGCCCTAATTTGGAAAGCCCCAAAGTCTTAACTGGATAGGGATACTCGTAGCCGCTCAGCAACTCATCCTGTGGCTGAATAGGAGGAACAGCGGCTAGCGTAAATTTCGATAAGAGAATCGAAAAGATGATGGTGATAGCTGAGAGGCACTGTTGTGGCGTTGTCATGGAGCAAGCTTCAAAACGGATGCGGAAGCTCACTATGGGCCAAAGAGTGTTAAGGGGAAAGGGCCCAGGCTATCTGGGCCACAAGAAAACCAATTAGGCATGCACTCCTAGCAGGGGTTTGTCCTGGCTAGGCATGGGTACAGGAGGTAGGTCTGGAACTGCTTGTAATAGTCCCTCCTCAAAGAGGCGCGCGGCCTTGTCTTTTTCACCGAGAGCCTGGAAAAGTCGCGCCAATTCTGCAGAAGTTGCAGGATCCTGGCGCAGTAACAGGCTTTTCTCGAAATACTGTTGTGCTTTGCCCCACAGCTCATTGCGCATGCTCAGGCGTCCGAGGCAGGTGAGTAGGTCGGCGCTCTCGCCGTACTCCTTGAACCAGCCCTCTGCGGCGGAGAGCTGTGCAGCGGCATCTGCTCCTGTGAGACGGCCATACAGGCTGGCCAGCTTGGGAGCCCACTCGCGGTTAAGCAACCAACGCAAGTGCTTCTCTGCTTCGACATCATCGCCACTGTGATGCAAGAGGCGAGCGTAAAGGCTGCGGAGCTCTACATTGCGCTGCCAGCGGCCATTCAGGCCGTGCCAGATACTGTGTAGTTTCTCTCTATCGTTGCGATTGGCGGCTTCGTTGAGTTGATGTTCGTAGACTTCTCGCTCCAGTTTTTGCAGGTCTTCCTCGGGCATATTGGCATTCTTTTCCAGCTCAGGGAGCAGCTCTCTCAAGCTGCTCCAGTCACCCAGAGAGTAGTAGGCCTGTTTGAGCATTTGCAGCAGGGCCGGATGTTTGGGCTCCAACTGTTTAGCGCGCTTGAGACTGGCGATACACTGTTCGTAGTGCTTGTCCTGCAGCTGCATGCGGGCCTGGCTCAAGGCCACTGCCAGGCGAGTGTCTTCCCCACAGGCTTCAGCTTTTGCCAGTAACTCGTTAGCTTCCTCGCGAAACCCCAGTTCGTGAGCACTGCGTGCGGCGGCCAGGTAATTAATCAGCGGCGCTTCTGAGCGTGGTGCGCTTTTCAGGAGTTGCCGACGCGCTCGAGACCAGTTGCCCTCCATAAATTCCACTAGACCACTGGTGAGGCGTCGGCGTGCGACTCTTTGGCGGCCGAAGCGCAGGCGGTCGACACTGCCACGTACAGCGCGAAACAGGCTGCGGGCTATCCAGGTGAGAACAAATATGGCGAGTAACAGGGCGACAAGTGCGACTATCGCGAACCAAAGGTTCATCTCATACCCTTTGTTCAACTCGCCGCCGAAGCCGATCACCAGGTACCCCGGATAATTTTGGTTGATCTGCGGCAGCAGAGCGCCGAGCAGTAGCAGGGCAACCGCAGCAAAAAGCACTTTCCTCACTGGGTGATCTCCTCCGCCGTACCGGCATCATGCCCGGAGGCTTTGTGAAGCCGCTCGATGTAATTGTAAAGGGCGACCTGCGAGGCATTTAAGTCTGGCATTTGGGCTTGAATGGGCTGTTCACTGAGTTCTGCCAATTGTTGTGCCAGTGCGTTGCGCTGGGCATTGGCAGTGCCATAGGTCAGGAGCAATTCGCGGGCGCTCTCCAAAGCGTCTTTGTAAACGGTAGAGTCGCCGCGCAACAGGGCCAGCTGTGCCTGTTCCATGTTGAGACGCAAAGTTTGGCGAAAGCGGGTTTCGCTTTGTGGGGAGAGCATTACTGGGTTGATATCGCCGTCGATGGGGCGAACAGAGTCGCGCAGGAAGGCGGTAAAGTGCTGCCAACTGCGCTCCCACGGGGATTGGTTTTCCTGAGTGGGCTCTGCTTTTGTTTCCCCCTTCTGAGGCTGGGCCATATCAAACTGTGGTTGGATTGAGGCGTGAATCAACTGTTCTTCCAGGGCGCGCAGGCGCAAGTAGAGCCCCTCCCGGTCGACATTTTCCACCAGTTTTAGAGCGGTAATATCCCGTGCCAGTTGCTGGCGTACTCCGTACAGGTCGGGAAGGTTTACCTGGCGCAAAATAGTATCGACCTTTTCGACTAGACCCAGGGCGGCGCGGCTATTGTCTTCCAGCATCAGGCGCTGATTGGCCATACGCAACAAATAGTCGGCCTCGGCCAGCTGCCAATCCTCGCGGCTCACGTTTCCCAGCTCGCTGAGGCGGTTGCCCTGTGCGGTGAGACTGCGCTGCATGCCCGCTAGCTGTTGCTGCAGCTGTGCAATAGTGCGGGTTTGCAACTGAATTTGATTGCGTAGAGCGGTATCTGCCTGCTGAAGTTGATCCAATTGCTGGCTCTGAGCGGAGGGTGCTGGAACTTCTGCTTGCTGGGGTTCTACAGGAGGGCGGGACTCAGCTGTCGGTTGTGGGACTGTCGAAGTAGTTGGGGAAGTTTCTTGTACGGCTTGGCTAGTGGTATCTGGCCTTGCTGAAATGTTTGATGTTGTGGCTTCGCTTTGAGGCTCAGTTCTCTCGGTGGAGACAGTCTGTTTGGTGGGGAAGAAGTTCAGCTGAGTGATGCGATTACGCAGCTGGGGCCAGCTGTACCAGGCAAAAGCGATCAGGGCGATGAGCAAAAGGATAAAGACCAGCCACCACCAGTGGCCGCCGCTTTTTTTAGGCATCGCCTCCATAGAAGTCTTATCATTTTTGCCCTGTGCTGCCTTGGCAAAATTACTCTTGCTCTCCCCCTTGGCCAGTGTATCGGAGGTGAGTTCCTTCGCCGGGGAGGCGGAGTTATCCTTGGGTTTTTCGTTGGTCATGGGCATGGAGTGCAGCTGGTTATTGTCGTCGGATTATAGCGAGTGGCGCCGACCATAATAGCGCCGGTGGCTTCGTTTTGAGATTTTTAACCCAACCGGGCCGGGAATTCGAGAGTAATTCAGCCTAGCGCCTTGAGTAATGCTTCTAGCATAGCGCTGTCTCCGGCATTCAGGGCGGTGTAGGCATGAGTAAAGCCCAATGCCCGGGCCTGTTCCGCCACTCGCGCACTGGGGCAGATAAGGGCGGCCTGCAGTAGCCGCTCGCAATTTGAGCGCTCAATGCAGGTGTGCAGGTTCGCAAGTGTCTCGCCGCTGTGCACAGTGATGGCGTCCGGGGCAAAAGCATACTGGGCCAAATCTGCCGGGGCGTTTGTGGGTAGACACCTGCGGTAGAGCTCACAGTAGTCCACACGCGCACCGCGAGCGCGCAGTGTGTCACCAATCAGAGTACGCCCACCTGCGCCGCGAAAAATCAGCACCCGTTGCTCGGAAATCTCTTGAAGAGCGGGCTGGGCGAGAAGGTCTTCAGAATTCATATGCTCGCCACCGTGTTCGCAGGAAATACCACGCGCCAACAGAGCCTTCGCTGTAGCCGCGCCAATGGCAAAATAGCGCGGCCCCTGGGGTATCTGAGGCCAGTAATCTTCCAGCCAGTCGACGGCGTAGCGCACCGCATTCTGGGAGACGAAAATGGCAAAATCCACTTGGTCGAAATCGAGAATGCGTTTTTTAATAGCCTGCTGAGCAGTCCCCTCAGTGAGGGGGGCGATCGCCAACATGGGAATACTGTCAACCGTCGCGCCCTCGGCACACAACAGCGCGTCCCAGGTGTCGGCTTGGTGTGCAGGGCGAGTAGTCAATATTCGCTTGTTGTGCAGGCTTTTGGCCATATCGATCTGCCCTAGGCTCAAATCGCGGCAAGGATTTTTTCGGCACCCTGTTCCAGCAACTGTTCCGCGAGTTGAATTCCCAGTGCTTCGCCATCCTCTGCCGCACCGCGGATTTCGGCGCGGATCATGGTGGTACCATCGGGGCTGCCGACCAGGCCGCGCAACCACAGATTGTCGCCTTCCAGCTCGGCGTAGCAGCCGATAGGAACCTGGCAACCGCCGTTAAGGCGCTTGACCAGCGCCCGTTCGGCACTGAGACGTGCGGCGGTTTCACGGCAGTGCAGGGGTTGTAACAGGGCTTCCAGCTCGCTGTCCTTGCGGGCTTCGATGCCGACGGCGCCCTGGCCTCCGGCGGGTAGCAATACCGTGGAAGGTAAAAAGCTGCGGATGCGCTCGCGCATTTCCAGGCGCAGCAGGCCGGCGGCTGCAAGAATAATGGCGTCGTATTCTCCCGCGTCCAGTTTGGCAAGGCGGGTGTTCACGTTGCCGCGCAGGAACTTGACTTCAAGATCGGGGCGGTGGGCAAGAAGCTGGCACTGGCGGCGCAGACTCGAGGTGCCTACCACCGCGCCCTGGGGCAGCTCTTCAAAACTGGCAAACTGGTTGCTAACGAAGGCATCGCGCGGATCTTCGCGCTCACAAATTACCGGTAGGTAGAGGCCCTCGGGAAATTCCATCGGCACATCTTTCATGGAATGCACGGCGATATCCGCACGCCCTTCCAGCATGGCCACTTCCAACTCTTTCACAAAGAGCCCTTTGCCGCCCACCTTGGTCAGGGGAATATCCAGCACCCGGTCGCCCCGGCTAGTCATTGGTAGCAGTTCCACCTGTAATTCGGGGTGCTCCTGCTGAAGGCGGTCCTTGACGAAATTGGCCTGCCAGAGGGCCAGGGCGCTTTCGCGGGTGGCGATACGGATACGGGAAATGGGCATAGGGTTCGGTCACTCGGTTGTATGGGCGGACAATTCTATCAGAGCCCTGGCAGCTGTGGCTCAGATTGCACTGGCAACGGGAGCGGGTATCAGGGGCGCGCGCGCAGCCAGTCCTCGAGGATGATGCGCGCGGCGATGGAATCCACGGGGTTATCGGCATAGTTACCCCGGTGGCCGCGCTCCGCAGCCTCTTCCTTTGCCGCGCGGGTGCTGAGGCGTTCATCGATCATTTCCACTGGCAACCCGGTGCGTCCGTGCAGGCGCTGACCGAATTTTCGGGCACGTGCGCCGAATTCGCTTTCACTACCGTCCATATTCAGCGGTAGGCCCACGAGCAAATAATGCGGCCGCCATTCATCGATCAGTTGCTGCACCGTGTTCCAGTCCGGCTTGCCGTCCTTTGCTGGCAGCGGCGGTAGCTCTTTGGCGCTGGCGGTCAGACTCTGACCATAGGCGAGGCCGATGGAACGAGTGCCAAAATCGAAGGCGAGGGCGGTAATGGGTTTGCTCATCAGGGGAAACATCCGGTTCTGGGAAATCAATCTCGGAGCGGATGATAACCGGGATGGGCTAAGCGTGTCCGGCCTGAGAGCCAAGCCCGGAAAGGTCGATGCCGTGGCGTGCTGCGGCGCTCTGCCAGCGTTTTTCCACAGGGGTGGCAAAAAGAATTTCGGGTTCCGCCGGCAGTGTCAGCCAGGCGTTTTCCGCCAACTCCTGCTCCAGCTGCCCCGGCCCCCAGCCGGAGTAGCCCAGGGCCAGCAATACATCGTCGGGGCCGTGCCCGGAGGCGAGGGATTCGAGAATATCCCTGGATGCGGTGAGGCTGATCTCCATATTGATCTCGGTGGTTGAGTCGAACTGCACGCCGGCACCATGCAGAACAAAGCCCTGTTCCGGGGAGATTGGGCCGCCTAACAGGACGGCTTCACCACCCCGCTGGCTGGAATCCTGTAGCGATAGCTGCTCGAAAACTTCTCTCCAGTGCACCTTACTGGGGGCGTTGATCACAATGCCCATAGCCCCTTCCTGGCTGTGCTCAACAATCAGGGCGATGCTGTGCTTGAAGCGCGGGTCCTCCATACCGGGCATGGCCAGTAGGAATTGGCCGCGCAAGCTGCCGAGGGTCAGGTCGTTGTCAATGTTCGAGTTGGGCATAGCTGGATTCTAGGTCGCTTGCGTGCAAGGCAAGTTTAGCCGCGCTCGGGCAACTCACCTGCGGTAGTGGAGAACCCGGTCATTTCAAAACGCCAGGTACGAATGATTTCGAGACGGTCGGCCTCTTTGCGAATCTCCGCAGGGAAAGGTGCGAAGGGCGCTGCCAGGCGCACAATCTGTTGGGCGGCATCGTCGAGGATACGCTCACCGGAAGAATTCAGGATGATTACCTCCTCCACGGCGCCTGTGGGCAGTAGACGCACCATCATACGCAGGCTACCGGTGATTTTTTGTTGCAGTGCTTCCTCGGGGAAGTTGTCACTGCCCACGGCCTCAACTTTCTGGCGCCAATCGTGCAGATAGGCGGCATCCGCTGAGGCCTTGGTTGCGACAGAGGTAAGCCTGCGCACCCGCGGGCGCTGGGCGATAGTCTGGCGGATCTTGTCCAGGCGTGCCTGTAGGCTGGCAATTTTAGGATTGGTCTTGGCCAAGTCATTGGGCGCATCGCCGCGTTTCTCATCGGAAAGCTTTTCTTCGGCGGGCAGTTCTGGAGCCTGCAGAGGGCTGTTGCCGATGGTAGTAATCAACTGACGTCGTTGGTCAGCGGGCCGTGCAGCCTGTTGTTGCGGCAGCGGATTGACATCGTGAATTTGCGTATCGGCAAATTCGGCGCGGCGGTTGCTGGATAATTCTTTTGGGGTATCCGCCGTGCCGCTGGCCTGTTGGTTGTGTTGAGCCAGGTAGTCGGCATCCTCCGGCGCTTGTGGGGAATTATATTGGGACAGGGTGACTTCCAGGGTTGGTGCTGCCTGTCGTCCTTCTGGTGTAGCAAAAGCCACGCCAAAAATCAGAAGCGCGTGAATGGCGCCAGCGAGAAACAGCGAAAAGGCAAAACGCTCGCGCTGCTCCGCAGTACTTGGCGTCGTATTGGCGGTGGAATTCATTGTCTATTATCAGTTACTGCTTTTTTATCGCCGAGCGTTACGCTCGGCTTCCCACCCGGCCCGTTCACTGGCAAACAGCCCTGGGAGTCGTTCGAGTTAAGGGCGAAGTTTAACGCTTTTGTGCCAAGCGGTGTGTGATGGCGCTCATTAGTCGCGCACCGATATAGGTGTCGTAGGCCGCATCAATCTCGCGCACACACGTTGGGCTGGTGACATTGATTTCCGTAAGGTAATCACCGATGACATCCAGGCCTACGAACAAGAGCCCTTTTTCTTTTAATGTGGGGGCGACCTGCTCCACGATCCATCGATCGCGATCCGTCAGTGGCCGTGCCTCGCCGCGACCACCGGCGGCTAAGTTGCCGCGTGTTTCGCCCGCCTCGGGAATTCTGGCCAGGCAATAGGGCACCGCCACACCATCGACTACCAAAATTCGCTTGTCACCATCTTTGATTTCGGGAATGTAACGCTGCGCCATAATCTGTTGGCGACCGTGTTGAGTGAGCATTTCCAGAATGGCCCCTAAATTGGCGCCGTCGGGTTTGCAGTGAAAAATACCAGCGCCGCCCATGCCGTCCAAAGGTTTGAAAATGACATCGCGGTGAGTTTTGTGGAATTCACGCAGGCGTTGCATATCCTTGCTCACCAAAACAGGCGGGCAGCATTGCGGAAAAGTGGTCGCGAAAATTTTCTCATTACAGTCGCGCAGGGACTGCGGTTTGTTAACTACCAGGGCGCCTTCACGCTCGGCCGCCTCAAGGATGTAAGTGGAATAAATGTACTCATTGTCGAAAGGTGGGTCGACACGCATCAAAATTGTATCGAGTTCACCCAAGGGCATCTCTGTGGCTTCCTCGAGGCTGAACCAGCGCTCGGGATCGTCAAAAACCTTAAGAGGTCTGCCCCTGCCAATGGCACGGCCATTGTCCAAATACAGGTCGCTTTGCTCAAAATAAAACAGCTGGAAACCGCTGTCTTGTGCGGCCTGTAACAGTGCAAGTGTCGTATCTTTCTTAAAATTGATCTGGGCGATGGGGTCCATCACCACACCGAGGGAATAATTCATCTGAGCTTCCGTAGTTGAAGGGATATTTAATCCCACGCCGCGGTGGTTGTGGCTGTTTGAATAGTTGCCACTGCCAACTTGTTGGGTGGATAAGGTAAGAGCAGCTTCGTTGAGGTGCAACTTTATTAGTTGTGTCGGCTGGGTTTGGGGGTAAAGTGGTGATTATTTGAACCACAAAGTCGACGGCGCTTCCGCGCGGCTAGATTCACCTGGGGTTCTGTGATAAAAGTTCCACCCAGTGTGCGATCTTGGCAAAGTGAGACACCCAGGCCCCGCAAGCGGCTCAAAAAAGGGTGCAGATAAAAATTTTCGCGTGCCCGAAAATAAGTAAACAGGGGATTCAAAAAAGACTATGGAGCTTAACTGGGAAAGTCTGACTGTAATGGTGATTGACGACAGTAAGACAATTCGCCGCACCGCCGAGACCTTGCTACAAAAAGCGGGTTGCACAGTCGTCACCGCGACAGATGGTTTTGATGCGCTGGCGAAAATCGCGGACTCCCGTCCCGATGTTATTTTTGTCGATATCATGATGCCGCGCCTGGATGGCTACCAGACCTGTGCGCTGATTAAGAACAACAGCGAATTCCGCTCCACCCCGGTAGTTATGTTGTCGAGCAAGGATGGTTTGTTCGATAAAGCAAAAGGCCGTGTTGTTGGCTGTGATCAATACCTAACTAAACCGTTTAGTAAAAGCGAACTGCTGGGTGCAATTTCCGCCCATGCAAAACCGCATCACGCAGCCTGAGTGATCACTAACAAAAAATAAGGTTCTTATTTGGAACCACTATCTTCGCTTTTTGGCGGGGAAGATGATTTAACAGACGCACCTCTCATCCCATCTGCCTGGGAAGGGAGGTTCTGTAGTCTGGCAGTGCATTGGCAGTAAGTGCAGACTTGGCACATGCCATCAAAGATAAATACAACAAATCGCCAAGCACTGTCACTTGTAGCGCAGTTGCCAATTAGAAGAAGTCATGGGGGAAATGATGGCAAGAGTACTAATAGTAGATGACTCTCCTACCGAAACACACAAGCTGACCACAATACTCGAAAAAAATGGCCATGCCGTAATTACCGCGCCCAACGGCGAAAACGGTGTGGATGTTGCGCGCACTCAACGCCCAGACCTGATTTTGATGGATATTGTGATGCCCGGGCTGAATGGTTTCCAAGCCACTCGCCAGTTGAGCAAGGATGGCAACACCGCCGGGATACCGATCATTATGGTGACCACCAAGGATCAGGACACTGACCGGGTGTGGGGGATGCGCCAGGGCGCCAAAGCTTATCTCACCAAGCCCGTCGATGAGGGCAAATTGTTGAAAGCCATCGAGGAGGTGTTGGCCTGAAGGCCAGCTGCTCAACGTGCAGTCACAAACACCCTATCTAGCACTTGTTGATATCGCTCGGCGAGCCAAAGCGCAGGCCACAGGCCTGCCCGGCCGTCGAGAAATCAAACCCTACTGGACCGGAATCGGTTTTTCTCTACTCGACCACAATTTTGTCGCCTCGATGGATGATGTTGTGGAATTGCTCGAAGTGCCGCAACACACTTTTATCCCTGGCGTACAGCCTTGGGTAAAAGGCGTTTCCAATGTACGCGGCCGCCTGTTACCCCTGATTGATCTCGCAGCCTTTTATGGAGGCCACCTCACGGGCCCACGCCAACAGCGCAGGGTTCTGGTGTTAGAGCGGGAAAAAACTTACGTGGGGTTGATTGTCGACAGGTTGCACGGAATGCAGCATTTGGCATTTGAATATGCCCATGAAGCACCGACAGATTTGATTGAGCCGTTTGCGCCCATGGTGCATGGCCAGTTTATTTTACAAAAGGACCGGTGGTTGGTGTTCGACATGCGGGCTCTGCTCAAAGACCCTCATTTTATGGATGCTGCTGTTCGCTGAGGTCCGATTGGATTTTTCGACATCTCACAATGAGATGCTGGGGGGACCCACAAGCGGTGCAGGGATGTCCGCACTGGCTGAGGGCCATTGTCATTAAAGCGTTAAATATTAAGTGGTATTAAACCGGCCTCTTGCTTGGGCCCGCTAGGAGTAAATTATGAAAACAGGCTCCCAGAGTTCCTTTTCCGCGTTTCGCAGTAACCCTGCCGCGCTGGGTTTGGGTCTGCTGGTACTCGCCGTACTGGCGGGGCTGATTGTCAGTATCTATTTGGTACAGACCCGCAGTGATCGCGATAAGGAGTACCTGCAGCAGGTAGCAGAACTGCGTGCACTTTCTTACCAGCTGGTTTCCTATGCACCGGCGGCGACTTCCGGTGATGATGAAGCATTTGCCGAACTGGAAAAAGTTTCCGGACAGATGGCCAGTGCCTGGAATCAGCTGCAGGGGATGGATAAAGGCAGCCGCAGGGCGCTGGACGCTGAACTGGCCACTTACGGTACCGTTTGGCGCAAGCTGCGCGAGCAGGTCGATACCATTATCAGCAACAAGGAAACCATCGTCTTCCTTAACGATATTGCCTCCACGTTGAGTGACTCCCTGCCGGAACTGCAGGCCGAGCACAACAACATCGTGGAAATTCTGCTGGCCAATAACGCACCGGCCAATCAGGTAGAGCAGGCCCAGCTACAAGTTTGGCGGGCAGAGCGAATCGGCCGAAACATCGACAAGATGCTGCAGGGTGGTGACGATGCGGAAGCCGCGGCAGATCAGTTTAATACTGATGCCAGCCTCTTCGGTAAAGTGGTAGATGGCATGAAGAGCGGTGATGTGGTGATGGGAATTTCCCGCATTACCGATGAGGAAGCGCGCCGCTCACTGGATGAAATTACTGAATTGTTTGGGTTCGTAAGCACCTCTGTAAGAGATATCTTCGAAGCGACTCCCGCACTGTTTGCCTCGCGCCAGGCCACCAACGGTATTATCGCCTCCTCGCCGCAACTGCTTGAGGCCCTGAGCACCCTGAACGACCGTATTGTGAACCTGGCCGATGAGCGCCAGCCCAACAATATGACCATTTCTATTTTGGCCGCAGGGTTTGTGCTGTTGATTTTTGCCATGATGGGAATGGCCTTCTCCGGTACCCGCCGCAGCCTGATGGAAGAAGCCGATACCAACGAGCGCAACCAGCAGGCGATTATGCAGCTGCTGGATGAGCTGGCCGACCTCGCCGACGGTGACTTGACGACCTCGGCAACGGTAACCGAGGCCTTTACCGGTGCGATTGCGGACTCTATCAACTTCACCATCGACCAGCTGCGCGTGCTGGTATCTCGAATCAACGGTGCAGCACAGGAAGTATCCGGCCTGTCCCAAGAAACCCAGCAGACAGCCCTGCATCTGGCCGAGGCCTCAGAACACCAGGCTCAGGAGATTGCCGGGGCCTCCGCCGCGGTGAACGAGATGGCGGTCACCATTGACCAGGTATCTGCCAACGCCTCCGAGTCCGCGCAGGTTG
This sequence comes from Microbulbifer sp. THAF38, assembly GCF_009363535.1. NCBI lineage: Bacteria > Pseudomonadati > Pseudomonadota > Gammaproteobacteria > Cellvibrionales > Microbulbiferaceae > Microbulbifer > Microbulbifer sp. THAF38. The sequence continues at coordinate 215,485 of NZ_CP045369.1, forward strand.
CCGAACGCTCGGTACAGATTGCCAGCAATGGTTCCAAGGTGGTGCAAAACACCATCAAGGGCATGGACAATATCCGCGAGCAGATTCAGGATACCTCCAAGCGAATCAAGCGCCTGGGTGAATCCTCCCAGGAGATTGGCGATATCGTGAGCTTGATTAACGACATTGCCGACCAGACCAACATTCTCGCATTGAACGCCGCTATTCAGGCGAGCATGGCCGGTGATGCCGGCCGCGGCTTCGCCGTGGTTGCGGACGAGGTACAGCGACTGGCGGAACGCTCGGCCGCTGCGACCAAGCAGATTGAAGGCCTGGTGAAAGCGATTCAGTCTGACACCAACGAAGCGGTGATTTCCATGGAGCAGACCACCACTGAGGTGGTGCGCGGTGCCCGCTTGGCACAGGACGCTGGTGTCGCCCTGGAGGAGATTGAAAACGTATCCAGCAACCTGGCCTCGTTGATCCAAAACATCTCCAACGCCGCTCGTCAGCAGGCCTCTTCTGCCGGTCATATTTCCAACACCATGAACGTGATTCAGGAAATTACTTCGCAGACCTCTGCCGGTACCCAGGCTACTGCCCAGTCCATTGGTAACCTGGCACAAACCGCCAGCGCGCTGCGTGAATCCGTTGCCGGCTTCAAACTGCCGCAGGAGGAGAGCGTGGAAACCAATAGTGAGATGTACGACGTGGAGTTGCCGGAGATGGATACGGACACTTTCACGCTCGACAGTGAGGAAAGCAATTCCTTGGAGTCCCGCGAAGACCGGGCTCTGGCCTAACCCACAAAATAAAGCCCGGCGCCCTTGCTGGCTGCCGGGTGGAGAGGGCGCACGGAACACTTCCGCAAGACCGCGAACCCTGGCTCGCGCCGGGTAGAGCGCCTGCATAGAGAAAGAATTATTGGGGACTTGGCGTGAGTCACGACAATCCGAACTTCATGGCCCTGGACTGGCTGATAGGTGAAATTAACGAGACCCTGGCGCAGGCGCGTCAATTTCTCGAGACTTTTGCCTCGGACCCGCAAGCCGGCGAGACCCTGCTGCAGAACAGTTTGTCCCTGGTGCACCAGGTACACGGCAGCCTGCATATGGCGCAGCTCAATGGTGCGGCGATGCTGGCCGAAGAAATGGAGCAGTTGCTTCAGTCGCTGGCCGGCGGCACTGTAGAAAATACCGATGAAACGCGCGAATTTATGATGCGCGCCCTGCTGGAGCTGCCTCTCTATTTGGAGAAGGTGTCATTCCAGCGCAGGGATAATGCGGTATTGTTGCTGCCACTCCTCAACGATTTGCGTGCGGTGCGCCGCGAGCGCCTGATTACCGAGGGCGCACTCTTCTCTCCAGATCTCTCCTCATTGAGTCGCATCGCCGGTAAGCGCCAGCCCTTGACGGCGGACAATGCACGCCTGCAGGAACTGGTAGGCAAGCTGCGCAAAATGTACCACGTAGCCGCAGCGGGTTTGATCCGCGATGTGAACAGTGGCGAGAGCCTTTCCTACCTAGTAAAGATTATCGAAAAACTGCAACTGCTCTATAGCGGTAGCCGTCGTCAATCCCTATGGGAAGTCCTGCTGGGTATCCTGGAAGCTCTGGCTGAACATCGCATCACTGTGCAGCCTGCATTGCGTCATCTGCTGCGCCGTATCGACGTTGAGTTCCGTTTATTGCAGGGCCGTGGCGCCAGGGTATTGGATGCCGAGCTGGATGCAGATTTCCTTTGCAACCTGCTGTTCTACGTTTATTTGGCCGGCCCAAATGGCAATCGCTGCCAGGGGCTTTACCAACGCTTTGCACTGGATAAGGCGGTGCCGGGCACTCCCAGACCGGATACTGAAGACGTCCTGGCGATGGGGCCAGAAGCACTGGGCACTGCCATAACTGCACTGCGAGAAGAGCTGCAACTGGTGCGCGAGGCGCTGGAACCCGGCGGCGCTGCCTCCGAGCAGCCCCCTCTCAATGAGACCGCAACCATAGCCAAGCGGATCGCGGATACGCTCGGTGTTTTGGGGCTCGAGGCGCCGCGAGGCCGTGCCCGGGGCATTTATGAATGCCTGCGCGATGCCTCGCGCGGTAGCGATGTCGATGAGTATCTGATGCGCGCCGCAGGCGAACTGGTACAACTCGATTCGGCCCTGGCGGCTACTGTCGATCGCAATAAGCGCGGTGACGATGACCAGCCGATTATGGGGGATGCCACAGATTCAGTGTTGCGCGAAGCGCGCCTGGGCTTGGAGGCGGTAAAAGAGGCGGTCATGGAGTATGTGGCCAGCCATTGGGATATCAGCTATTTGAGCCGCGTACCCCAGCGACTGCAAGAGGTTTGCGGCGGACTGGAGATGGTGGGCTACCAGCGTGCGAGCAAAATCATTGCCGCCTGCAACAGCTATATCAGCGACGCCCTGATGGAGCGGGCAGAGCAGCCGGAGTGGCGCATGCTCGATACCCTGGCCGATGCGATTACCAGTGTTGAGTACTATCTGGAGCGCCGTGTCGAGGGCTTGGATGATACCGAAATGCTGCTGGCTTTGGCCGAAGACAGTATCGCGAATCTCGGTATCTCCTTTGTCGGTGAAGAAACTGATGACCCAGTAGAAGAGACAGAGCCCGCTCGCGAAAATATGGCGGACGAAGAGGGCAGCGATGCCCTGGAGTTATTGACACCTGAGGTTTTCGAAACCACAGACTCCGACGAGAGTGACGAAAGTAAAGCGATAGAGCGACCCTCCACCGTTATCCCCGAGCAAATCGAGACGGAGCCTGCGACGGCTCCAATCGTTGATTCGCCAGCAGAAGCTCAGGGGTTGGAGTTAGGGGGAGCTCCTGTTTCAGAAGCGTCCGTTAGCGAAGAAAATCGCAACAATGAGGACAACTGGTTCTCGCCGACTGAAGAGCCTGTTGAACCTGAGCCCATCACCGAGGCCCCGGTAATAGCGGCTGAGGACTTTGTTTCGGCAGTGCCGGCGGATGAGCGTGAAGATGCGCTGCTGCCAGCCGATGCTGAGCTGTTTGAGGAGACTGGCTCGACCACAGAACCGGTTGAGAGCGAGCCTCAGCAGTTAGTCGAGGACAGTGAGAGTTTGATCGATGATGAGATCATCGAAATTTTCCTCGAGGAGGCCAGCGAAGTACTCGCCCATATCGGCAATTACTTCCCGGAATGGGCTGCCAATTTTGCCAACACCGATGCCCTGGTGGAGTTCCGCCGCGGCTTCCACACCCTGAAAGGTTCCGGCCGCATGGTCGAGGCGCTGGATATTGGCGAGCTGGCCTGGGCAGTGGAAAACATGCTCAATCGGGTGATCGATGACAGCATTAAGCCTGAACGCGCCCATGTGCTGTTGATTGAGCGGGTCTACCAGAAGCTGCCATCGATGATTGAGGCATTCCGTCTCCGCCAGGGTGACCCGGATAAGCCCCTCACACTTCAATTGCAGGCCTGGGCGGAGCAGCTCAGCCAGGGGCACATCCCCTCGGAACTGCTGGCCCAAGATACAAATACAGCCCCCGCGGCAACGGTTGATGAAGCGGAGTGTAACGATGAGCGGGCGCAGCTGTGGGAAATTTTTGCCCAGGAGGCTGAAACTCACCTAAGCGTTGTCGATGGCTACCTCGCGGATATGCGCGCAGCAGCCCCGGTTTACGGCGTACCCAGCGATCCCCTGCACCGTGCCCTGCATACCCTGAAGGGCTCCGCCCATATGGCGGAGGTCAAGGTGGTGGCCGAGATGATGGCACCTCTGGAGCGCTTCGCCAAAGAGCTGCGTATTTACCAGGTGCCCATCGATGCGGATATCTTCGATCTGATAGGCGATGGCGCTAGTTACGTGCGCCAGGTTTTGGCTCAGATCCGCGCTGAAGCACCCATCGTGGTCGAGAGAGCGGAGCAATTCCTCGCCCGCATTGCCGAGTTACAGGAACGCTCTGTGGGTCACCTGATCCGCGAGCGCGAAGCGAATGAGCCCAGAGCCGTAGATCCGCAACTTCTTGAAGTGTTGATGGCTGACGGTATGCGTGTCCTGCTGGATGCGGACCAGATGCTCAGCCAGTGGCGTTCAAATCCCGCCGATAAATCCAAGGTCAGTGAAGTTGCGGAAGAGCTCAATGTTCTGCAGGAGGCGGCCAGTCGCGCCCAGCTACCAACCCTGGCAGAGCTGGCACAGTTGCTGTTGGAAGTTTATCGCAAGGTATTGGCCGGTCAGTTAGAGGAAGAGCCGGCCTTGTGGGCTTCCCTTGAGCAGGGACACAACGAGCTACTGGACCTGGTCGATGCGGTCGCCGCTGCCCAGGATCTGCCCGAGGTTAGCGAGGCGGTAGAGGAAGCATTACGCTATCTGGCAGAAGGCGAACTGAGAGAAGAAGCGTACGAGGAAGATTACGACCTGAGCGAACTGGGTATTGAGGCACAACCCCTCGACTCGGTAGGTACAGAGGCTGCGGTGGTAGGCACTGTGGTAGAGGAGCAAACGGATTCCACCGATGAGGTGCAAGCTCCCGCAGCGGAACTGGAAACCGTATTTGAATCTGCTTCTGAAGCGGATGCGGAACCTCTGTTGGACGTCGAGATAGAGCTTTCACACTCAACTGAGCTGGAAAGCGTTGATGCCCCAGTGGCAGCGGCAGCAGAAAAGAGTCGTGAGGAGCCTGAGGAAGTCTCGTCCGAGCCGGCCCTGGATGATTTATATGAGGCACTGTTTGAGCTGACTGAATCCAGTGCGGCCAATGCAGATGAGGCTGGCACACCTGCCCAGAGTGCTATAGAGCCTAGCCAAGAAGTTTGGGATTCCTCTCTTGGCATCCCCGATGTTGACAAGCCTGCACCGCAAGCGGGTCCTTTAGAGCAGCAGCGTCTGCTGGCGGAAATCGATCCCGATGTGGTCGATGTGTTTATGGAAGAGGCCGGCGATCTAACCGATGAGCTGGAGGAGTTGATTCAGGCCTGGGAAGATACCCCTGAGAGCGCCGAGCATGCTGAGGCGCTCAAACGGGTGCTGCATACTTTCAAGGGCGGCGCCCGTATGGCCGGCTTAATGGGCCTCGGTGAAGTAGCGCACCGCTTTGAAACCGCGATTGAGGGCATGCGCGGTATTGTGAAGCCCTCGGCGCAATTCTTTACTGATGCGCACTCTACTCATGACCGAATTGCCGATGGCGTGGAAACGGTGCGCGCCTGGATGGCGGGCGAGCAGTTGGAGGCTTTTGTCCAGCTTATCAGCACAGACTGGGCTGATGGCCAGGCGTCAATAAATAATGCGTTTGAAACCGTCTCTCAAGAGCTACCAGGTGAGGATCTCCCCAGCGCTGAGGCTGCATTGGAAGCTTTCTCTGATGAATCCCATGGCGAAGCTGGCGAAGGGGAATTATTGCCCGTTACCGGCGGTGAGGGTCTTGCCCCAGAGTTAAGGCCAGAGCCCACCGAATTACTGCCAGAGGCTGTGCAAACGGCAAATGCTGGCAATGTTCTGCCATTTATCCGCAAGCCCGGAGGGGTGGAAAATGAAGTGTCCGCGCCCACCAGGAACCAACCTCAGGAAATGGTGCGGGTTGCAGCGGAGCTGCTGGAAGAGCTGGTAAACCTCGCAGGTGAGACCGCTATTTCCCGTGGCCGCCTCGAAGAGCAGATGAGTGAGTTTGGTCTGGCGCTCGATGAGATGGACTCGACCCTGTTGCGTCTTAACGAACAGTTGCGCCGTTTGGATCGCGAAACCGAAGCACAAATCCTGTTCCGCCAGGAGCAGCTGGCCGAACAGGATGGTGATTTTGATCCGCTGGAGATGGATCGCTACTCCTCTATTCAGCAGCTGTCTCGCTCCTTGCTGGAGTCCACTTCTGACTTGATGGAGCTGCGCTCCACCCTGGATAACAAGGCCCGCGATACCGAGACGCTGTTGTTGCAGCAGTCTCGTGTCAACACAGAGTTGCAAGAGGGGCTAATGCGCAGTCGCATGGTGCCCTTCTCACGCTTGGTGCCCAGATTGCGCCGTATTGTGCGCCAGGTGAGTGCCGAGCTAGGTAAGCAGGTGGAGTTGGTGTTCTCCAACGTGGAGGGCGAACTGGACCGGTCCATGCTGGAGCGCATGGTGGCACCTCTGGAGCATATGCTGCGCAATGCGGTTGACCACGGCATTGAAATGCCCGATCTACGTCGCGCGGCGGGTAAGGCCGAGCGCGGGCGTATCGATGTAGCCCTGGCCCGCGAAGGCAGTGAGGTGGTACTGACTATTCGCGACGACGGAGCCGGGGTGAACCTGATCCGTGTGCGGGAAAAGGCGGTAGAAAATGGCCTGATGCGCGCGGATGCGGAGCTTTCCAATAACGAAATCCTGCAGTTTATCCTGCAGGCGGGGTTCACCACTGCGGAAAAAGTAACCCAAATTTCCGGCCGCGGCGTGGGTATGGATGTGGTTTCCGCCGAGCTGAAACAGATCGGCGGCAGCGTGCATATCAACTCCGAGGCCGGTGCAGGAACGGAATTTGTCGTGCGCCTGCCGTTTACCGTGTCGGTAAACCGCGCCCTGATGGTGAAGATAGGCGAGGACTTGTTCGCTCTGCCACTCAATACCATCGAAGGTATAGTGCGCCTCAGCCCCTTTGAGCTGGAACACTACTACCGCTCAAGTGATGCCCGCTTTGAGTATGCCGGCGAGCTATATGAGGTGAACTACTTCGGCACCCTGCTGAAGTCTGGCGCCCAGCCGAAACTCAGTGTCGATGATATGCAGTTACCGGTATTGCTGGTGCGCTCCGAAGGCCACGCTATGGCCCTGCAGGTGGATGCTATCCGCGGCAGCCGAGAAATTGTTGTGAAGAGCCTGGGCCCACAGTTTGCCGGGGTGCAGGGAGTTTCCGGAGCCACCGTTACTGGTGATGGCAGCGTGGTGGTAATTCTCGATGCCCATGCTCTGTTACGTCGCCAGGCTACTCAGTTGGCGCGCCCGGATATGCCGCAGCTGCAATTACAAGCAGAACAACAGCCCGAGCCGGAAGCGCGCCAGCAGACCGTTATGGTGGTGGACGATTCTGTTACCGTACGCAAGGTGACCACACGCTTCCTGGAGCGCGAGGGTTACTTGGTAAGTACCGCCAAAGATGGTCAGGATGCGGTGATCCAGTTGCAGGATAAGGTTCCGGATCTCATTCTGCTGGATATTGAGATGCCGCGTATGGACGGTTTTGAGGTAGCGCGCCATATCCGCTCAAGTAGTCGTCTGCGCGATATTCCTATTGTGATGATCACCTCCCGTACTGGCAGTAAGCACCGCGATCACGCTATGTCCCTTGGCGTCAATCACTACCTTGGTAAACCTTACCAGGAGGATGTATTGCTCGAGGCGATTCGCGAATATGCCGGTACCTCGGCCGTTGGCAGCTGAGCGGCTAAGAAATGAGAGTCTATATGCAAGAGGTGGGCAATGAGTGAAGTTGAAGCGCTGCCACTAGATGTTCCTCAGGAGGTGAGCAGCCTGCTGTTGCCATTACAACAGGGGCAGATGTTGGTGCCTGTAGAGAGCTTGTCCGAGGTGATTGCCATGCAGGTACCCATGGCTGTGCACGATGTGCCCGAGTGGTACCTCGGAGATCTGGTTTGGCGTGAGCAGCGGTTGCCGCTGTTGTCCTTTGATGTAATGCGCGGAGAGGCGCTTGGTGGTGCTTCCGAGAGCGCTCGTATCGCGGTGCTCAGCAGTGGTAACCCCGATGGAGACCTTCCATATTTTGCCCTTGTACTACAGGGAACACCGCGCCTTGTGCGGGTGACGCCAGATGAACTGGCGCTTCGCGAGCAGCCTCTGAATCCTGGAGAGTTGATGCACGTGGCGCTTTCTGGTGAAGAGGCTGTTATCCCGGATTTGCAGGGGTTGGAGCGTGCTTGCATCAGGTACCGAGAGCCGGATTAATGACAATGATGAAGTCGCAGGAAGTAGGCAGGTCTTTGGTAGAAAAAACAATAAGAAAATGACAGATAAAAAAAGGGGCCTATGGGCCCCTTTTTTTATCTGTCCACCCGCTCATTGAGCGGGCTTTGCGGCAGAAATAGTGGATTTCAGAATAACTCTTCCGGTGGAGGCTCGCTCGGCTGATCGCGGCCGGGCATATCCCTATCTTCATCGGTGTATCTAGAGCGGTAGGGGTTGTAGGCTTCACGCCCAGGTACCCTGTTGGCACGGAATATTTCAAACATACCGCCATAGGAGGTGCGCAGACCGTTCTTGGGATTGATACGCACGGTCATTATGCCGTCCGGTTGGGGCAAGTGCCTCTCGGGCAACCCCTCCAGGGCTACGCTCATAAAATCTATCCAGATAGGTAGCGCCGCAGAGCCACCGTATTCATTTTTGCCCAGCTCGCCATAGGAGTCGAAACCCACCCAAGCACTGGTGGCCAGGTAGGGGCTGTAGCCCGAGAACCAAGCATCGCGAGGGCCATTGGTGGTACCCGTTTTGCCAGCGATATCGCCGCGCTTCATGGCGAGGGCGCGGCGCCCTGTTCCCTTCTTAATCACATCCTTGAGGATGGAATCCATGATGTATGCGGTCTCAGGCGACATGGCGCGCGGTGCCAGGGGGCGCGCCTGTGATTTGGATGAATCCAGTGGGCCTACAGGGAGAACTTTTAGCTCCGGGGGCTCTTTACCTTGGTCTGGCCCCTCTTCTCCCGGCTGTATTGCCGCCAGGTCCAGAGGTTCCTCATTGTTGAAGCCACGGGGCTCGCTGCCGGGTTCAGGGCAGTCATTGCACACGGTGAGGGGCAGGGCCTGGTAGAGGGTTTCTCCATTTACATCCAGCACTCTATCTACCAGGTAGGGCTCCACCCGATAGCCGCCATTGGCGAAGGCGGCGTAACCGCGCACCATTTCCAATGGAGTTAGAGCGGAACTGCCCAGGGCTATGGTTAGGTTCCGCGCGAGTTTGCTGCGGTCAAAGCCGAAGCCCTCGACAAAACCGAGGGCGTAGTCGAGCCCCAGTGCCTGCAGCAGTCGAATAGAGACCATATTGCGCGATTTATACAAAGCCATACGCAAGCGGGTGGGGCCGAGGAAAGTACCGCCGTCGTTCTCTGGGCGCCAAACATCTTGAAGGTTGGTTTCCTCGAAGATGATCGGCGCATCGTTGATTACACTGGCAGCGGTATAGCCACGCTCGATGGCCGAAGCATAGATAAACGGCTTGAAGCTGGAACCCGGCTGCCGCGCCGCCTGGGTGACCCGGTTGAAGTGGCTCTGGCGAAAATCGTAGCCACCCACCAGGGCGCGTATAGCGCCGTCTTGGGGATCGATAGAGACGAGGGCGCCCTGGGCAGAGGGCACCTGGGTTAGCTCCCACTCCTCAGAAATTTGCGGCTCTTGAGGGCTGGAACTGGTTCCCTCGGGGTCGGCAAATGGATCCGGTTGTGGGCTGTCTTCCAAGGCGCTGACAAGCTGGGCGGAATCACCTGCGTTGGCAGGTTCTTGCTGGCTTCCGATTACCTCCGTGTGTTTGACCTCAATACGGCGCAGGCGCACCACATCGCCAGGTGCAAACATCTTCTCTGCGGATTGCAAGCGGGGCCCCCGGGAACTCTCGGTGACATAAGGGCGAATAGAGCTCAGTCCATTTTCCCAAGGGACTTCCACAACACGGCGGTCGCGAAGCTGCACCTGTAGAAGCTTGGGTTCCACAGCGGTGACCACTCCCGGCTCGAGCCCGCCGAGCACCGGAATTTCGTTAAGAAGGTCTATTAACTGGTCGCTATCGTGCAATAGTTCCGGAGGTAGACGCTGCTCAGGGCCGCGATAACCGTGGCGTGCATCGTAGGTCTCAAGACCGTGTTGCAGCGCCTTGCGAGCCTGGTCCTGGAGGCGGCTGTTGATCGTGGTGATGACTTGGTAGCCATCGGTATAGGCACTGTCGCCAAACAGATCGACCGCTTCCTTGCGGGCCATTTCGGCGATATAGGGAGCATCCAGATCCAAATCGCGGCTGTGGTAACTGGCGGTTACCGGAGCGGTAATGGAATGCTTGTACTCATCTTGGTCGATATAGCCCAGATCGAGCATGCGCTTCAGGATCCAGTTGCGCCGCACCAGGGCTCGAGTAGGGTTGGCAATGGGGTTGAAAGTGGAGGGGGCCTTAGGCAGTCCAGCCATCATCGCCCATTGCGCCATACTCAGGTCTTTGATATCGCGACCGTAGTAAACATGCGCAGCTGCCTGGAAACCATAGGCGCGGTTGCCCAGGAAAATTTTGTTGATATAGAGTTCCAGAATCTCATCTTTGCTGAGTTCACGCTCGATCTGCAGCGATAATAGGATCTCATTGAATTTGCGGATAAAGCGCTGTTCACGGCTAAGGAAGAAGTTACGCGCTACCTGCATGGTCAATGTGCTGCCGCCGGACTGGATGGAACCGGTCTGCACCAATTGCGATGCTGCGCGCATCAGACCCTTAATCGAGACCCCACTATGTGAGTAGAAGCTCGCATCCTCAGCCGCCAGGATTGCCTTGATAAACGGCTCTGGCGTTTGCTCTATGGTGATGGGGTTGCGGCGCTTCTCCCCAAATTCACCAATCAGTTTCATGTCCTGTGAGTAGACTCTTAATGGGGTCTGTAAGCGAATATCGCGCAGGCTTTCGACTGAGGGCAGCCCGGGTTTCAAATAGAGGTAAATGCTGGCGAAAACCATGGCTGTGCCAGCTGTTCCGGCGAGGCAGAGCCAGAGCAGTGCTAGTAGACGATTTCGGGCTTTTACTGTCATGAAACTGCTTCTGTGTACTTCATTTGTGTGATTCGGTGAATAATTATACGAATATTGTGCGCTATTACCTATGCAAATGCTGGTTGAAGCGGTAATTTAAAGTGCTATAACATCAAACTTTCATAACCCACGGAAAAGATAAGAAAAATGGGGATTTTCCCTTTTCTGGATAAAGGCCCGAAGGCCATGTTGGGACTGGATATTAGCTCGACCGCAGTAAAGTTGCTGGAGCTAAGTCGCAATGGCGATAAATATCGAGTCGAAAGTTACGCCGTGGAACCTCTGCCGCCGAATGCGGTTGTGGACAAGAACATCAATGATATTGGTGCCACGGCGGAAGCGATCCGCAAAGTCGTGCGCCGTTCCAAGACTCGCCTGCGCCGCGCAGCTGTAGCCGTATCCGGCTCCGCGGTGATCACCAAAACCCTGGAAATGCCCGCTGACCTCTCTGATGAAGATTTGGAAGCGCGTATTGCCCTGGAAGCGGACCAATACATTCCCTATCCACTTGAAGAAGTGAGCCTTGATTTTGAAGTGCAGGGACCTTCTGAGAAGGGTGATGATCAGGTGGAAGTGCTGCTGGCAGCGTGCCGTAGCGAAAACATCGAGCAACGGGTTTCAGCCCTCGGTGAGGCCGAGCTGGAGGCCGGGGTCGTCGATGTTGAAGCCTATGCCATTGAGCGCACTTACACTTTGCTGGAGGGTCAGTTTCCTCCCCAAGAGCAGTTGGTTGTTGCGGTAGTGGATATCGGTGCGACCATGAGTGCTTTGTCCGTATTGGTAGATGGCAAAACGGTTTATACCCGTGAACAGCTGTTCGGTGGTCGCCAGCTCACCGATGAGATACAGCGGCGCTATGGCCTCTCCGCCGAAGAGGCATCTCTGGCGAAGCATCAGGGTGGCAGTGGTCTACCAGATGACTACTTTGCTGAGGTATTGGAACCGTTCCGCGATGCAGTCATTCAACAAGTCACCCGTGCACTGCAGTTCTTTTATTCTTCGACTTCCTACAGCGATGTGGATTACATATTGCTCAGCGGTGGTGTTGCCGCTATGGAAGGGCTTTCTGATCTGGTGGGTGAAAAACTGGGGAAACCCACAGTGGTCGCCAACCCATTCTTCGCCATGGGCACGTCTTCGCGAGTGAATAAGCAAATGCTTGCCAAAGAGGCTCCGGGACTGATGATCGCCACAGGGCTCGCCATGCGGGAAAAGGAGTACTGAGATGGCCAAGATTAACTTACTCCCCTGGCGACAGGAATATCGTGCGCAGAAGCAGAAAGAATTTCAGCAAGTATTAGTATTGGTAATTATTGCTGCAGCGGCATCGGTTTTTTTGTGGATGAAAACTGTCGATCGACAGGTTGCACTACAAGATGAGCGCAATCAGATATTGCAGGTCAAGATTAACGCGCTCAATAAACAGGTGAGCGAAATTAAGGACCTGAAAAAGCGCCGCCAGGAATTGATTGATCGGATGCGGGTTATCCAGGAGCTCCAAGGAAACCGTCCTCTGGCTGTGCGTTATTTTGATGAGCTGGTACAGGCAACACCAGAAGGGCTTTGGTTGACCTCTTTAGAGCGTAAAGGAAATCGCCTCAGTGTGTCTGGAATCGCTGAGTCAAATAATCGCGTTTCCTCCTTTATGCGCAACCTGGATCAGTCGGATTGGTATGAATCTCCTAATCTCACCGATGTCACTGCAAGCCCTGCTTTTGGTGAGCAGGCCAGTGCATTTCAGCTCACTGTGGATTTAAGTGGGCGAAAGAGTAAAGCTGAAGATCAGGGCGTGGCCAACTAAAGGAAATAAAAATGGCATTGGCGGATACGCTGAAGCAGCTTCAAGAGCTGGATGTTAATGATATAGATTTTAGTCGTGTGGGGGTTTGGCCCCTCGCAGGGCGCTTAACTTTATTAGTATTAGTCGTGGCTGTCTTAGTTGGAGCGGGCTATTACGCATGGGTTGGAGATCTTTACGATAAGCTCGAGTTTGCTACTAATAAAGAGCAGGAACTATTCGTTCAGTTTGAAAAGAAACAATTTGAGGCTGCCAACCTAGATGCTTATCGCGTTCAGCTTGTTGAAATGGAGGAAACTTTTGGTGCTTTATTAAAGCAGTTGCCAAAAGATACCGAAGTTCCAGGTTTACTTGAGGATATCGATGAATATGGGCGAGGCAGCGGTTTAACGATCGAAAAAGTAGAGCTGGAAAAAGAGCTGGTTGGTGAGTTCTACGTGGAGCTGCCAATCAAAATCCAAGTTCAGGGTGGATATCACGAGTTTGGATCGTTTATTAGTGGTATCGCAGGTATGCCAAGGATTGTGACATTGCATGATTTCACTATCTCAAGCAATCGAGATGGTGCTGGCTTACTTAACATGTTAATTAACGCAAAGACCTATCGCTATAAAGATCAGGGAGAAGAGGGATGAAAAGGTGTCTTTTCCCAGTGAGTTTTTTGCTAATTTCTGGGTGTAGCCTAAATACCGACCATAGTGACCTGTACGAGAAAATGGCAGGGGTAGAAAGAAGGCCAAAGGGTCAGATAGAACCAATACCTACTTTTACTCCTTATAGCCCATATGTGTATAGCGCAACAGCAATGCGAAGTCCATTTGCCAGGCCTGTATTGGAATCGGAGCAGCGTCTAGTCGGGCGTAGACTTGATATTGCTCCAGATATGAACCGTCAGCGAGAATTATTAGAGCGTATTAATTTTGATGCTTTATCCATGGTAGGAACTCTGTCGAGAGATGGTCAGCTTTGGGCCCTGATAGATGATGGTGAAGGCGGTATCCACAGGGTTACTGTAGGTAATTATTTGGGGAAAAATCATGGGCGAGTTGTGAATGCGACAAGCTCACAACTTGATGTACTGGAAATTGTTCCGGATGGAACTGGTGGCTGGATTGAGAGGCCGCGAGCACTGACGTTGGAAGAGAAGGGCAACGGATAATGATTAACAAGCAGTTCGCTAAGTGTTTGGCGCCGTTTCAGCTTTTGCTGCTCGCCGTATTACTGGTTCCTGTGACTCTACAAGCTCAGGTTAATCAACTGAATGATATACAGTTTTCCGAGCTGCCAGGTAGCCGGATTCAGTTGCGTTTGACTTTCGAGGAAGAGCCCCCAGAGCCCACCGGGTATACCATTGAGCAGCCGGCTCGAATCGTGATGGACTTTGCCGGTGTCGAAAGTGCTTTACCTCAAAAGAAATACTCACTGGGAATTGGTGCTGCTCGCAGCGCAGTGGTGGTTACCAGCGAGGGTCGAACCCGTTTAATTGTTAATCTCGACCAGCTGCCTGTGTACACAAGTGAGCGGATGGGAAATCAGCTCGTGATGGAGATTGGTGAAGATGTTGTTGCAAAGACAGATTCTTCCAAAGCGACCACCCACGACACTGGCTTAAACCTAGGTGGAAATAAGCAATTCAGTACTTCCGGGGTTACTGAAGTTAACGGTGTTGATTTTCGTCGCGGAGAAGAAGGGGAAGGTAAAGTTATCGTCAGTCTTTCTGATCCGGCGGTAAATATTGATGTTGAACGCACCAATGGCAAGATCTATTTGACCTTTCTAGGTGCAGAATTGCCTCAATCACTTCGCCAGCGCCTTGATGTGACCGATTTTGCGACCCCAGTAAATGCGATTACGGTTGATACCGATGGTCGAAATACCGTAATTGCTGTTGATCCTGCAGATACAGAATATGATTATCTCGCTTATCAAGCGGATAACCAGTACGTGCTGAGTGTCAAGCCCCTATCGGCAGCGGAAATCCGTGAGAAGGCAAAAGAGTTTCAATTCACCGGGAAAAAACTCTCTTTAAATTTCCAAGATATTGAAGTTCGCTCAGTACTGCAGATTATTGCCGACTTTACTGATCTTAATTTGGTAGCCAGCGATACTGTTCAGGGGCGAATCACATTACGCCTTGATGGTGTGCCCTGGGATCAGGCATTGACCCTTATTCTTAAGGCCAAGGGCTTGGATAAGCGCCAGGAAGGTAGCGTCATTATGGTGGCGCCGGCAGCTGAAATCGCCGAGCGTGAGCGTCAGGAGTTAGAAACTCGTAAACAACTCGAAGAGCTGGCACCTCTGCGAACTGAATATATTGCGGTTCGCTATGCCGATGCTGGAGAACTATTCAGTTTATTTTCTGGGAAAGGCAGCGATGGCTCAGGTCAAGGCGGCTTTACCGGTGGGGGAGCTGATGGAGCCAATAACAATGCGACTATTCTTTCACAGAGAGGTAGCGCCATAGTTGATGAACGTACAAACACAATTATTCTTACTGACACAGAAGAGAAGATTGCCCAGTTTCGCGAGTTGATAGAGGTTATTGATGTCCCAATCCGTCAGGTCATGATTGAGGCTCGGATCGTCACTGCTAATACTGATTTTAAACGAGAGCTTGGTGTGACCTGGGATTATATTGGTACAACTGAGCTCACTGACGAAGCCCTCGGAGTTGTTTCAGGAAGTCAAAATGGAGTAGGGGTAGGCGGTACAGGGCAGAATCTTTCGACAACACTAAGCGGACATGATCCTCTAATGGTAGACCTAGGGGTTGCATCTCGAGCGGGTAACATTGCATACGCAATATTAAAAAATGATTTCTACTTGGGCCTGGAGCTCTCTGCGATGGAAGATGTGGGTATGGCAGAAATCGTATCACAGCCGAAAGTTGTAACGGGAGATAAGCAGGAAGCAACGATTCAATCAGGGGTGGAAATACCTTACCTTGAAGCTACCTCTTCAGGCGCCGCTTCGGTAACATTCCGTGAAGCGGTACTTGAACTTCAGGTTCTTCCCCAAATTACCCCGGATAACAATATTATTATGGCGTTGAATATTGAACAGAATTCCGTTGGCGATTACTTTAGCGTTAGTAGCAGTAACCAAATTCCATCTATTAATGTGAATACTTTACAAACCAAAGTGCTGGTGGGTAATGGAGAAACCATCGTCCTCGGTGGAGTTTTTGAGAGTAATATGCTCGAAGGGGAAACTAAAGTTCCTCTATTGGGAGATATTCCATATCTGGGTAATTTATTCAAGAAAACTATTAGAACCGATGATAAGCGCGAGATACTGATGTTTATCACCCCGCGAATCATAGAAAACGAGACTTTTTTATCTAAGTGATTAACCGCTCCATCTTTCTAGTCGGCCCTATGGGGGCCGGCAAATCTACGATCGGCAAATTGTTGGCGGCTCAATTACAGCTGCCTTTTGCCGATACCGATAAGGTGCTGGAGGAGCGCACAGGGGCGGATATTCCCTGGATATTTGATGTCGAGGGCGAAGCTGGTTTCCGTCGCCGCGAAAGTGAAGTACTGGAAGAGCTCTGTCAGGGCGTCTGCCAAGTTATTGGCACCGGTGGCGGGATCGTGCTTTTAGAGGAAAACCGGAGGCTGCTACAAAAGTTTGGTCATGTGGTTTACCTGCAGGCTGGGGTGCAGCAGCTGCTTGAGCGCACTTCCAAGAACAGCAATCGGCCTCTTTTACGAGTGCCCAATCCACGCGCGCGCATAGAAGAAATTTTGCAAGAGCGCGCCCCCCTTTACCGCGAAGTGGCGGATGTTATCTGCGACACTGATGACCTGACCCCCAAGCAAGCATCAGCTCTGGTTGCTGAACGTCTACTGGAAAGCCTCTCCCAATAACCTCTTTTCACTCTGTGCTAAAGTGCGTCTCATTAACTCAACGCGTTAACTATCGGCGCTAGTGGGAAGGAGAGTATTGTGCACTGTTTTAATGTGGAGCTGGGGGAGCGCAGTTACCCTATCGTGATTGGGTCCAAGTTACTCGGAGACTCTCAATACCTGTTGCCTTATATACGCGGGCGCCAGATATGTGTGGTGACCAATGAGACTGTAGCCCCCTTGTATTTATCCCGCTTACTGCAGGGGCTCTCTGATTTCGACAAGGTGGATGTGGTCGAGCTACCCGATGGGGAAGCCTTCAAATCCCTGGATACCATTAATCGAATTTTTGACACGCTATTGGAGCAGAGGCACAACCGTACCACTACGCTGATTGCTCTGGGTGGCGGTGTCGTTGGAGATATGTGCGGTTTTGCGGCGGCCTGTTATCAGCGGGGCGTCGATTTTATCCAGGTGCCCACCACGCTCCTCGCCCAAGTGGATTCCTCTGTCGGAGGAAAGACCGGCGTTAATCACCCTCTGGGCAAAAATATGATTGGGGCTTTTTACCAGCCCCGATTGGTACTTGCCGATATGGATACCCTGACGACTTTGCCAGACCGGGAGTTCTCTGCAGGTATTGCGGAAGTGATTAAATACGGCTTGATTTGCGATGCACCATTTTTTCACTGGATTGAGGCCAATATCGATGGGTTGTTATCTCGGGACCCCCAGGCCTTGGCTTATGCGGTGGATCGATGCTGTCGGGACAAGGCGGAAGTTGTCGCCAGTGACGAACGAGAGGCCGGTCGGCGCGCCATATTGAACTTTGGTCATACCTTCGGGCATGCGATAGAGGCTGTGCAGGGCTATGGGCGTTGGTTGCATGGTGAGGCGGTGGCTGCCGGGATGATGATGGCGCTGGAGCTCTCGCATTTACTGGGGAATGTGGACAGCGAATTAGTTCAGCGAGTCCGTATGCTGCTGAAAAAGGCACAGCTGCCTCAGGAGTCTCCTGCCGATATGAGTGCCGATGACTTTCTCCAAGCTATGCAGTTAGACAAGAAAGTATTGGATGGCAGGTTGCGTCTGGTGTTGCTGAGGTCTCTGGGGGATGCAAAAGTTGTTGATGATACTCCCCGAGAGAAAGTTATAGGTGCGCTAAGGAACTGTGGTGCCAGATGACAGGCGCTTCGCGAATGCAGCTTCTTAGGGAGCGCGGTCATTTATAATTTAGCGTATAGGAAATAAATCTGCCTTATTTTTGTTTGACAGTTAAAAAAACTGTAAAACATTGAAAATGTAGTGACAAGCAAGTAATATTGCGCGCCCCCCGGAAATAATGGCGGGGCTAGATGACCGCCAATAAGAACAATAAAGGAAGCCCCATTAGAGGGCTTTTTTTATCTCGGGATCTTTTACCTTGGGACCGCAGGAGAGCGTAGCGCGAGCGTTAAGCCATTTTTGCCCATGACAGGCCGCTATCGACAGTGCCTGTGGTCCCCCAATCGATAGTGACGAGGAATTCTATGGGTAGCAGTCTGTATCAGTTGGATGAATTTAAGGACAACTGTGGTTTTGGTCTGATCGCTCATTTACAGGGGGTGGCGAGCCATAAATTGGTACAGACGGCCATTGAGTCCCTCACCTGTATGACTCATCGCGGCGGTATCGCCGCCGATGGCAAAACGGGTGACGGCTGTGGTTTATTGCTGCAGAAACCCGATAAATTCCTGCGCGAGGAAGCGCGAAAGTTGTTCGCATTGGAGCTTACAGAGGCCTATGCCGTAGGTTCTGTAATGTTGCCGTTGGATGAAGGTGAGGCGCAGAGTGCGCGCCAAACCCTTGAAAGCGCACTGCAGGCACAGGGTATGCGCATCGTTGGCTGGCGCACAGTGCCCACCAATCCCGAGTGTCTCGGCCCTATTGCTCGGGACTGCCAGCCTCGTTTCGAGCAGCTGCTAATCAACGATGCAGAGGAGCCATTGGGTGAAGCCTGTTTTAATGCGCGGCTGTATGTGGCCAGGCGCAAGGCCGAGCTGCAGCTGAGCGGCGATGTTTATATCGCCAGTCTCTCCACTAATGTGCTCTCCTACAAAGGGCTGATGATCCCGGCGGATTTGCCGAAATTCTTCCCCGAACTGGCCGATCCGCGCCTGGAAACCGCTATCTGCGTTTTCCACCAGCGTTTCTCCACCAATACCATGCCGCGCTGGCCCCTGGCCCAGCCGTTCCGCCTGCTGGCTCACAATGGCGAAATCAATACCATCACTGGCAACCGCAACTGGTCGGTGGCGCGGACCAACAAATTCGTCACCGAGCTGATTCCCGAACTGAACGAGCTGGTACCGCTGGTGAATCGCGAGGGCTCCGACTCCTCCAGCCTCGATAATATGCTGGAGATGCTACTGGCGGGTGGCATGGAACTGCACCGGGCGGTGCGAATGCTAGTACCGCCGGCTTGGCAGAATGTTGAGGGTATGGATGCAGACCTACGCGCTTTCTATGAATATATCTCCATGCATATGGAGCCCTGGGATGGTCCCGCCGGCCTGGTGATGACTGATGGCCGCCACGCGGTGTGTACCCTCGACCGCAACGGCCTGCGCCCGTCCCGCTGGGTGATTACCAAAGACGATATTATTACCGTGGCTTCGGAAGTCGGTGTTTATAATTATGCACCGGAAGATGTGGTGGCCAAAGGGCGCCTCGGGCCCGGGCAGATGCTCTCGGTGGATACGCAGGAAGGCAAGCTGTATCACACGTCCGATATCGACAATATGCTCAAACGCGCCCAGCCGTATAAGCGCTGGTTGAAGGACAAGGCGCGTCGTATCCGTTCGACTCTGGTAACTGCACCAGTCGATAACAACTTTTCCCACCAGCAGTTCAAGGTCTACCAGAAACTGTTCAGCTCTTCGTTGGAAGAGCGCGATAAGGTGGTGCGTCCGATGGCGGAAGCCGGCCAGGAGGCGGTGGGTTCCATGGGCGATGATACGCCGATGGCGGTGCTGTCTCGCTACAACCGCTCACTCTACGATTACTTCCGCCAGCAGTTTGCCCAGGTGACCAACCCACCTATAGACCCATTGCGGGAAACGGTGGTGATGTCTCTGGAAACCTGTCTGGGACGTGAGAAGTCCGTGTTCGAGGAGACGCCTGAGCACGCCGACCGCGTGATCCTCTCCTCGCCGGTGCTCTCCCATATGAAATACACCGCGTTGCTTTCGCTGGATCGTCCCGGCTTCGACGCGGAGATATTCGACCTGAATTACGACCCGGCAAAACTGGATCTGCACGGTGCTATTGAACGTTTGTGTGCCAAAGTTGAGGCTTCAGTGCGCGCTGGTACCGTGATTGTAGTGCTGTCCGACCGGGATATTCGCCAGGGCCATTTGCCCATAGACGCACTGCTCGCCACAGGCGCCGTACACCATCATCTGGTGCATGCGGGTTTGCGCTGTGATTCCAACGTAGTGGTGGATACTGCCAGTGCGCGGGATGCTCACCAGCTCGCCTGCCTGGTAGGTGTGGGAGCTACAGCTGTGCATCCCTATTTCTCCTACAGCATTATTAATCACCTGATCGACCGGGGTGAATTGCTGCTGGATGCGGCGGAAGCGCAGAAGAATTACCGCAACGGCATTATCAAGGGCCTGCTGAAGATTTTGTCAAAAATGGGCATCTCCACGGTGGCCTCTTATCGCGGCGCACTCTTGTTTGAGCTGGTTGGTCTTTCCAAGGAAGTGGTGGACCTGTGTTTCCCTGGCGCACCGACCCGTATCGAAGGCGCCGGCTTTGCCGAGTTGCAGGCAGATATGGCCGCGCGCGCGGAAATCGCCTGGAAAGCGCGCAAGCCGGTGTCCCCCGGCGGTCTGCACAAATATGTGCACGGCACCGAATACCATACCTTTAACCCGGATGTGGTGACGGCCTTGCGCCGAGCGGCCAGCACTGGCGATTACTCCGCCTGGCGCGACTACTCCGAATTGGTCAATCAGCGCCCGGTGGCAACCCTGCGGGATATGCTGGTTTTCAAAGAAAACCTCGAGCCGGTGCCATTGGAGGAAGTGGAGCCGGTCGAGCAGATTGTGCGCCGCTTTGACTCTGCGGCTATGTCCCTGGGCGCTCTGTCTCCCGAGGCGCACGAATCCCTGGCCCTGGCTATGAACCGTCTGGGTGGCCGCTCCAATAGCGGAGAGGGCGGTGAAGATCCGGCCCGCTTTGGCACCGACAAGGTCTCCAAAATCAAACAGATTGCCTCCGGCCGTTTCGGCGTGACGCCTCACTATTTAGTCAATGCCGAAGTGCTGCAAATCAAAGTGGCTCAAGGCGCTAAGCCCGGAGAGGGTGGTCAGTTGCCCGGTGGCAAGGTGAATGACCTGATTGCTCGGCTGCGCTACTCGGTGCCCGGCGTCACCCTGATTTCACCGCCACCGCACCACGATATCTACTCCATCGAGGATCTGGCCCAGCTGATCTACGACCTCAAACAGGTGAACCCGGATGCACTGGTATCCGTGAAGCTGGTGTCCCGTCCAGGGGTCGGCACTATCGCCGCCGGCGTGGCAAAGGCCTACGCGGATTTGATTACCATCTCCGGCTACGACGGTGGCACCGCCGCAAGCCCCATCAGCTCTATCCGTTATGCCGGCTCACCGTGGGAACTGGGCTTGGCGGAAACTCATCAGACTCTGCGTGCCAATGATTTGCGCGATAAGGTACGGGTGCAGACCGATGGCGGTCTAAAAACCGGTTTGGATGTGGTCAAGGCGGCAATCCTCGGCGCGGAGAGCTTCGGCTTTGGCACAGCTCCGATGGTTGCTATCGGCTGTAAATACCTGCGTATCTGCCACCTGAACAACTGCGCCACCGGTATCGCTACCCAACGCAAGGATCTGCGCGACGGGCACTATATTGGCACCGCCGAGATGGCGATGAACTTCTTCCGCTTTGTTGCCGAAGAGACCCGCGAATGGATGGCGAGTGTCGGTGTTCGCTCCATGGAGGAGCTGGTTGGCCGCGTGGATTTGTTGCGAATCCTGGAGGGCGAAACCGACAAGCAGAAGAAACTGGATCTGTCGCCGTTGTTACATACCGATGCGCTGCTCGACAGCAAACCGCAAACCTGTCAGCAGGCCAAGAACGAGCCCTGGGATAAGGGCGAGTTGGCAGAGCGCATGGTGGAAGAAATCCTACCTGCCATCGAAAGCCTGTCTGGTGGTGAGTTCAGCTTTAAAGTGACCAACTGCGATCGCTCCCTGGGCGCGCGCCTCAGTGGTGAGATTGCCAAGCGCCATGGCAACCAGGGCATGGTGGAGGCGCCGATCAAACTCAACCTCATAGGGGTTGCCGGGCAGTCTTTCGGCGTCTGGAACGCCGGAGGCCTGGAGATGTATCTCGAAGGGGATGCCAACGATTATGTGGGTAAAGGCATGGCCGGCGGCAAGCTGGTTATTCGCCCGCCTGAGGGCAGTGATTTTGCCTCCCAGGACACCAGCATCGTCGGTAATACCTGCCTGTATGGCGCCACTGGCGGCAAGTTGTTCGCCGCAGGCCGCGCTGGCGAGCGCTTTGCCGTGCGCAATTCCGGTGCCTTTGCCGTGGTGGAAGGCGCCGGTGATCACTGCTGTGAATATATGACCGGTGGAATGGTCGCGGTGCTGGGGCGTACCGGCTACAACTTTGGCGCCGGTATGACCGGTGGTTTTGCCTATGTACTGGACCTGGAACGCGATTTCTTCGACCGCTGTAACCACGAGCTGATCGAATTGCGCCGTATCAGTAGTGAAATTCTCGAGCCGCACCAGAGTCACCTGCGCGAGGTGATCGAAACCTATGTCGCGGAGACCGGCAGCGCTTGGGGTGAAGAGCTACTGGATAACTTCGATGATTACCTGAGCCGATTCTGGCTGGTTAAACCCAAGGCGGCGAGCCTTGCGGATCTTCTTTCTGACGTGCGCAAGCGCGGCGAATAAGGCTGGGGTGGAGAGACAGTATGAAAGACAGACTGAACAACGATTTCCAGTTTATTGACGTTGCCCGTATAGATCCGCCGAAGAAAGATATCATCGCGCGTACCAGTGAATTTGTGGAGATTTACCAGCCATCCAGTGAAAACCAGGTGGCGAGCCAGGCACACCGCTGCCTGGACTGCGGCAACCCCTACTGTGAGTGGAAGTGCCCGGTGCATAACTACATTCCCAACTGGCTGAAATTGATCAGCGAGGGGAATGTGATTGAGGCGGCGGAGCTCTGCCACGAGACCAACACCCTGCCGGAAGTTTGTGGACGCGTTTGTCCCCAGGACCGGTTGTGTGAAGGCGCCTGTACCCTTAACGATGGTTTCGGCGCCGTGACCATCGGTAATGCAGAAAAATACATTACCGATACCGCCTTCGCTCTGGGTTGGCGTCCGGATCTCAGCCATGTGGAAAAGACCGGTAAAAAAGTCGCGATTGTGGGCGCAGGCCCCGCCGGACTCGGATGCGCCGATATCCTGATACGCAACGGTGTGCAGCCGGTAGTCTTCGACAAGCACCCGGAGATCGGCGGCCTGATCACTTTCGGTATTCCGGAATTCAAGCTGGAAAAGTCGGTGATGGAAAAGCGCCGCGAGGTGTTTGTCGAGATGGGGGTGGAGTTCTGCCTCAATACCGAGGTGGGCAAGGACATCAGCTTCGAGCAGTTGCTCAATGACTATGATGCCGTCTTCCTGGGGATGGGCACCTACAACTACATGAAGGGCGGCTTCCCCGGTGAGGACCTGCCAGGCGTGCACGACGCCTTGCCGTTCCTGGTGGCCAACGTCAATCGCAATATGGGTTGGGAGAAGGATCCCGCGGAATTTGTTTCGGTGGAAGGCAAGCGCGTAGTGGTGCTGGGTGGTGGTGATACCGCCATGGATTGTAACCGCAGCTCTATTCGACTGGGAGCCAAGAGCGTGACCTGTGCCTACCGTCGCGATGAGGAGAATATGCCGGGCTCCCGCCGTGAAGTGGGCAACGCCAAAGAGGAAGGGGTGCAGTTCCTGTTCAACCGCCAGCCGGTGGAAATTGTCGGCGATGGCACGGTCTCTGGGGTGAAAGTGGTCACTACCGAGCTGGGTGAGCCCGATGAAAACGGGCGCCGCCGCCCTCAGGTGGTATCCGGTTCCGAAGAGATCATTCCGGCAGATATCGTGCTGGTTGCCTTCGGTTTCCGCCCGAGCCCGGCGGAGTGGTTTGCCGAGCACAATATCGAAGTGGCGGACTGGGGCGGTGTCGTAGCCCCGGAAGAACAGAAGTACAAGTTCCAGACCTCCAATGAGAAGGTCTTTGCCGGTGGCGATATGGTGCGCGGATCCGACCTGGTGGTGACGGCCATTTGGGAAGGGCGTCAGGCCGGCGAGGGTATTCTCGATTACCTGGATATCTGATTTCCCTGGCTGCGGATGGGAGGCTTAGTGCCTCCCATTTTTATACCTTTGTATATCAGCACCAGCTCCCAACTTGCCTGAATGATATTTTTGCCACGCTGTATCTAGTGGCCCCGCCCCCTGTACAATGGCCGTTTTTTTAGCCCGCTCGGTGTGCCTATGTCTGATACCAAACCGTCCGAATTGAAAAACGACCGCTTTCTCCGCGCCCTGCTGCGCCAGCCCGTGGATCGAACACCAGTGTGGATGATGCGCCAGGCGGGTCGCTACCTACCCGAGTACCGAGCCAGCCGTGCCGAGGCTGGTAGCTTTATGGATCTGTGCCGTAATACCGAGTTGGCGTGTGAGGTCACCCTGCAGCCATTGGAGCGCTACCCTCTCGATGCGGCCATTTTGTTCTCCGATATCCTCACCATTCCCGATGCTATGGGCCTCGGTCTCTATTTTGCCGAGGGCGAAGGCCCTAAATTCCATAAGCCACTGCGCACTGCCGCTGATATCGAGGCATTGGAAGTAGTCAACAGCGAACGGGATCTGGACTATGTGATGAATGCGGTGTCCACCATTCGCCGCGAGCTGAATGGTCGTGTGCCACTGATCGGCTTCTCCGGCAGCCCCTGGACTTTGGCCACTTACATGATTGAGGGCGGCTCCAGCAAAGACTTTGCCCGCAGCAAGGAAATGCTCTACAACCGCCCCGAGCTGATGCACCAGCTGCTGACCGTACTCGCCGATTCGGTGACCGACTACCTGAATGCACAGATTCGCGCCGGTGCCCAGGCGGTACAAATTTTCGATACCTGGGGCGGCGCCTTAAGTCACAGTGCCTACCGCGAATTCTCTCTGCAATACATGCAGCGTATTCTCAGCGGTCTGATCAAAGAAGCTGATGGCCGCCGGGTGCCCGCTATCCTGTTCACCAAAGGGGGTGGTCAGTGGTTGGAAGCGATGGCGGATACCGGTGCCGATGCCTTGGGGCTCGATTGGACCACCGATATCGGCAGTGCCCGCGCCCGAGTTGGGGATCGCGTTGCCCTGCAGGGTAATCTGGATCCCTCCGTGCTCTACGCCAGCCCGGAGCGCATCCGCCAAGAAGTGGAAGCTGTGCTGCAGTCCTTCGGCCAGGGTAGTGGCCATATTTTCAACCTTGGCCACGGTATTACCCCGAAAGTCGACCCAGCCCATGCCGGCGCCATGATCGAGGCAGTGGTAGAGCTTTCCGCAAAATATCACGCTTAACTGTGGCATCTAGTGTCTGAGTCTGTGAATACAGTCTCACTTTGTATAGGTGCTCGCCAATATCTGTCCGTGATATAAATGTGCGCTTGCCCGAGGGGCCCCAGAGATAGAGCGGGGGCCCTTGTTGAGGGCGGTCTCCAGGCATTTATCACAGTGGTCGGTACCTCCCCAAGTGGCACTCGAACAGGCAAAAATCTCCGTCGGTGATCTCCAGCGCGGTATGTTTGTGTCCAGGCTAGACAAGCCCTGGGCCCAGACGCCATTCGCGCTACAGGGGTTTTATATCCGCGATTTGGAGGAGATTCGCCAGCTGCAGAAATACTGCCGTTTTGTCTATGTGGACGTGCACAAGACGGTAGGTAGTGCCGGAGTCACCTTGCGTCGCCTGGTCGGCGCCAGTGGTGCAGGCTCTAAAAGGCATGGTCGAGCTGCCATGCGCGTCACTATTCCCTGTCGCCCCGTTGCAGTCTCACACAAAGCTTATCCACCCCCTCAGCCCGCCCAGCGCGAGGCCGGCAATGCGCGCAAGTTGCATGGTCAAATACTGCGCGGCATGGGTGAAGTTATGGGACTGGTAGCCAACAATCGACCACTGCCAGTGCCACAGATGAACCGGGTGGTAGAGGATCTGGTTGAGAGCGTGCTGCGCAGCCCGGATGCCTTTGCCTGGCTGGCGCGAGTGCGCGACAGGGATGAGCACACTTACAGCCACTCGGTGCGTGCCAGTATCTGGGCGGTGTTGTTTGGCCGGCATATCGGCTTGGCTCGGCACGAGCTGGTGCAGCTGGGGGTGGCCACCCTGTTAAAGGATGTGGGCAAGTTATCAATTCCGGCAGAAGTGCTGCAGATGCTCCAGCGCGACCCGCGCAGCGAACTGGAGTACCGCAAATTTGTGCAGCACAGTGTGCAGATGCTATCGGCGGATGCCCAGGTTGACCCCCAGGTAATCGATATTGTGCGCGCTCATCGCGAGCGCCACGACGGTGGTGGCTATCCCGGCGGTTTACGCGGTGACAAAATCCCTGTATTGGCACGCATGTGCGGCATCGTGACTTTTTACGATGAAGCAACGAATCCCCGTGGCGTCAGCCAGCCCATTGCGCCTTCCAAGGCCGTGGCGGAACTCTATGATCTGCGTGGCATCGCCTACCAGGAACAGCTGGTTGTCGAATTTATTCAGGCGATAGGTCTCTATCCCACCGGTACCCAGGTAGAACTCTCTAGCGGCGAAGTGGGTGTCGTGGTAGAGCAGACTTACGACCGTCGTTTGCGCCCGAAGGTGATGATTGTGCTGGACGCGCACAAGCGCCAACTGAGCAAACCGCGCCTGTTTGACCTGGCAGCTGCGGAAGACCGCGCGGAAAAGCTGATTGAGCGGGGCAAGATGCGCCCGGAGGAAAAGATCAGCATAGTGCGGGATATAGAGCCAGGGGCTTACCCGGAGGTGAATACCTCGGCGGTGCGGGACGATTACCTTTTCAATAGTGGCGGGCAGTTGTCCCGGTTTTTCTCGCGGCTGGCCAGGTAGTAATTCCTTGAGGGAAGCCTTGAGAGCGGCGCAGCTTACCGCTCTCACGGAAAATTAGCCGGCGTCGGCTATCATGCTGCCGAAATACTCACCCATGCGCACAGGGGTTTCCGCCTCAAGGCTGTCCAGCCAGCGTACCTGATCTGCTCCAAACAACATGACCACTGTGGAACCCAGTTTAAAGCGACCCATCTCCTCGCCCTTTTTCA
The DNA here is from genome assembly GCF_009363535.1 of Microbulbifer sp. THAF38. Taxonomy (NCBI): domain Bacteria; kingdom Pseudomonadati; phylum Pseudomonadota; class Gammaproteobacteria; order Cellvibrionales; family Microbulbiferaceae; genus Microbulbifer; species Microbulbifer sp. THAF38. The sequence goes on from NZ_CP045369.1 coordinate 242,255, forward strand.
GCTGAACAGGTGCATTCTCCAGATAGTTGGTGGTGCGTACATCGCGAGTATGGGGAGTCACTTGACCGGCCCAAACGGTCTCGATTCCGGCAACGATCATGGCGCCTACCAAAATCATGGCCATAGGCCCGGCGACGGTATCGAATACACATACCAGGCGCTCGTTGCGGGCGAACAGGCGCGGCACATTTTCCGCGGTCACTGTATTGACCGAGAACAGCTGGCCCGGCACATAAGTCATGCTGCGCAGTGTGCCGTCGATAGGCATATGCACCCGGTGGTAATCCTTGGGTGACAGGTACACGGTGGCGAAGTGGCCGTCGTCAAACTGGGCCGCCAACTCGGGATCACCGCCCACCAGTTCCAGCAGGCTGTAGTCGTGCCCCTTGGCCTGGAACACGCGGCCATTGTGGATAGCACCTAGCTGGCTAATAGCGCCGTCTGCCGGGCAGGCCAGGCTATCTTCGCTACTGACAATCGGCCGTGCGCCCTCTTTGAGTTCACGGGTAAAAAAGTCGTTGAAGGTGCGATAGGCGGTGCAATCGGTCTCTTTGGCCTCCTGCATATCGACACCGTACTTCTCGACGAACCAGCGGGTAAAGGGGTCCTTGATCGACTTGATCTCGGTATTCGCCAGCCAGCCCGCAGCGCGGGAAAGAGCGTGCTGCGGAGTCAGGTACTGCAGGGCGGTAAAGAGTTTTGGATTCATACGGGTACAACGTTTTCCGGTAATGCTTACTGTTCGACGGGCGTATTGGGCAGGTTGCCCCACTCACTCCAGGAGCCTGGGTAGGCGCGAATATCAAAACCCAGGGACTTACCCACCAACCAGGTAAAGCCGGAGCGGTGATGACTCTGGCAGTGGGTGACGATTTTATGCTCTTCAGTTATGCCGAGCTTGGCGAGTAACTCGCGCGCATCGGTGCGGATACGCAGGTCGCGCTGAGGGTCCATCAGCTGGGTCCACTCGCAGTTGATCGCGCCGGGAATATGACCACCCTTGGTAGCCAATACCCTTTCTCCGCAGTATTCCTGGGGGGAGCGGGCATCCCAAACGAGGAAGTCGGGGTTGCCCAGATGCTCCTGGATTTCCTGGGCATTCATGGCGGCATCGGTATCGATCGAGATCTCGATATCGCTTGGGGTAACCTGTGATTCTTCATTGGTAAGCGGCAAGCCGGCGCCGCGCCAAGCGTGCATGCCGCCGTTCAAGTAGCTGTAATTGCGGTGGCCAACACACTCCAGGGTCCACAGAAAGCGTCCGGCCCAGCCGCCGCCCTCATCATCACAAGCCACTACGTGGGTTTCCGGGCGCAGGCCAATAGCGCGAAAAACTCGGGTCAGCTGCTCGGAGCTGGGGAGTTTACCCGGCGCAGGGGCAGTACCCGCCATCAGTGCCTGAAATGGCAGGTGCAGGGCGCCGGGGATGTGGCCGTTCACATAGTTTTGCAGGGAGCTGAGGTCGACAACCAATAATTCCTCGTGCTCCAGCTCGGCGGCGAGCTCTTCCGCCTCAATAATCAGGTTCAAAATTTATTCTCCGATTCCAGGCTGTTGCGCAGGTGTAAAAAGCTGTTCATACGGCGCTCACTGATGTCGCCGTTGGCCAGTGCCTCGTGAATGGCACAGCCGGGTTCGCCCTGATGGCTGCAGTCGCGAAAGCGGCAGTGACCGATAAAGGGGCGGAATTCCACAAACCCTTCCAGTAGCACGGCCTCCTCCATATGCCAGAGACCAAACTCGCGGATGCCGGGAGAGTCTATCAGATCGCCCCCGCTGGGCAGGTGAAACAGTTCCGCCGCGGTGGTGGTGTGAGTGCCCTTCATGGTTGCCTCGGACAGGGCGCCGGTACGGGCGCCGGCGCTGGGTAGCAGGGCATTGACCAGCGAAGATTTACCCACACCGGACTGTCCGACAAAGACGCTGCTGCCCTTGGCCAGAGTTTCGAGCAGATGTGGCAGGCCCTCACCGGTTTTAGTGGAAAGACGCAGCACTGGGTAGCCGAGGTCGGGGTAGGGGGCCAGTAGGGTTTCGAGTGCCTGGCGGTTGCCATCGTCGATCAGGTCGATCTTGTTCAGCAGCAGGATTGGCGCTATGCCGGTGGTCTCTGCGGCGACCAGGTAGCGGTCGATGGCATTGGCGAAAGGCTCTGGGTAGGGGGCTATTACAATCACAATGCGATCGATATTGGCCGCTACGGTTTTCAGGTCGCCGTAGCGATCCGGGCGCTGCAGCTCTGAGTTGCGCGGCAACCGCGCACCCACAACCCCATAGCCGCCATCGCTATCACTGGTGGCGGGACGCCAGGCGACGCGATCGCCGGTTACCAGGGTGTCGATATTGGCGCGCATGTGGCAGCGCTGGCGCAGGGAGGCATCGCTCTCACTTTCCACCAAAATCTGGGTGCCATAATTGGCGATGACCAGGCCAGTCTGTTCCTGGCCCAGCTGACCGTCGTCCAGGGCCTGCTCTGCGGACTCTTCGCGCTTGCGCGCGCGGGCCTCGCGTTCCTGCTGGATCTTGGCGACGCGCCACTGTTGGCGGCGGTTTAATTTGCGTTTACTCATGCACTGGCACCTGGAGATTAGCGGCGGATTATAGCCATTGCCGGGTAGTTGCGGTAACTTGCGCGGAAAGTTTGAGGAGACCCGCTGTGGATCAGAACAACCTGATCTGGATAGATCTGGAGATGACCGGCCTCGATCCGGACAAAGAGCGCATTATCGAAATCGCGACCATTGTGACCGATTCGCGGCTGAATATACTCGCCGAGGGTCCGGCGATGGTGATTCACCAGAGTAATGCCCTTCTGGATGCCATGGACGACTGGAACACCGAACAGCACGGCGGTTCTGGTTTGGTGGCAAAGGTAAAGGAGTCGAATATTTCCGAGCGGGAAGCGGAGCGGGAGACCCTGGAGTTTCTACGCCACTGGGTGCCGGAGGGTGCCTCGCCCATGTGTGGCAACTCTATCGGCCAGGACCGTCGCTTCTTGGTGAAATATATGCCGCAGCTGGAATCTTACTTCCATTATCGTAATCTGGATGTGAGCTCGGTGAAAGAGCTGGCCAGACGCTGGCGCCCGGATGTATTGGATGGGGTGAAAAAGCACAGCAGTCATTTGGCTCTTGACGATATTCGCGACTCCATCGAAGAGTTGCGCCACTACCGCGAGACCTTCTTCCGCCTCAGTTAAGCTTTCGATTTAGCAAAGTACTCGGCTGAGAGGAGCCTCTTTCTGCCGTCCCGACTCTTTATCTGCGCCTCGTTTAGGGGCTCAGGTTTCACGCTTGATCTTGCGCTTGCGCTTGCGTTTGCGTCCACTGCGCAGCCGCGCCAGGGCCCAATCGATATGTTCTAGCACCAGAGGCGTGGCTATTTGCCGCGCCTTTTCGAGACAGTCGAAAACCTCTTCGTTGGCCGCGCCGTTGCCGAGCGCCACCGCCAGGTTGCGCTGCCAGCGCTCGTAGCCGATGCGACGGATTGGCGAGCCCTCGGTCTTGCGCAGAAACTCCTCCTCGCTCCAGTTGAACAGCGTCAGCAGCTCGCCGTTGTCGAGGCCGTGACGCGGGTGGAAGTCCTGCTCTGCAGTGGGTTTGGCAAACTTGTTCCAGGGGCAGATTGTCTGGCAATCGTCGCAGCCAAAAACCCGATTGCCGATGGGCTCGCGGAATTCTTCCGGAATAGGCCCCTTGTTTTCGATGGTCAAGTAAGAGATACAGCGCCCGGCATCTAAGGTGCGCGGGCCGATAAAGGCATCGGTTGGGCAGACTTTAAGGCAGGCCACGCAATCGCCGCACTCGTCGGCAAAATCGCCCTTATCGACAGGCAGGGGCAGGTTGGTATAGATCTCGCCGAGGAAGAAAAAAGAGCCAGCCTTAGAATTGATCAGCAGGCAGTTCTTGCCGACCCAGCCGAGGCCGGCCTTGCGCGCCAGTGCGCGTTCCATCACCGGTGCGCTGTCAGTGAAGGCGCGGCCCTTGGAATCGATACCCTGTTCGGCACAGAAGGCATCAATCTTCTTGGCCAGGCTGGCCAGGCGCTTGCGGATCAGCTTGTGGTAGTCGCGACCATTGGCGTAACGGGAGACATAGGCCTTACTGGAATCCTTGAGCACTTTGATCGGCTGGGTATCCGGTGGCAGGTAGTCAAGGCGCACACTGATGGCGCGCACGGTTCCTTCCTCTAATAGTGCCGGGCGCCAGCGTTTTTCCCCGTGGGCGCCCATCCACTCCATATCCGCGTGGTAGCCCTTATCGATCCAAGCGCGCAGGCGCTCACCGTCCTCCTCCAGCTGGCAGTCGGTGATACCAACCTGCTGGAAGCCCAGTTCCCGTCCCCAGAGTTTGATCAGGTCGGCTAATTCGGCGAGCAGTGATTCGGTCATAGATAAAGCGGCTCGATATCCCATGCAAGCACAATGACTGGCCGGGGCGGTATACTTTGCTGTCAGTGCAGGTGGCAGCGATACAATCGCCCATTTTGCCACAGATGACATCTTCACCACATTGCGGGAGCCGCATGGATACGCCACAACCTTTGTACAGTGCCGAATCGGTACGGGAACTCGACCGACAAACAATCGCCGCGCTGGAAATCCCTTCGATACAACTGATGAAGCGCGCGGCGCGCGCCGCCTTCACCCATTTGCGCGCCCGCTGGGCGGATATTGGCCGCATCCAGGTGTTTTGTGGCGGTGGCAACAACGGCGGTGATGGCTATGTGATTGCGGCTCTGGCTGCGCAGAAGAAGATACCGGTGACGGTGTTTGCCTGTAGCGACCCCGAACTCTTGAAGGGCGATGCCCGCGAGGCCCATGCCTACGCCGTTCGCGAAGGGGTGCAGGTGCTGACCTCACTGACCGAGCTGGACAGTGCCGACGGCAACACCCTGATCGTGGATGCACTGCTGGGGACAGGGTTTAGCGGTGAGTTGCGTCAGGATGTTGCTCATGCCATTGAGCGAATTCGCAAGAGTCCCGGTCCGGTTTTTTCCGTGGATATTCCCTCGGGTTTGAGTGCCGATAGTGGCGGCGCCGATCTGGCCGTTCAAGCCGATATGACCGTGACCTTTATCGGTCGCAAGCTGGGCCTCTACTGTGGACGTGGCCCGGCGCTTTGTGGCGAGGTGATCTTTGCCGATCTCGGCGCCCCCGCACCGGTTTATCAAGCAGTAGAGCCCCTGGCGCAACGGTTTGAGCACTCCAGCCTGAAACGCCTGCCCGAGCGTGCTGCGGACAGCTACAAAAATATGTTTGGCCATATTCTGGTGGTTGGTGGCGACAGCGGTTTCGGTGGCGCAGCGCTGATGGCGGCGCAGTCCTCTGCGCGCAGTGGTGCCGGTCTGATCTCCCTGGCAACCCGCCCGGAACACTTAACTGCCGCTTTGACCCGTTGCCCTGAGGTCATGGCTCATCCGGTTATTTCTGGCCAGGAACTGGAACCACTTTTAGAGGGGCCCGATGTCATCGCAGTGGGTCCGGGTCTTGGCCGCTCTCCCTGGAGCGAACAGTTACTGGCTCGTGCCGGCCGCGCTCAAGTGCCGCTGGTGGTGGATGCGGATGCACTGAATATCCTCGCCGCTGGGCGGGTACTCGCTGGCGTAAAACGCGATGATTGGGTGCTGACGCCCCATGTGGGTGAGGCGGCGCGCCTGCTCGGCTGCGATACCGCCGAGGTACTGGCGGACCCCCGCGCGGCGGCGGTGGCAGTTCAGCAGAAATTCAGTGGTGTGGTGATACTAAAAGGCGCCGGCACTCTGATTGCCCACGAAGGCGGTGTCGATCTGATCAACAGCGGTAATCCGGGTATGGCCTCGGGAGGCATGGGAGATCTGCTCACCGGAATAGTGGCGGCCTTGATCGGTCAGCACCTGCCATTGGTAGATGCGGCGCGCCTGGCAGTCTGGCTGCATGGCGAAGCGGGTAACCGCGCCGCGGAGGATGGTCAGCGCGGCTTACTGGCCACAGATTTATTGCCCTGGATTCGACGGTTGGTGGACTGATAGTGAGTGAACTGAAATTGCATTTAGCGGACGAAGAGGCAACGGTGGCCGGCGGTGAAGCGCTGGGCCGCGCCTGCCTGGCCAGTGGCCTACAGCGGGGGCTCACCCTGTATCTGAATGGCCAGCTGGGCGCCGGCAAGACCACTTTTTGTCGCGGAGTATTGAGAGCCTTTGGGCACCAGGGCGCGGTGAAAAGTCCGACTTACACACTGGTTGAGCCCTACGAACTCGGCCCCCAGCGGGTATATCACTTCGACCTCTATCGCCTGGGAGATGCCGAGGAGTTGGAGTTTATGGGGGTGCGGGACTATTTCGCCGCGCATAGCCTGAGCCTGGTGGAATGGCCGGAACGCGGCGCTGGCGTTTTGCCCGAACCAGATTTGGAATTGACTCTGCAAGTGCCGGACAGCGGCCGCCAGCTGCTGTTGAATACCCACTCCAAACAGGGAGAAGCGGTGCTCGATACCCTGGCAAAGATGCTACATAAATAGGAATTGGCCTGAATTCAGGGACGTGTAAAAACAATAAGTGAAAGGGTTGGGAAGTAATGAGTAGGATGTGGCGCTCGCTAGTGGCCCTGGTAATCGGGCTGACAATCGCACTGCCGTTGACAGCGGCAGAAGTAGAGGGCGTGCGCCTGTGGCGGGCGCCGGACCACACGCGTCTGGTCTTCGACCTGAGCGGCCCGGCGGAGCACAAGTTGTTTACCCTGAGCGGGCCGCACCGTGTTGTGGTGGATATTGCCGATACCCAGTTGAAGGCACAGTTAGATACTCTGGACCTGAAGGGTACTCCCATCGCCCAAGTACGCCACGCCCGCCACAACAAAAAAGACCTGCGAGTGGTCTTCGATTTGAAGCAGCAAACTAACCCGCGCAGCTTTGCCTTACGTCGCCACGAGCAGATGCCGGATCGCCTGGTGATCGATCTCTACGATGAGGTGAAAAGCGAGGAGAAAACCTTGCAGCAGGTGGGCGGCGAGCGGGATATCGTGATCGCTATCGACGCCGGCCATGGAGGTGAGGATCCGGGTGCGCTTGGGCCCGGCAGGCTGCGGGAAAAAGATGTGGTGCTGGCGATTGCCAAGCAGTTAAATAAACAGATCAACCAGAGACCGGGCTTTAGCGCCAAATTAGTGCGCTCCGGCGACTATTACGTTGCTCACCGGGATAGGGTAAATTTTGGCCGCAAGATTCGTGCAGATCTCTTTGTCTCGATACATGCCGACGCCTTTACCCGCAAGGATGCCCGTGGCGCCGGTGTCTATGCGGTATCGACTCGCGGCGCCACCAGTGAAACAGCGCGCTTTCTGGCCCAGCGGGAAAACGAGTCGGATCTGATCGGTGGTGCAGGCAGCCTGAACCTGGGCGACAAGGACGATACCCTCGCCGGAGTCCTGCTGGATCTCTCTATGACTGCGACCATGAATGCCAGCCTGGATATCGGTGCCAGTGTACTGTCCCAGCTGGGAACCGTGACGCATCTGCACAAGAAGCGTGTGGAGCAGGCCAATTTCGCCGTGTTGCGCTCTCCAGATGTGCCCTCAATTCTTGTAGAGACTGGTTTTATTACCAACCCCTATGAGTCAAAGCGTCTGCGTGACCCGAAATTCCAACGCAGGCTGGCACAAAAACTCAGCGAAGGTATAGTGGCCCACTTCGAGAGCCGCCCTCCGGCGGGCACTTGGGTTGCCGCCAATCGCGGTGCCGAAGCGCGCCGACATGTCATTGCCCGCGGCGAGACACTGTCAGGAATCGCCGCGCGCTACCGAATTTCCGTGGCGTCCCTGAAGGAAGCTAACGGCATCAACAGCTCGGTCATCCGTGTCGGCCAGACACTGAGTATCCCTTCCGGTTAATCGGTTTTTACGAATTAGCGCCCCACGGCCACAGCAGCAATAACAGGCCAGAGTTATGCACGAACGTATCCAGCAATTATCTCCGCGTCTCGCCAACCAGATCGCTGCCGGTGAGGTGGTCGAACGCCCCGCCTCTGTAATCAAGGAGCTGCTGGAAAACAGCCTGGATGCTGGCGCCACGCGGCTGGAAGTGGATATTGATAACGGCGGCATCAAGCGCATGAAAGTGCGGGATAACGGCAAGGGTATCGAGAAAGAGGATTTGCCCATGGCGCTGGCGCGCCATGCCACATCTAAAATCCACGTGCTGGAAGATCTGGAGGCGGTGGCCACCCTGGGGTTCCGTGGTGAGGCCCTGGCCAGTATTTCCTCTGTCGCGCGATTGAATCTGATCAGCAGCCGCGATGAGAGCGGCAAGGGCTGGCAAGTGAGTGCCGAGGGCCGTGACATGCAGGCACAGCTGGCGCCGGCGGCCCACCCCCGCGGCACTACCGTGGATGTGCGCGACTTGTTTTTCAATACGCCGGCAAGACGCAAATTCCTGCGCACCGAGAAGACCGAATTTAATCGTATCGACGACACCATCAAGCGCCTAGCGCTGTCCCGCTTCGATGTGTCTATCAGTCTGCGCCACAACGGTAAGGGCGTGCATAACCTGCGCGCCGGCAGCGGCCGTGTGGAGATGGAGCGCCGTGTGGCGCAGGTGTGCGGTCCGGCGTTTATGCAGAATGCCCTGCATATCGATGTGGAGCGCAGTGGTCTGCGCCTGTGGGGTTGGGTGGCCGAGCCGGCTTTTTCCCGCTCCCAGGCCGATCTGCAATTCTTCTACGTCAATGGGCGTGCTATTCGCGACAAAGTGGTGAGTCACGCGGTGCGCCGCGCCTTTGCCGATGTGCTCTATCACGGCCGCCATCCAGCGTTTGTGCTCTATCTGGAATTGGACCCGGCATCGGTGGATGTGAATGTGCATCCCACCAAACACGAGGTGCGCTTTCGCGATGGCCGCCTAGTGCATGATTTCCTGTTTGGCAGTTTGCACAGAGCCCTAGCCGATGTGCGCCCAGGGCAGAAAGATGAGCAAGCTGAAGAGGCTGATGGGCAAGAGAATGGTGCCGCAGAAAGAGTCAGCGGTATCCAGGCGGGAGAATTCTCCGGCCAGCAAAAAATGCCGCTCTCCAATCGCCCCTCACCGTCGAGTTTGCAGCAGCAAATGAATGCCTACGGCGCCCTGCATCAACCCTACCGGGAGCCGGCGGGTGTTGCCGAATCTGCAGCCACAGCCGCGCCTCAGCCTGGCGTTGCAGTTGCGCCTATGGCAGTGCAGATGCCAATGGCCAGTGACAATGCCAGTGGGGAAGAGATCCCGCCGCTAGGCTTTGCCATTGCCCAGCTGCACGGTATTTATATTCTCGCGCAGAACGAGCAGGGCATGATCGTGGTAGACATGCACGCTGCTCATGAGCGTATTGTTTACGAACAGATGAAAACGGCCCATGCCGCCGGCGGCATTCAGGCGCAGCCATTGCTGGTGCCGGTGAGTTTGGCGGTGAGCCAGCGCGAGGCGGATTGCTTTGAGGAGCGCAGTGAGGTTTTCACTTCTCTCGGCTTTGTGCTGCAGCGCGCCGGCCCGGAAACCCTGCTGGTACGCCAGGTGCCCACCATGTTGCACGGTGCCCAGGTGGAGCAACTGGTGCGCGATGTACTGTCGGATTTACTTGGGCAGGGCGACAGTGAGCGCATTGGCGAGCGCATCAACGAAGTGCTCGCTACCATGGCCTGTCACGGTTCTGTGCGCGCCAACCGCCGCCTGACGGTGCCGGAAATGAATGCGCTGCTGCGGGATATGGAGCGCACCGAGCGCAGCGGCCAGTGCAATCACGGCCGCCCGACCTGGACCCAGGTTAAACTGGCGGATATGGATAAGTGGTTTATGCGCGGTCAATAACCGCGTTTGGGAAGTAGGTGTTGATTTGAGCGAGCGCACTCTGGACGATAAACCCCGCGCGATTTTTTTAATGGGCCCCACCGCATCGGGCAAAACGGATTTGGCTATGGCCCTGGCCGACCATCTGCCGGTGGAGTTAATTAGTGTGGATTCGGCCCTGGTCTACCGGGGCCTTGATCTTGGTTCGGCCAAACCCAGTGCAGAGGAGTTGGCCCGCTACCCCCACCGTTTGATTGATATCTGTGACCCCAGCGAGTCCTATTCCGCCGGTCGTTTTCGCAAAGATGCTCTTGAAGCTATGGACGAAATCAGCACAGCCGGTAAGATCCCTTTACTGGTTGGCGGAACTATGTTGTATTTCCGTGCTCTCCTAGAAGGAATGGCAAAATTGCCAGAGGCCGACCCGCAACTGCGTGCGGAAATTGAAGCGCGTGCCGAGCGCGAGGGCTGGCCCGCGTTACACGCGGAGCTGGCACAGGTCGATCCACAGTTGGCGGCAGAATTGCACCCCAATCACTCGGTGCGCATCGAGCGGGGACTTGAGGTTTATCGGCTTACCGGTGTGCCTCTGTCCCAGTTGCGTCGCGAGCAGGCTGGGGGTGGTGTGCAGGAACGCTACCGGTTGAGTCAGTTGGCGATTATGCCTCGCGATAGGTCGCTGCTTCATGAGCGTATCGAACTGCGTTTTCGGCGGATGCTTGAAGCCGGATTTGTGCAGGAAGTGCGCGGTTTGTATGGGCGCGGCGATCTGCACGAGGACCTGCCGGCAATTCGCGCAGTGGGCTATCGTCAAGTGTGGCAGTACCTGGATGGGCGCTGCGATTACGACGAGATGGTTGCCGCGGGAATTGCCGCCACCCGCCAGCTGGCAAAGCGCCAGCTGACTTGGTTGCGGCGCTGGCCTGAGCTGGAAATTTTGTACACTCAGGATAGTGAGGGCGGGGTGCGTGAGAATGATGAAATATTGGCCGAAGCCTTGAAATTTCTCGCTTAAGCATCCATAACGTGGTTGGGCTATAAAACGACAAGCTCAGTCAGTCAGTTTTCACAGAGCCGGCCTTTTCCGGCTCGCTACTACACTACTTATACGCGTATTCGACCTCAGTCGTTTTTTGATCCGCGCTCTTCGCGGATGCGATTGCGGCCTGCATCCGCATTCAGCTTTTTGACAAGGAGAAAAAAGATGTCAAAAGGGCACAGCTTACAAGACCCTTACCTCAACGTACTGCGCAAAGAGCGTATCCCGGTTTCTATCTATCTGGTAAACGGCATCAAGCTCCAAGGGCAAATTGAATCTTTCGACCAGTTTGTGGTGTTGCTGAAAAATACCGTTAGCCAAATGGTATACAAGCACGCTATTTCCACTGTTGTACCGTCCCGCGCTGTGCGCGTTCCACTGTTGAACCCAGCCGCACAGCATGGCGGAGAGGGCAATGGTGAAGGCGGTGAGCGCGAATCTTTCAGCTGATTGCGTTGCGCGTTATCGAGACTCGCGCCCCATTGCCGGGGCGCTAGCAGCCGTGTGAATCTGATATTAGATTTCCGGCTGCCACTTCAACCAGGGAGCCGGGTAGGCGTCCACTTCCTCATACAGAGATTTCCCATTGTTTTTCGATCGACCGGAATCCGGTGAACTGGCAGTACTGGTACACCTTGAACTCTCCGCTATAGACAGCCCAGATGATCCTCGCGAATTTGAGGAGCTTGCCCTCTCTGCCGGAGCAGACCCGGTCAGTTTTATCTTTGGACAGCGCGCCACTCCAGACCCCAAAACTTTTGTCGGCCGGGGCAAGCTGGAAGAGATTCGCCAGGTGGTGAAAGAGCAGGGTGCGGAATTGGTGATCTTTGATCACACCCTGTCCCCCAGTCAGGAGCGCAACGTTGAGCGCGAACTCAAGTGTCGGGTGTTGGATCGCACCGGCCTGATCCTCGATATTTTCGCCCAGCGTGCGCGTACCCACGAAGGTAAGTTACAGGTGGAGCTTGCGCAGTTGCGCCATATGGCCACCCGGCTGGTGCGCGGCTGGACCCACTTGGAACGGCAAAAAGGCGGTATCGGCTTGCGCGGTCCAGGTGAGACCCAGCTGGAAACTGATCGCCGCCTGCTGCGCGCGCGTATAGATTCCATTGAGAAGCGCCTGGAAAAAGTCCGCCGCCAGCGGGAACAGGGCCGGCGTGCGCGCTCCCGTGCCGAGGTGGCCACGGTTTCCCTGGTGGGTTATACCAACGCCGGTAAGTCGACCTTGTTTAACCGACTTACCGACGCCGATGTATACGTGCGCGACCAATTGTTTGCGACCCTCGATCCGACCATGCGCAGGGTTGAATTACCCAATGTTGGCGCCATGATCCTTGCAGATACGGTAGGTTTTGTTTCGCACCTGCCACACAAATTGGTTGAGGCTTTTCGTGCGACTCTGGAGGAAGCCGCCCAGGCAACACTGCTACTGCACGTAGTGGATGCCGCCGCAGAGGATCGCCTGCACTTGATGGAAGAGGTACAGACCGTGCTCGAGGAAATCGGTGCATCGGATCTTCCACAGCTGCTGGTGTACAACAAAATCGATCTGCTCGCCGACTTTGAGCCCCGCATCGATCGCGATGAACAGGGCGTGCCACGCGCGGTTTGGCTGTCCGCGGTGACAGGCGCCGGCTGTGATCTTTTGGTGGAGGCGATTGCGGAGCGCCTGGGCGAACAAATGGTGCAGGGCCTGCTGGTAGTGAGGCCACAGCAATCCCGCTTGCGCGCCCAGCTCTATCAAATCAATGCAGTGCAGAGCGAACAATACCGGGATAATGGCGACTGCGAGTTGCAGTTATTGTTGCCGCGTAGTGATTTCCAGCGTTTGCTGGCTCCATTTTTAAATGCCGGTGAAGAGCCGGAGTGGTTGCCACAAGAAAATATTCGTGGCGACAGCAGTAGCGACAACGAAGCGCAGTAGCCTTAGCTTCAGCCTCTTGTAGATGAGTCTTTATACGGCTGAGGCGGCCGCGATTTCGACAAAATTGCCTTTGGCAGAGGTTTGGCGGCAATATTTTGCCGGCGGGGAATGCTAGAATCCGCCGGAGTAAAAGCTTAAATGATCAGAGTTGGAGTAATTTAGATGGCCTGGAATGAACCGGGTGGTAACAACGGCAAAGACCCTTGGGGTGGTGGCGGTGGCAACCGCAATAACGATGGCCCACCGGATCTCGACGAGCTGTTCCGCAAAGTCCAGCAGAAACTCGGCGGATTGTTTGGCGGTAGCCCAAGCACCGGAACGGGTAAATTCCCATGGATGCTGGTGATTGTTATCGCGGTATTAATTTATGCGGGACTCGGTATTTATCAGGTTAACGCCAACGAACAGGCGGTGGTGTTGCGCCTGGGTAAATACCATTCGACTGAGTCCGCCGGTCTGCACTGGAACCCACCGCTGATCGATCATGTCACCAAGGTCAATATGACTGAGGTGCGTACCGAGCGCACCACCGGACAGATGCTGACCGAAGACGCCAATATCGTGGAAGTGGTATTGACCGTTCAGTGGCAAGTGAGTGATGCGGAATCTTTTGTGCTGCGTGTGCGCGAGCCGGTGAAGAGCCTGCAGGAGGCCACTGACAGTGCCCTGCGCCATGTAGTGGGCTCTCTCACTCTGAACGGTGTGATTTCGCAAAACCGGACCCAGGTATCCACTGACACCCAGCAGCGTCTGCAGGAATACCTGGATCTCTACCAGACGGGCATCCGCATTGATGTGGTGAACCTCACTGACGCTAAGGCGCCCCGCGAAGTGCAAGATGCCTTCGATGATGTGACCAAAGCCCGCGAGGATGAGGTGCGTCTGCAAAACGAAGCCCAGGCCTATGCCAATCAGGTGATCCCGGTTGCCCGCGGTCAGGCTCAGCGCATTATCGAAGAAGCGGAGGGTTACAAGGCCCGGGTGGTAGAGAGTGCCCGCGGTGAGGCGGTTCGCTTCGAGAAGCTGCTGACAGAGTACGAGCGCGCGCCGGAAGTGACCCGTGAGCGTCTTTACCTGGATGCGGTGCAGGATGTGATGTCCAGCACTTCCAAAGTGATGGTCGATGTCGAGGGTGGCAACAACATGATGTACCTGCCGCTGGATAAGCTGGCGCAGGAGAGCACGACTCAGGCTGCCCAACGCAAAGACACCTCCCCGATTGTAATCGAAGAGGTCTACCAGCGTATCGTCGAGCGCCTGCGTCAGGATGCTGCCGGCAACCGCCGCAGCCAGACTGTTCGCTAGGAGGTGATGGAATGAATAACAAAACTCTGGGAATTATCGTCGTACTGCTGCTCGGTATCCTATTGGTTTCCTCCAGTGCCTTTGTGGTGAAGGAAACGGAAAAGGCCGTATTGCTGCGTTTCGGTGAACTGGTGCGCACTTATACCGAGCCGGGCCTCTACTTCAAGATCCCGTTTGCGGAAAAGCTGCGCAAGTTCGACGCACGTATCCAAACTGTGGATTCGAGCCCGGTGCGCATGCTCAACAGCGAAAACAAGTTCATGATGGTGGATTCCTACGCTAAGTATCGTATCTCCGATGTGAGCAAGTTCTACATCGCCACCCGCGGTGATCAGCGCAATGCGGTGCGTCTGCTGTCGGAGCAAATCAACGACCGTCTGCGTAACCAGTTTGGTGTACGCGATCTGCACGAGGTGGTCAGTGGTGAGCGCGATGAGTTAATGTCTGAAATCACTAAAAATCTGAATCAGATAGCGCAAAAGAACCTTGGAGTGGAAGTGATTGATGTGCGCGTCAAGCGTATCGACCTGCCGCCGGAGGTCTCCGAGTCCGTGTTCCAGCGTATGCGCGCAGGTCGTGAGCTCGAAGCGCGGGATCATCGCGCCAAGGGTCAGGAAGCCAGTGAGCGTATCAAGGCCAATGCTGATCGCCAGAAGGTGGTCATCGAGTCCGAGGCCTACCGCCAGGCCGAAGAACTGCGTGGTGCCGGCGATGCGGAGGCAGCAGCTATTTACGCCGCGGCCTATACTAAGAACCCCGAGTTCTACCGCTTTACCCGCAGCCTGCAGGCCTACAGGGAATCTTTCCGCAGTAAATCCGACATGATGCTGGTGGATCCAGATAGTGAGTTTTTCCGCTACCTGAAGGATCCCAAAGGGCAATAAACCAGCTCGCAGGGCAAATGGCAGCGGATTATCCCTAACCGCTAACCGCTAGCCGTTTACCCGAGGTCGCGGCTGTCCTTGCGACAGCCCTACCTTCCTGCCGGCAGTTGGTGCTAAAATCACGCAAACCGGGCCTCGCCCGGTTTTTTTGTGGAAGCCGACGCGCCTCATTAACTCTGAAAAGTCCGTTACACCATGACTCAAGCCGATCGTTGGATGCTGCCGGATGGCATCGCGGAGATTTTGCCCGCGGGTGCCGTTCAAGTTGAAACCCTGCGCCGCCGACTGTTGGACCTCTACCATTGCTGGGGGTATGAGTTGGTGATACCGCCAATGCTGGAGTTCACCGAATCCCTGCTGGTTGGCATGGGGCGCGATCTCGATTTGAGTACTTTCAAGGTCACAGACCAGATCTCCGGGCGTACACTCGGCATCCGCGCTGATATTACCCCGCAGACCGCGCGCATCGATGCGCATAGTTTTCCCCGCGCGGGGGCCAACCGCTTGTGCTACGCGGGCCAGGTCCTGCATACCCGGGCACGCACCGCCATGGGCTCCCGTGCGCCCATCCAGATAGGTGCGGAATTGTTTGGTGTGGACAGTCTCGCCGGGGATATCGAGGTGATCTCCCTGATGCTGGAGAGTCTGCAGGTTGCCGGGGTGGAAGATATTTATTTGGACCTCGGTCACGTCGCCATCTACCGAAGCCTCGCCGAGGCGGCCGGGCTCGGCGACAGTGCGCGTGAAGAGTTGTCCGCGCTGCTGCAGAACAAGGCCAGTGCCGATGTCCACAGTTGGGTGTCAGAGAATATTAGCGACTTGCAGGTAGCAGCCTGGTTGCAGGCTCTGCCGGGTCTCGCTGGTGGCCTCGATTGCCTGGAGCGGGCCGCCACGCAGTTGGCGGGGGCACCGCAGCCACTGCTGGATGCATTGTCTGACCTGCAGCAGGTGGCCGAGGCTCTAGGGCAGCGCTACCCGGCAGTGACGCTCTTTTTCGATTTGAGTGAAGTGCGCGGCTACGACTATGAGACCGGTTTGGTATTCGCCGCTTACACGCCGGGCCACGGGCAGGCGCTTGCCAACGGGGGCCGCTACAACGGTATTGGCGCGGTATTCGGTCGGGATCGGCCGGCAACAGGATTTAGTAGTGATTTAGTGGCCCTCAATACCCTGGGTATAAGTGCAACACCTAGTGAAGGCGCCATACTCGCGCCGGAAGTGAGCGGCCCGCAAGGCGCCGAGCTTTGGCGCAAAGTTGACGAGCTGCGCAAGCGGGGAGAGGTGGTGATAGCCACCCTTTCCGATAGCGCAGAGAGCGATGTCTATTCGCGCTGTGATCGCGAACTGGTATTGGAAGGCGATTCCTGGGTGGTGAAGCCCCGGGATTGAGCACAGGCGGGCGCAGTGGATGTGCCGATAATGTGCCTATATTGGTGCGGTGAACTCCGCAAGATCCATTGATGTAGGGGCCACTTGGCCTCCCGCAGAACGAAACCTGAGTTAGAGATTGATACAGATGGGCAAGAATGTAGTAGTGCTGGGTACCCAGTGGGGCGATGAAGGCAAGGGTAAGATTGTCGATTTGCTGACAGAGCAGGTCTCCCTGGTGGTGCGCTTTCAGGGCGGACACAACGCCGGCCACACCCTGGTGATTGACGGTGAGAAAACCGTACTGCACCTGATCCCCTCCGGTATCCTGCGCCCCAGCGTCACCTGCCTGATCGGCAACGGTGTGGTGTTGTCACCGGAAGCACTGCTCAAGGAGATGGGAGAGCTGGAAGAACGCGGTGTTCCAGTGCGCGAGCGCCTGCGCCTGTCACCGGCCTGCCCGCTGATTCTGCCGGTGCATGTGGCCCTGGACCAAGCCCGTGAGAAGGCCCGTGGCGACAAAGCCATCGGCACCACCGGTCGTGGTATCGGTCCCGCCTATGAAGATAAGGTTGCCCGCCGCGGCCTGCGTCTCGGTGACCTGTGCAACTGGGAGAACTTCTGTAATCAGCTCAAGGAGCTGATCGACTACCACAACTTTGCCTTGACCGAATACTACAAGGTTGATCCGGTAAGCTATGAGGATACCCTGGAGCAGGCCAAGATCTGGCGTGAGCAACTGGTGCCAATGATCATTGATGTGGCCGATCAGCTGCACAAGGCCCGCGAGCAGGGCGAGCACATCCTGTTCGAGGGTGCCCAGGGCTCCCTGCTGGATATCGACCACGGCACCTATCCGTTTGTGACCTCCTCCAACACCACTGCCGGCGGCACCGCCACCGGTTCTGGTTTTGGTCCCCTGTACCTGGACTACGTGCTGGGTATCACCAAGGCCTACACCACCCGTGTTGGCGGCGGTCCTTTCCCCACCGAGCTCGACTGTGAAGTAGGGCGTCACCTGGGCGAGAAGGGGCATGAATTCGGTGCCACTACCGGGCGCCAGCGCCGCACTGGCTGGTTCGATGCAGTTGCCGTACGCCACGCTATTCGTATCAACAGTATCTCCGGCTTGTGTCTGACCAAGCTGGATGTGCTCGATGGTCTCGAGGAAGTGAAGATCTGTGTGGGCTACCGCAACAGCGCTGGCGAAGAAGTGCCGGTGCCTTTCGACGCCGCCGGTTGGGAGGGTGTCGAGCCCGTATACGAGAGTATGCCCGGTTGGACAGAGAATACTTTTGGTGTGCGCCGCGAAGCGGACCTGCCGGCCAATGCCAAGGCCTATATCGCCCGCATTGAAGAGCTGGTGGGTGCACCGGTAGATATTGTTTCTACAGGCCCCGATCGCAATGAGACTATTGTTCGCGCCTCTTCCGCACTTTGCGAAATGGGAATCCATAACGCGAGTGTTTAAGCCCTAGTGGCCCGGTTGTGAATCTCCGGTCTGATCCTGGCCTTGCTATTTTTAGTGAGGCCTTTGATCATTAGACCTGATTCCAGTTATCGGTCGAGTGGTTATTGGAGCCACTCAGTACCAGAATTTAATCGGGCCAATCTATGACCTCATCCGTTTCCGTTGCCAGCCGCTATAGCTTTGCTGAAGAAATTGCCAATAGCGTAACTCATGGTGTCGGAGCCGTACTGGCTATCGCCGGTCTAGGTGTTCTTATTGGTTTTGCCGCGTTGCGCGGGGATGCCTGGCACATCGTCAGCTCCAGCGTCTACGCCTCCACCCTGATCCTCTGTTTCCTCGCCTCTACCCTGTATCACGCTGTTAGCCACATAGGCGCCAAGGCGATTTTGCGGACTCTGGACCACACCTCGATATTTCTCCTGATTGCCGGCACTTATACCCCGTTTACCCTGGTGACCCTGCGCGGGCCCTGGGGCTGGTGGTTGTTTGGCATTATCTGGGGATTGGCCCTGTTGGGGCTGATTATCCAATTCACCCCTTTGAAAAAGATCCGCGCCCTTTCGATCACTCTCAGCGCCCTGATGGGGTGGGTGGTTATCGCCGCAATCAAACCCCTGGCGAATAGCCTCGAAACCGGTGGCCTGTGGTTGTTGGTGCTGGGTGGCCTCTGTTACACAGGTGGTATCGCCTTTTACTTGTGGCGCAGCCTGAGGTTTCATCACGCCATCTGGCATTTGTTTGTGCTGGCGGGCGGTATCTTGCACTTCTTCGCCGTACTCTTTTACGTGATTCCCTGATTTTGTGGCCCTGGTCACAGGGTCCAGCAATTCTCAGAACTTCCCTTTCAGTCCAGTGTCCCCATTAATGACTGATCGGGCGGATGACACCATTGGAGAAATCCGCCTTTCGGAAGAGAGAGGCTCGTTCTAACCTTGTGCGAGCGAAATGTCGTGTCAAAGGTACTCCCATGCCCAGATTGCACCGGTTCCCCACGCTGTTCTATGTTCTCACCCTTTGCTTAGCCTTTATGACCCAGGGCGCCCGGGCTGCTGATAAGCCGGACCCGGCCTTTGAAAAGTGGGTAAAGGAGTTTCGCCAAACCGCCATTAAGAATGGGATTTCTCCCAAGGTTTACGACCAGGCCTTTAAGGGGGTTACCTCTCCGGACCAGTGGGTGCTGGATAGGGCCAGCTACCAGCCTGAGTTCAAGGCGCCGGTATGGCAGTACTTCGACAACCGGGTGCAAAAGCGCGCTATCGAGCGGGGTAAGCGTGAGAAGGAGAAAATGAAGCCCTGGCTCAACAAGATTGAGAAGCGCTTTGGTGTGGACCCCAATATCCTCCTGGCGATCTGGTCGGTGGAGTCGAGCTTTGGTGGCATCCTTGGCAACGAGAAGGTGATGCGTAGCGTAATCCGCTCCCTCGCCACCCTGGCCTATGCAGACCCACAGCGCAAGAAGTTCGGGCGGCAGCAGCTGTTGGCGGCATTGAAGATTCTGCAGGCCGGTGATATCGAAGGCCAGCACCTGCTGGGATCCTGGGCGGGAGCTATGGGGCATACGCAGTTTATCCCCACCAGTTACCAGGCCTACGCGGTGGATATCGATGGCGATGGCAAGCGCGATATCTGGAATTCAGTGCCGGATGCCCTGGCTACCGCAGCCAACCTCTTATCCAGTAATGGCTGGCAAAAAGCGAAGCCCTGGGGTTATGAGGTTTCCATTCCCGCCAACAAAATGCCGGGGGGCAAACTGACGGTAGCGGAGTGGGAAAAGCTCGGGGTCAAGCGTGCCAATGGCGAGGCTTTCCCAAGTAAGAAGGCCGTGGCGGAGCTGAAGTTGCCAGATGGGCGCAATGGCCCGGCTTTTCTGGTGTTTAAGAACTTCTTCGTTCTTAAGCGTTACAACAACTCGGATCGCTATGCCATTGCGATCGGTTTGTTGGCGGATCGTATCGGCGGCGGTCCCCCCCTGGTAAAAGACTGGAATCGCCCTTTTACTCCCCTCGACGGCAACCAGGTTGAGCAGCTGCAAAAGCTGTTGAAGCAAAAGGGCTTTTACAGCGGCGAGATTGATGGCAAAGCCGGTCCGGGGACCCGCAAAGCCATCAAGGCATTCGAAAAGAGCGCCGGTGTGGAGGAGAAGGGCTTCCCCAGCAAAGAGGTGCTGGAGTTACTCCAGAAACAGTAGGGCGCCCTTAGAAATTTTCGTCCGGCAGCAGGCTGTCCTGCAGTAACTCGAGGTTCTCAACCACCTCCTGGGGCTCATGGAAATAGGCGATGTGATACATCGCCTCGCCCTCTTGCACCAGGGGGATATTCTGTTTGCCGATTATGATTCCCTCGCCATTACTGCGCACTTGGTCGAGCTCGTTGCCGTAAGGGTCGGCAATCGTGGCGAGCAGATCTCCCGCATAGACTTGATCTCCCAGCGCTTTGAGATGGGTGGCAATACCGCTGTCGCCGGCGCGTAACCAGCCACTGCTGCGGGCGATAAAGGGTTCTATCAGGCTGCGTCTGCGCCTCGCCGGCAACATACCCAGGTGCCTGAGTACGTTGGTGACCCCCTTCAGGCCAGCGCGGATACACAACTCATCGAAGCGCAGAGCTTCTCCGGCCTCATACAGTAGGATTCTCACCCCCCGATCTGCAGCTGCCTGGCGTAGGGAGCCATCGCGAATCGATGCATTGAGCAGTACCGGTACACCGAATGCCTTGGCCATGGCGCGGGTCACATCGTCGTCGAGATTGGCGCGCACCTGGGGCAGGTTGCTGCGGTGGGCGGCTCCGGTGTGCAGGTCTATGCCGTAATCGCACTTGGCCACTATCTCGCGCAAAAACACATGGGCCATGCGTGCAGCCAGGGAGCCTTTGGCGGAGCCGGGAAAGCTGCGGTTGAGGTCGCGGCGATCAGGCAGATAGCGGGTATGCTGGAGAACCCCGTAGACATTGACCATGGGCACGGCGATCAGCGTGCCGCGCAGAGACTTCAGACTGCGGCTTTGAATTAGACGGCTGATGATTTCGATGCCGTTCAGCTCATCACCGTGCACTGCGGCACAGACAAATATGGTGGGGCCCTCGCGCTTACCGCGCTGTACATAGACGGGGATAGCCATCTCTGTGTTGGTATAGAGGCTGACCACGGGCAGGTCGATATGGCGGGATTCTCCCTTGGCCACTGCGATACCGCCGATTTCAAAGTCCGGGGATGCTTGCATAATTTTTCTACGCAATTGATTGATACGGTGTAGGGATAGGCACAGGCCCGGATGGCCCCGGGTCGGGGCGCCGACGAAGGGTTCAGAGCCTGGTCAGTGGAACATTGGATGTGATGTGAGTAAAAATCCTCGGGCCATTGAGCCACATGTGTAGAGCCGGATTCCAATACCTGGAGGGGCTGTACCAGAGTCCGGTCTCGATATCGGCAATTATGTTAGTGCCGCGCCAGGGGCCGGGGGTCTGCCCGAAACCTCTGCCATCAACGTCTTCAGCATCATTTCCCTGTGACCACTGTACAGTACCTTGAGCGTCGAAAATGGCCAGGGGTTTTCCCTGTGGGTCTGTATGGTAGTGCTTGCAGTGGCCGGAACTCCAATGACACAGTACGTACCCGTGCAAAGGGTGGGTAATCCAGTGGCCGATACCCCGGGATTTTCCGTCGACCTGGTGCGCCTCTGCCCAGATGCCCAGGCCGCTCCAACTGGTGGTGACCCGGCGTTGGCGGGATGATTTGCGGTGAGTACAGGTTTTGCTCAGCCGGCGCCCAAATGGATCATAGCGGAAATAAGTTTTGAAATCGCCACATTCCGCTGTGCTCATCAATCCCCAACCATCGTACTGATATTGATAATCTCTGCGCCCGGGAATTTGCCGCTCGGCGACCACATTGCCGCGCTTATCCCTGTCGACCTGCGCCTGGGTAAACCCTGACTGTCGCATAGGATTTGTGAGCTGCAATGGGGGCTGTTTGTCGAATTGCCAGGCGAGGGCGAGGCCACTTTCCAGGCTTACGGGGCGACCGAACAGGTGTTTGAAAGTGCTGCGCACTTCTCCCTGTACATGGATTGAATTCTGCCCCTTGAGTTCGGTGCGCAACACCGGTTTACCATTGGCGTCCACTCCATAGAGTGTGCCGCAGGGTGTGAGGGTATAGGCCAGATCGAGGTTGTCGGAGCTGGCGCTTTTCAGCCAGCCGCGCGAGTCATATTGGTATCTCAGGCTGAAATCGCGCACGTCATTACTGTCGTGATTCTCGGCGATAACCCGGCCGCGTCGATCGTATTTGAAGCGGACTGAGGAGTGTAAATTATTGGCCTGAATCAGACGCTTTTGTGCGTCGTAGTGGAATTCACTAATTTGGCCGCTGTTATTGCGTATGCTGGCGAGACTGCCATCGTCGTTATAGTGGAAGTACCAGCGGCAATCGTTATCGCAGTATTCACTGAGGCTGCCGTCAATATTGTAGGTCCAGTTGATGCAGCGCTTGTCTGGGGCGTGGTGACTGGTTAACTGGCCGAGCCCATCGTATTGCCACAGATAATCTCCGCTTGGAGTTTGCAGCTGGGTCAACTGCCCCTGGCCATTAGAGTGCAGTGCCCACTGGTTGCCATCGGCAAAATGTATCTGGCAAATACGGCCGCATTGATCGTATTCCCACTGAAGACTCTGGCTGTTGCTGGCATGGATGGCGTGAGGTTGGCCGCGTTCGCAGTAATCAATCCCGTATTGATAGCTACCAATGTGACACTCGCGCAATTCGCCGGCGGGTCCATAATGCCATTCGCGCCAGGTTTCCCCGTTTACGATCAGTGTGGTTATACGCTGCCAGTGGTCGTACTCGAAGCCCCATTGTTTTTCACCGCGGCGAACGGTTTGTAACTGCCCCTGGCCATCCCAGGAAAATTCCACTGAGCCGCCCTCGGGGTCGGTGATTTGAGAGAGCAGGCCGCGTTCGCTGTAACGGAATTTCCACTCCTCTTGTTCTGGATCGATTATTGCCTGCGGCCGCCCCTTACCGTTGAAGCGGAAGATCCACGACAAATCCTCTTTGAGTAGGACTGCCTGGGGATAACCGTTTTCGTCGTACAGATAGCGTTTGCTGTTGGCTCCCTCGGTGCTGCGCCGCAGGCGTCCGTACTCATCGTAGCGGAAGAAGCTGCGTCGTCCATCACCGTTAATGTATTGGCACAGGTTTCCGTAGCAATCGTAGAGCCAGTTTTTTTCTCGCTGACCCTGCCGCTCTTTGGTGAGCTGGCCGAATTGATTGAAGTGCAACTGTTGTGGGGTTAGATCCGTATCTTCCACCAGGCAATTACCTTGGCTGTGCTGCCAGGTTAGCAAGGTCTCGGATTCCTCTTGTATCAGCCTGTGGCAATGCCCCTGCAAATCGTATTCAAATTGACGTTTGCCCTTCACACCGCTGTGTGCTTGCACCAGAAATAAATCGTGATACTGGTAGCGTTCCCGATCGTGGTTGCTGCTAACTTCAGTCAGTAATCCGCCCTGGAATTCGTAGGAGCACAACGTGCGCTGATCATCTGGAGCGTGATTGTTGAGCAGTTTTCCGATGCGGCCGCCGCGAATTTCGAAGTCCAGCACCCGCCCCCAGGAACTGACGATTTTTCTGGGCAGCCCTTCGCTATAGTCGATCGTCAGTGCGTTGCCGAACTGATCGCGAATTTCAGTGAGCGGGAGAGCGCTGTTGACTCCATCTGCGCGAAAAATTTTATCGGGCTCGTTAACAGATGAGATCCGGTAGCTGTGCAGGCTCTGCCGAAATAGTAGTAAGCGTTCGAAGCGGTTGTAGCAGCTGTGACCAATTGCGGGTAACAGGAACTGCACCTTGCGCCCTTCGGCGGTATACAGTTCTATCTGGTTATCCTGCACCACTAGCTGTTCGCTCAGCGAGTGGCGCCAGCCCGCCCCGACTCCGCAATCCTCACTAATGCTAGAGCGATAGTAGCGTTTCCAAACAAATGGCAGTGGCCCCGGGATCGTGAGGTCCACCCGCTCGAAGTTCAGCTCGCCGGTTGCGGCGATGACCAGGTCCTTTACCAAGTGACAGCGCTGAAGTGACGGAACTTGAGTGCCCTGCGCATTGGTGCCCGGGACATTCACAAATTGAACTGGGCCCTCACCGATTCCGGGTAACAACTCGACTTCCGGCGCTGAGGCGATAGTGAAGGCATTGACCTCGACTGCCGGTGGCTCTGGCCATAGAGGTAGGCTGCAGTCGCTTGCAGTTTGGGCCTCAGGTAACTCTTCAATAGCCTCCAACCAGCGGCATATTGCCGCGGGGTTTCCCTGGGGGAAGGAGGCTGTGGAGGGACTGAGGATCTTGAGCAGGTTGGGGACCAGCTGGGTGAGACGTTCCGGTGTCATTCTTCAGCTTCCGGCAAACGGGTTTAGCGTTGCGCTTTTCGGATGGTTACATCGGGTGATTTTGGTCTTTGGGTTGCGCTTTGTTCTTGCGCTAGTAATTGTGCTGCGGGTTGGGAGGAGTATTCGAGAATCCCCGCGCTAATATTATCGCGCCCCCCCATTCTGTTGGCATCGTCGATAAAACGATAGACACACTCTAGCGCGGGGCGGTGAGTGGCTAGCACACGCTCAATCGCGTGGTCATCCAGATATTCGGTCAGACCATCAGTACAGAGTAATAACAGGGCGTTTTCTGTTAATTTCCAGCTGTTAATTTCTGCTTCTACGGTATTGGAAACGCCCAATGCGCGGGTTATGTGGTTTCGCACACTAGAGTGTTGTGCCTGTTCTTCAGTTATTTGTCCGCTATCTATCATTTCCTGAACAACGCTGTGATCTCGTGTAAGGCGCTGTAATCCGAAGTTATTCCACAGATAAGCACGTGAATCACCTATATGCGCAACAATTAAAAAGTCGTGCCACATGACTGCAACAACAATAGTAGTTCCCATTTTTGCAAAGTGGGGATTGGTACTTTTGGTATTCAGGAGGGCGTTGTTGGCACTGTTGATGGCGTCGATTAAAGTCGCGCGTAAAATTAATTGTTGCTGCTCTGGAGTGCAGGATAGAAAGGTGTGTTTTAAGAGGTCTTCTAAGTGGAATTGGACTGTTTCTGCCGCTATTTTGCTGGCTGTGGCACCACCTGTGTACCCCCCCATACCATCCGCTATTACGATATAAGCGAAAGGTTGGTCGGCACTGGCATACCAGCGAATACTATCCTCGTTTTCCTCGCGAACTTGACCAATGTCAGTGCGTCCGTTGACCGCCAGACTTATCTGATCCATGTCTGGTGCAACTCCCCTTTATTTAAATAGCAATAAAATGCAGCGTAACATGATTACAACCACTAACCAGGGTTCATGTTAACTTGGCATCAGATGATGTTTGAAATTTTTTTCCCTGATTTGCGATAATAAAACCTTTAATCATCACTAGAAAGGCATCGCGCCTTATAAATAAGGATTTGCTGGCAAAATGCCTCGTCTGCCCAGGCTCAATCTAATAGATATCCCCCAGCATATTGTGCAAGTCGGTCACAACAATTTGCCGTGCTTCTTTGATGAAGAGGATTATCAATATTATTTGATTAGTTTGCGAAATGCTGCTGATCAGTACCGTGTGGACGTACATGCATACGTCTTACTGCCCAATATGATTCAAATCATTGCCACCCCGAGAGTCCCGGATGGCATACCCTCAATGATGCAGTCTTTGGGTCGCCGCTATGTTCAGTTTGTCAATCACCGTTATAAGCGTTCCGGCACAATTTGGCGCGGGCGTTACAAGTCCAGTCTGATCGACTCCGATGCTTATTTGTTGACCTGTTACCGCTATGTGGAGCTGCGCCCGCTCTATCTGGGGCTTGCGGACTCCTTGGGTAATTACCGGTGGTCAAGTTTTAATCATCATGTGAATACTGAGCATAATCACTTGATTAAGGATCATCGCCTATATACCGACCTGGGTGAGAATGCAGCCCAGCGCGCCCAGGCTTATCGGAAGCTCTTTCGCTATAGCTTCGATAGCCGTCTACTCGATTACATCGCTGAGACCATCAAGCTGGGGCATGTTCTCGGTGGTGACGCCTTTAAAGATAAGATCGAACAAATCGCCAACCAAAGGGTTCGTCCACTTAAAAGAGGGCGCCCGAGAAAGCCAAAAAAAGTCGAAAAACAATTGGTGGAAACCAACTAGATAAAAACGCATGATGAGTACAGGTGGTTTCGCCGTGCTGCGTATTTTTTTTACCTGTGGATAATTGACTGTGAGTAGAGCCACGATAACTGCCGGATTTCAAATCCACGGCGATAACAATAAAAAGGAACAAACCATGGACCTTGGCAGTGAAAGCCTGAAAGTCGCAATCCTGGGTGATTTTAGTGGTCGCTCAAGCCGTCGCCAGTGTGAGCCGGAAACCATTGCCCAGCGCAGGGTATATGTGCTGAATCGCGATACCTTCGAGGGTGTATTTAGCGATTTGGGGGTGAGCCTGCAGTTGCCGGTGATGGATGAGCCCCTGCAGTTGCCCTATTTCGACGATTTACACCCAGATTATCTCTACAGCCGCCTGCCACTTTTTAAACAATTTATAGCGCTCGGCCAACGCCTGCGCGATCCTGGGCAATTCCAGCAAGCCGCCGAGGAAATTCGCCAGTGGAAACCGGAGCTGGCTGAAACAGCGCGAGAAACTGCGGGTTATTCTGCCGAGCAGTCCCTTCTCGATGAAATCCTCGCGGCGGGGCGCGAGCGCCTGGCCAGGGAGAGCGGTAGTGCTTTCCAAGTGGATCAGTTGATCAGGGATATCGTTGCGCCCTATGTGCAAAAGAGTGCGGACCCCATGCAGGGGGAGTATTTAAATGCTCTGGCCGAAGCGACCTCGGACACTATGCGCAAGGTGATGCACCACAGTGATTTCCGCCAACTGGAGGCGAGTTGGCTCAGTCTGCACTTTTTAATGAGACGGCTGGATGAGCACCCAAATTTGCAGCTGCATTTGATTGATGTCAGCAAGGAGGAGCTGCTTGCCGATTTTGCCAGTGCCGAGAGCGACCTGGAAAAGTCCCAGGTATTTAAACTGCTGGTCGAGCGCGAAACCGTTGCCGGTGACCGCCCCTACAACCTCGTTCTGGGTGATTTTTTTATCACCGATGAAGAGCGGGATCTGCACCTGTTGATCGATCTCTCCACAATCGCAGAAGCGGCTGGTAGTGCGCTGCTCCTCGGTGGTGATACCAAGCTGGCCGGTTGCCCCAACTTAGCCGGTTCGGTCGATCCGGATGACTGGTATTACCCCTTGAGTGAGCGCTTTGCCGAAAGCTGGCAGGCGGTGCGGGATTACTCCGCGAGTGAATATGTTGCTCTGGCTGGGCCCCGCTTTATGCTGCGCTTGCCGTTTGGTAGAGAGACCTCCACCACCGAGCACTTTGATTTTGAAGAGCTGACACCTGAACAGGGGCATCAGTATTACCAGTGGGGCAACAGTGCCTATCTGCTTGCCCTGGCAATCTGCCAGGGTTTTTCCACAACCGGCAGGCTCCAAGCCCCCGCCTCGGCTACATACGAAAGCCTGCCTCTGCACTTGCGCAAGCTGCCCCAGGGGCAGTGGATTACGCCCTGTGCCGAAGCCTTGCTCACCGACCGGGTAGCTGCAGAATTTGATCGGGCCGGGCTGAGTACTATGCGCTCGGTACAGGGGCGCGATCAGATTCTCCTGCCCAGTTTAAGGTCTCTCGCTGGTGGTGCTTTAAGGGGGCCTTGGAGATAAAAAATATTTTTCCGGCACAGCAATCTCTGCGAGCCGGATTTGAATTTGTTATGTGAAAGGCCTGTGCGCCCGGATCATTTCGTACTGATCTCTGTAGTTTGCATCCGGCGAAAGTGCGAAGTACATCAACTGTGTGAGTCAGGAAGACATGGATCTAATACTCTCAGTGTTGGCCGACCCCGCAGGGGCCAATATGCTCAAGCACACCAAACTGTTCACCAAAGAAGGGGGCAGTTTGGGGCGTTCCGCCGATAACTATTGGGTGCTGCCCGATCCCGAGCGAGTTGTCTCATCGCAACACGCGCAAATTTCTTGCAGTGATGGACAGTTTTTCCTGACTGATACCAGCACTAACGGTACCTATCATAACGATGGGGATACTCCCTTGGGTAAAGGGAATAAACTCCCTTTGAATGAGGGGGATATTATTAATGTGGGGGATTACCGCCTCAAGGTGACGCTGCGACAGCCTCAGGCCGAAAGTGACCTTCCGAAAGGATTGGACAGTGCCGACTTCCTCGATACTTCCGATCGCACCACCTTCAATGCCAGCGCTATGGCCAAGATGCAGAGCCAGGCGGAGGCAAAGCAGCTGGATAATTGGTTGGAGCCTGGTGGCAACAGCGATATTTCCCAGTCCGGCGAATGGGGATATATCCCTCAGAGTAACCAGAATACTCCCGCTCAGGATAATCTACTGGGCGCAGACTCGGGTCCCCTGGACCCTATGTCGGCCTTTGGACAACCCCAATCTTTTGGGGCGTCGGATGTACAGGGTTTCGGCTCTTTTGCTGCTGAGCCACAGGGACAGGCCGCTCAAGGTCAATGGTCTGATTCTGATGATGAGTGGTGGAAAGATGGCAGCGACCAGGACCATGTGCCGGCAGATCAACACGCTGTGCGTATTTCCCCACAGGCTCCGCCGCAACAGTCGATCGAGCCCCCTTCCTCTGTAGAGCCCCAGGCACCTCAAGCGCAATCTTTCCAGGCGCCTCCCCCACAGCCCCAGGTAACTCCTCAGCCACCAGTTGCGCCCCCTCAGCAGCAAGTTGCCCCGCAGCAATCTGCGTTCGTTCCGCCGCAAGCACCAGCAGCGCCGCCGCAGCAGCAAGTACAACCGCAAGCTCAGCCCCCGCAGAGCCCGCAGGATAACCCTTTTGCAGATTCTTTTGCGGTGATGCAGGGGCAACAAGTGGCCGGCGCGCCGGGTTTTGATGCCGGGCAGGCGCCTCCTGCTGGCCCCATGGGTTTTGCCGCTCAAGGGCAGAGCTTTTCCCAATTGCAACAGCCGGCTCCTGTCCAACAGGCCCCAGCTCCGCAGGCCCCGGTACCACCGGTGCAGCCCCCCCCGGCTACCCCGGTATCCAGTGTGCTGGCTGCAACCTTGGGCCTGCATATGAGCCCCGCTCAACAACAAATCGCGGATCAACAGGCTACAGAAATTGTTCGAGAAACCGTCGCTCGCCTTATTGATCTCCTGCGTGCGCGCAGCAGTATCAAAAATGAGCTGCGGGTGCAGCGCACCATGATCCAGACAGAAGCGAATAACCCGCTGAAATTTAGTGCCACCGAGAGGGATGCATTAGAGGCGATGTTTGCCGGTAACGGTGCGTTTTTACAGCCTAAAGAAGCAGTGCGGGATAGCTTCGATGATCTCTCCGATCATCAGGTCGCCGTGCTGGCGGGAATGCGCGCTGGTTACAATGCGATGCTGAGGTATTTCAGTCCGGATAATATCGAGCGCCGCCTGGGCAATACCTCCGGCGTATTCGGCAGCAAGAATGCAAAAAAATGGGAGGGCTTCAGCGCGATGTACCGGGAATTAGTGGGCGACCCAGATGCCTGTTACCGCAAGCTCTTCGGTGACGAATTTGCAGAGACTTATGAAAACCAGTTGTCTGAGCTGAAGAATGCCAGACAGCTGAAAAATTAATAAATCGAAAGAGGGAATTGGTCGTGACGATATCTAAGCTACTGAAATTCACCCTGCTCGGCGTACTGGTGGTCAGCTTGGCGGCCTGCCAGACTACCAGACGCACTCTGAACCTGGACACCAGTGTCGAGCTGTCGGTGGATATCCGCAAGGACGTTAATCCGGATGATGACGGTCGCGCATCGCCGGTGGTTGTGCGTGTGTTTATGCTGGCAGACGATCGCCAGTTTGCCCGCGAAGACTTTCTCAACCTGTATGAAAATGCAGAATCCCGTCTCGGTAATGATCTTCTCGATACCGTTATCTTGAAAGAGTTCGCTCCCGGCGAGCAGCGTGTGGAAGAGCTGCCTTTGACACCGGAAGTGAAATATATCGGTCTGCTGGCGGAATTTGTTCAGTATCAAAAAGCGGATGCACTGATGGTGTTGCCGATCACTGACCACAAGAAAAATACTTATCAGGTCGCCCTAGCGGATACCCGCATTGGCACACCGGAGAATATTGCCAAACGGCGCCGGGGTATTGTTTCGCCTCTGTCGCGCAATGATGATGGCGGCAAGGACGGCGATACGGTCACACTCTCCAGTGAAGATTATGAATTGATGAAAAAGCGCCTTCAGGAAGCGGAGCAATCCAAGTAGAGCGTCGTTCAGGCCAGTTTTAATTAAGCTCCATTCCAATTGAGTTGGGCTTTGCAAGGAAGACATATGTCGGTTAACAACAAGGTGATCTGGAGTGAGGGCATGTTCTTGCGCCCTCAACACTTCCAACAACAGGATCGCTATCTCGAGCAGTTGGTCGAAGCGCGCACGGCTTCGTTGGGGCCCTATACCTGGGGTGTGCTGGAGCTGGCGATTGATAGTGAACCGCTCTCTATGGGCAAAATATCACTCTCCCGCGTGAGGGCGATATTTCCTGATGGTACGCCCATCCTGGCACCCGAAAATGAAATTCTGCCTGATGTCCTGGATGTGCCGGTTAACACCCGCGATGAGGTCGTCTACCTGTGTGTACCGATGAAGCGCCCCGGCAGCCAGGAATCGATTCGCGACCAGGAAGATTTCCCCCAGGCACGCTACCAGACCGCAAACTTCGATGCGCGCAATAGTGCGGCGGCTTCCGGTGAATCCGCCCGTATCCAGGTAGGTAAACTGCGCGTGTGTCTCAAACTGGAGAGCGACGACCTCAGCGGTTATGCGTCTATTGGCATTGCCAGAATACGCGAACGCCAGCCGGAAAAACCGGTTGAACTGGATTCGGACTATATTCCCCCGCTTTTGAATGCAGAGACTTCGGCGGTCATCAAAGCCTACATTGAAGAAGTTAAGGGACTGCTGGATCACCGTGGCTCAGCCCTGGGGCATCGCCTGAGTGACAGTGGTCGCAGTGGCTCCGCAGAAATTGCCGATTATCTGTTACTGCAGGTTATCAACCGTTTTGAACCTCTGTTAAAACAGATTACTGCTCAGCCGCGCCTGCACCCACACAGCTTGTTTGTGGAACTGTTGCAACTGGCTGGTGAGTTATCGACATTTACCTCATCGACCAAGCGCCCGCCGGAAATCCCCAATTACTCGCACGAAAACCTGCAGCTCAGCTTCTCCGGTTTGTTTTCTGCCTTGCGTCAGTCCCTCTCCACGGTCCTGGAGCAGACCGCTATTGCGATGGAACTGGTGCAGAGAAAATTCGGTATCTATGTGGCTCCGGTTTCCGATCCGTCACTGCTCAAGACGGCGAGTTTCGTGATGGCCGCCAAAGCGGATATGCCAGGAGACCTGCTGCGCAGCCGCTTCCCCACGCAAGCCAAAGTGGCGCCGGTGGAGGCCATCCGCGAGTTGATTTCCGCCCAGTTGCCTGGGTTGTCACTGCGCCCACTGCCGGTAGCGCCAAGACAAATTCCCTATCACTCGGGTTTTACCTATTTCGAAATGGAGCGCAGCGGTGAGTTGTGGCAGGCCATGCAGAGGTCTGGTGGTTTTGCTGTGCATCTCGGAGCGGAATTTCCAGGGCTGACCATGGAGCTCTGGGCCATAAGGAATAACTGATATGAGCAATGACAGCTTCAGCCCCCCGCCGGCACCTAACGCGGGTGACAGGACAGTAATGATTCCTACCCCAGGCGCGGCAGCTCCGGCGCAGCCCGGTCCGGCTGCGCAGCCGCAGTTCTTCGCCAATCCCGGCAGTTCTGCGGATATGCAGATTCGCAACAGTTTGAACCCGCTGGTATCCGCCGCCTCCAAACTGCTGGGGGTGATTATCAAACTGCGCACAACCATGAATCACTCCAATGTGCCGGACCTGCACAAACGCCTGACCAAGGAAATCCAGGCATTTGAGCGGGAGTCCAAACAGCTGGGGCTGGCTCCGGAAACGGTGCTTACTGCCCGCTACTTGCTGTGTACCGTAGTGGACGAAGTGGTGTTAACCACCCCTTGGGGAACGGCGAGCGGCTGGAGCCAACATTCTCTGCTCAGCCTGTTCCACAAGGAGACGTTCGGCGGTGAGAAATGCTTTGCCATTCTGCAGCGCATGCTGGAAACACCAGCTTCACATCTGGAGTTGTTAGAGCTTTTCTACCTCTGTCTCAGTCTCGGCTTTCAGGGTAAATATCGCCTGGTACAGCGGGGCCACGAGCAGATTGAGCAGATTCGCGATGAGCTGTACCGGACTATAGAGCAGCATAAAGCGGCGATGGACCGGGACCTCTCCCCGCACTGGCAGGGCTGTGTCGAGCGCAAGTCCGGCCTGATTCACTATGTGCCTCTGTGGGTGATTATGAGTGTCGCGCTGGGATTGTTGGTCGCTACTTATAGTGGCTATCGCTGGTGGCTGTACGAAACGACCACGCCCGTGGCAGATCGTGTAGTGGAATTAACAGGCAGTGACAGCGAGCCCCCGCAAGGGGAAGGGTGACACTCGGACCGAATTGATCCGGTGCCGCTTGAGCCCGGGAGATGGAGCTATTCATGAAACGCTTGCGCGACTTTTTTACCAATAAATGGGTGCTCGGCATTATCGGCCTCGCAGCCCTGTCGGTTCTTATCTGGTTTGGGGCGGACTACATAAAGTTTGGCAGTGACAACGCCACGCTCTCCCACACGGTTCGCATCACTATCATTGTATTTATTTTTGCCATCTGGCTGGTGTGGAACCTGAGCCAGTGGCTGGTGGAGCGGCGCCAAAACCAGGCACTGATTAAGGGCATTGAGGAGTCCCAGGAGGATGCCCAGGACCCGGATGAAGAGCACTCCCGTGAAGAGCTCGAGGCCCTGTCGGGACGATTCCGCGAGGCCATGGATGTGTTGCGAAATGCCCGCTTTAAATCCGAGAAGGGCAAGGTTTCACTATACCAGTTGCCCTGGTACGTCATTATCGGCCCTCCCGGCTGCGGTAAAACCACCGCGTTGGTCAATTCCGGACTGGAATTCCCCCTGGCGCAAAGTCACGGCAAAGAGGCCCTCGGAGGCGTAGGTGGTACACGCAATTGCGATTGGTGGTTCACGAATGACGCAGTGCTGATCGATACTGCTGGCCGCTATACCACCCAAGACAGCCACCGGGTGTACGACAACAGTGCCTGGCGCGCATTCCTTGGGCTGCTTAAACGCTATCGCCGTCGTCGGCCGATTAATGGTGCACTGGTTGCAATCAGCTTGCAGGACTTAATGGTCCAGACCGATGAGCAGCGCCAGCATCAAGCCAAGACAATCCGCCAGCGGGTAAATGAACTCCAGCAGGAGCTGGGTATCCGTTTCCCAATCTATCTCACCTTTACCAAGTGTGACTTGGTAGCGGGCTTTAGCGAATTTTTCGACAACCTGTCGCAGGCTGAACGCGAACAGGTTTGGGGTATGAGTTTCCCTCGCGAAGCGAACGCAACAGTCGGTGCACCACTGGATAATTTCAGGGCCGAATACAATCAGCTGATTGAACGCTTGAATCAGAGAGTGCTGTGGCGGGTGCATCAGGAGCGCAATGTCGAGAAACGTGCTTTGCTGCAAGGCTTTCCCGCCCGCATGGAGAGCCTGTCGGAGATTTTGGCCGACTTTATCAAGCAAACCTTCGAGCCAAACCGCTATGAAACCATCCCTATGGTCCGCGGTATTTACTTTACCAGTGGCACCCAGGAGGGGAGCCCGGTAGACCGCATGATGGCCTCGGTAACGGCGGATTTTGGCCTGGAGCGCAGCGTTGGGCCCAAGTTCCAGGGCGTGGGGAAAAGTTTCTTCCTGCACCGCCTGCTTAAAGATGTGGTATTCCCCGAGGCCGAGCTGGTTGGAGTCAATCGCAAAGTAGAAAGTGTCAATCTGTGGTTGCGCAGAGGAGTGTATGCCACCTTAACCGCGGCATTTGTTGGGTCGATCTTTCTTTGGAGTGGCAGCCTCGCTTCAAACAAGCTGTCCATGGGCGAGGTCAATGACAATCTGGCGGCTTATCGACAGGCCGAAGAAAAGCTCAAGGGTAAGCGGCCCACACCTGCGAACGTTCTGCAAATGCTTGAACCGCTGCGGCAAGCCACTTCGGTATATGACCGGGAGGAACACCCCTGGATTTCCAATCTGGGATTGTATGACACCCGTATAGATCAGGCATTGGATAACCTCTATCAGCAAAAGCTTGAAACAGTTTTCCTGCCGGCATTACTGCGGGATATTGAGAGTAACCTCAGTCGCTTGGGCAGCGATGATCCGGCACTGGTGAGTACCCTCAAAACCTATCTGATGTTCTTCAACCCGGATAAATTGGATATTGCCACTGTTGAGAGTTATTACAGCGGCCGCTGGGAGCGTCAGTTACCAGGCGAGGCCCAAGAGCAGGATAAGCTGCGTTTTCACCTGGGCCAGGTGTTAGCTCGCCCAATCCCCGCCAGTGTTCAGCAAAATGAGCGCGTAGTGGCCCGCGCCCGCCAGCAATTACGACGCATTCCTGTACCGCAAAGGCTCTTTGCGCAATTGCAAAATAGCGACCTGGGTCAGACCTCTGTGGATCTGTATCAGGAGATCGGCGGTGACACCCAACAGGTATTTGGCGTGAACGCTGGTGATTCGCGTTTCAATATCCCCTTCCTGTACACGAAGGCGGGCTATAAGGAGATGGACTTTGGTGCCGACTCCCAATTGATGAGCAATATGGCGGAAGAGCGCTGGATCTATGGTGGTGACCTCAGTGGCGAGGACTTTACCGAGGCCGACCGCGAGAAGCTGGGTGAGGATGTAAAGCGCATTTATCTGGGGGAATACCTGCAACAGTGGCAATCTTTCCTTGGCGGTTTCAGTATTCGCAGATTCAATAGCACCTCCCAGGCGCTTGAGGTTCTCTCGACCCTGTCAGACCCTATTTATTCACCACTGCTGGCGATCACAGAAATTACCTCGGATAACACCCGCCTGACGCCGCGGCCGGAGCTGTCTGTGGATGCCAAAGGTGTACCGCTACCGGTGTCTAGCACGACACGTCGCTTAGGTGGAGCGGCATTGGATAGTGCTGCAGGGGCCCTCAAGGATCATTACAAGCCCAATATTGTCGATGTGCGTTTCGAGGAGATACAGCGGATCACTCAAAGTGAGAAGGGCAGACCTGCAAGGGTTCAGGAGTATCTCCTGACCATCAATAAGATTCAGGAGTACCTGACTGAAATTGATAGCGCCCCGGATTCCAATGAAGCTGCATTCGCCAGCGCCAAGGCGCGTTTTGCTGGAAGCGGTGATGCGATAAAACAGCTGAGAGTAAAAGCGGCCAATGCGCCGGCACCTTTTGACCAGTGGCTGACCGATATTGCCGATAGCACCTGGGCGCTAGTGATGTCTAAGGCCAAGAGTCACCTCAATCGAGTGTGGCGCGAGCAGGTTTATCAAAGCTATGCCAATAGCCTGGCAAACCGCTACCCACTGCGCAGTGATCGCGATCAGGAAGTTCCGGTTATTGAATTTAATCAATACTTTAAGCCCGGCGGTATTGAGCAAAAATTTGTCAATGAATATTTAAAGCCCTTTGTGGACACAAGAACCTGGCAAGTGAAGTATGTCGAAGGGCAGGGCATGAGTCTTTCCAAAGAGTCGTTATCGCAGCTGCGCAGGGCGGAGAAAATCCGCAAGACTTTCTTTAAGTCGGGTGAAAGCGCTGCTTATTCTTTCCGTATTGAGCCAACGAAGCTGGATTCCAGTGTACGCCTGTTTGAACTAGAACTGGGAGACCAACGTGTCCCTTATTCACACGGGCCCAAGACCAGCAAAAAACTTACCTGGCGCGGTGGTGAGAGCAATAGGGTGCGGATAATTTTCGAAGACCTCAATGAAACCGTACACCGCAAGCACTTTGAAGGTGACTGGGCGTGGTATCGACTGCTTGCAAGTTCAGACCTTGAGACAGGGCGAAGCAATGCGGAACGCTTGGTGACTTTCTCAGAAGAGGGGCGCAAAGCGCAGTTCAAATTGGTGGCATCGAATGTTAACAATCCATTCGATCGCAGTTTGTTGCGTGGTTACCGGTGTCCGGAAACTCTGTAGTAAGGAGTGAGTGAGTTGCAAAACACCATTGGTATCTTTGGCAAGCTCCCTGGACATGGAGATTTTGTCCAGCGTCAGCTTCCTGCTAGTTTCGTCAGAGTGTGGGACGAATGGCTACAGCGTGCAGTACATGGATCCCGTGAAATTATGGGAGAAAGCTGGCTTGACTATTACTTGACCAGTCCAGTTTGGCGTTTTGCCCACAGCAAAGGGGTTATTGATGAAAACCCTTGGGTTGGGGTTCTAGTCCCGAGTGTGGATAGTGTTGGGCGCTATTTCCCACTGACAATAGCCGCACCGTTGCCAACTTCGGTAGACATCATCTCTTTCATGTCTGAGGCCGATGGTTGGTATAGGGAGCTTACAGAGCTGGCCGTTAGTGCATTACAAAATATGTTGCATGCTGATCAGCTGTTTGAGGCCTTCAGTGCTGTACCTGCAGAGCTGGGGCGGCAGTTGAGTGCGCCAACACAGAGTGACTTTTTTGTAGCCAGTAATGATGTTACGGGTAATGAAAAACGTTATGCGGGATTGCTCGGACAGGTATGTCGCAAGCAATTTGCCAGTTTCAGTCTCTGGTCTTGTGAGGGATCGCAACACCTGGCACCGACCAGCGTGCTCTGTCCTACATTGCCCGGCCCTGAGTTCTACTGCTCAATGCTTGGTGGCAGTCAGCAGAGACAGTGAAAAATAGGTAAAGGACAGCGAGTGTGAGTCAAATAGTTACGTTAGATAGAAATAAGCACCGCAAGTATAACGTTTTGACTGGCGATATTTCGCACAGTGAAACCCGGCATGTCTGCCAGGTATATCTATCTGAGTTCTCAATGTTAGCTGGGCAATGTCCGATCATATTTTTGAAATCCAAGGGGGAGAATTCCCTGGATAGTTGTGCATTACTGGGTATAAAGCCGGGACAAAATCTCTTTTGGCAGCAAGGAAAGTGGCAGGGTAACTATATCCCGGCGACCTTGAGAGCCTATCCTTTTTACTTACACTATAAGGATATTGCTAGCACAAGCCCTGTTATCTGCGTTGATTCCTCCTCGCTCTCACTTGGTAATTTTGATGGTGAAGGAAAGAGGCTTTTTGACGACGAGGGTGAGGTGACCAAAACCTTTTCGCAGGTCAGCAATTTATTGAGTGGAATTCATCAACAGAAAATAAAAAGTAAAGAGTTTATCCATTGCCTGACCGAGATGGAGCTTTTTCAGGAGCAGGTGGTGGTAGTCGATCTACCGGGTAATACAAAGCATCGCTTAACCGGGGTTTTTTGTGTGACCGCCGAGCGACTAAATGCGCTGAGTGATGGGGACTTTCTCAGGTTAAAAGAGCTTGGCTACTTATCGGCTATATATGCCCATATGCTTTCTCTACAGCAATCGGCGAATCTGAGCCGGTTATTTAAGAGATATCATGCAAAATTACTTCACTAGCGGTGATCTAGTAAGAGATCGTCCCAGCTTGGCTATAGCTCTTTAGCTGCGCAATT
Source organism: Microbulbifer sp. THAF38 (assembly GCF_009363535.1). NCBI lineage: Bacteria > Pseudomonadati > Pseudomonadota > Gammaproteobacteria > Cellvibrionales > Microbulbiferaceae > Microbulbifer > Microbulbifer sp. THAF38. The sequence continues at coordinate 279,710 of NZ_CP045369.1, forward strand.
TTGTATCTGGGCAATAAACTATCGGCAGATTAATTGGCTTGTTCAGAGCTTCACCGTTAGCAAAGAAATTCAATAAAGAGACATCTAAGGTAAAAACCGCCTATTGGCAGGGCGCTCAGGTTACTCTCAATGGGGTCAACCTATCAATCACTGCAGGAAGCAAGGGTTAGGGTATGTCGTATATCGTGGTATTCACGGGAGAAATCCGCACACATTTTGAGCGGCGAAAGGCAATAGCCGCGTTGGGTGGTGAGTTTGGATTGAGTTTTTCTCAAATAAAGGCACTTATGGCCAGTAGCCGCTCCCAACTCAAGAAAACCGTTGATAGAGCCGAAGCCAGTCGTTTTATACAAAAATTGTGGAACGCAGGTTGGCACTCCAGGCTGTACTTGGATTCTGAACTCATACATTGCTCAAAGACGTCGGTAGAGAATGGCGGCTCCCCACTACCCGTAGTGATGGACAAACTCCACTGCGGTGACCCCCAGCTTTTATTGTGCGCACCACGAAACTGGGTACCCTGTGATAACTTGAACCCCAATGCAGAGATCCAGGTCGGTAATACCGATTTAAATCGCTACCTGATCGTGTTGGCTCAGAAGCGTTCTGAGCTCCCTGTAACGCTTAGCCTGACAGATTATGCCGATGCTCAGATGCAACAGTGTTTGGCTAAGGTGTCCGATGGACAGTTAGTAAGTGGGCCAAAGGTCTTGGAACGTGAATGGCAAACAGGCTTGTTGTATGAAATGTGTGCGAATGTAGGTAATGATTCAGTCCAATATATGGTAGCTTTTTTTCAGGGGAAAATGAGTTTCTATACCCTGTTCCTGTGGACGTCTTTGCAAAGCTTTGCACAGGCAAAAGTAGAATTTATTCAAATAGTGGCAACTTTCCAGGCCCCAGAAGAAGGAGTCACTACTACAGAAAATAAGGGCTCAGCTGTAATTGCCGTGTAATGGGCCTGTCAGGATCAAGAAAATATAAAAAAATAACAAAGATAGTTCGTTTAATATTGTGAGCTTTGCACTTTTTTTTGGCTATTGCGGATACATTGTGTCATTTGCCTTGATTAGATCTTTACAACGTGTACTCTTCTCGGAATTCTTATTGAAGGAATGGATTGGGTAGAAGGGACTTATTTTCATGGCATTCCCAAATACAATAAATATCGAAGAACTCACAGCTCCTGTTTCCGCAGAGAGTCCTGTCGGTGAGGATATTCGAGAGGATCGATCACCGACTTCTGATTACTACTCCATCAAAGATGCGCGAAATAGTGCTAGGGCCGCAGAACGTTCGGCCATGTTTGATGATACGGACTCTGATCTGCTCGCACCCTGGCGGGATGTGGCAAAGGCTGCAGAAAAGATCCTGAGCAAGAAAAGTAAAGATCTGGAAGTTGCCAGCTGGTACACAGAGGCTCTTATTCGTCTTCATGGTTTTAGTGGTTTAAGAGATGGTTTTCTCTTAATAGAGCAGCTGGTCACCAATTTTTGGGACGGTCTCTATCCACTTCCCGATGAAGATGGTATTGAAACAAAAGTAGCACCACTGACGGGCCTCAATGGTGATGGCGGTGATGGTACTTTAATGATGCCGATCCGTAGTGCGCCAATAACCCCGGAAGGGGATTATGGAGACTTTTCATTCTTTCAGCACCAACAAGCCAGAGATGCAGATCGCATTGCCGATGACGATGCTAAAGCTGCCCGCATTGAGACTTTGGGTTATAGCCTAGAAGATGTAAACCAATGTGTGAACAGTGCGAGTAATGATTGGGCCAATCATCTCATTGAGACTATAGAGGCTACTATAAGCAGCTATAAAAATATCAATGATGCCCTGCGCTCTAGTTGTGGTCACGATGCCCCGCCATCAACAAATATTTCATCTCTGCTTGATGAAGTTTTGCGTACGGCAAGATTTATCTATAAGAGCCAATTGGATGCGATAGCCCAGAGTGAGGCTCCTGTAGCACCCGAAGAGGAGCAGAGTGCGTCTACTACAGACGAATCGGTGCCTAATGTGGCAGCAACAATCCTTGCAAATGCCATTGCTGCTCCCACTGGACCTGTGAGTTCTCGAGAAGATGCTCTTAAACTGCTAGAACAAGCCGCTAAATATTTTCGAACTTACGAGCCTCATACGCCCCTGGCGCCGGGTTTGGAGAGATTGATTGGTTGGGGGCGCATGACAGTCTCTGAGTTGATGACCGAGTTACTGCCTGATGAGCAGTCCCGTGCACTCTACTCCCAGCTTACTGGTGTCCGGCTCGATGGCACGGATACCCAGCGCTATGTTGCACCACCGTCAATGAGTAACACCCCCTCACCAGCTCCAGCTGCATCTGAGCCACCTTCAAGCCCCACTGAATCTGCGCCTGCAGCTGAGGAGAACTGGGGTGGCCAAACACAAGTAGACAGCACGGGTTGGTAATTAATTAAGAATAGCAGTCCCTAAATCTAGGAAGGAGAGCTGAGATGTCTGAGAGTATTCACAATAAACTTAAGCGTGTGCGCAAACCACGTGTACATATTACCTACGATGTTGAAACCAACGGCGCGGAAGTTAAAAAGGAACTTCCCTTTGTAGCTGGTGTTATGGGCGACTACTCAGGGGATAACGCAGAGAATCGCAAAGCGCTGAAAGATCGTAAGTTTGTACAAATTGATCGCGACAACTTCAATGACGTAATGGCGAAGGTAAATCCTAAGCTGAACTTACAAGTAGAAAATACCTTGTCCGGTGATGGCAGCAAGATTGGTATTGATCTTGATTTCAAACACATGGAAGACTTCTCACCGGAAAAAATTGTCGATCAGGTTGAGCCGCTGAAACAACTCCTGGAAGCTCGTAGCAAATTGCGCGACCTTCTCAGTAAGGCTGACCGCTCTGAAGAGCTGGAAAAAGTATTAGAAGATATCCTGAAGAGCACGGAAAACGTCGGTGCTATTTCCGAGCAACTAGGGTTGAACAAGGATAAAGGAGAGGACTCAGAATGAGCACAGAAGTAGAAAATGTTGCGGAAGGTGAAGCTGAGGAACAATCGGTTAATCTTCTGGAGCAGGCAATTGCCGCAACCAAGCAAACAGAGCCGCAGGAAGCGCAGGACCTGATCGCCAACCTGACCGAGCAGGTTTTAAAAGGCACAGTTTCCTGGGACCGCAACCTGACCCAGACGATTAAGAAAGCGGTTAGTGCTATTGACCAGGCTATGTCCAAACAAATGGCCGCTATTCTGCATGATGAGAAGTTCCAGAAGCTTGAAGGCTCCTGGCGTGGCCTTAATCACCTGGTGATGAATTCTGAAACCGGTGCAACCATGAAAATTCGCATGCTCAATTTGAGTAAGCGTGAGTTGTTCCGCGACCTGGACAAGGCCGTTGAATTTGACCAGAGCCAGACCTTCAAGAAAATTTATGAAGAAGAGTTTGGTATCGCTGGTGGCGAGCCTTATGGTTGCATGATTGGCGATTTCGAGTTCACCAGCCACCCTGAAGATATTGAGTTGCTGAGCAAAATGTCCAATGTTGCCGCCGCGGGCTTCTGTCCGTTTGTTGCAGCAGCTGGTGCAGGCATGTTTGGTTTTGATGACTTTACTGAGCTATCAAAACCTCGCGACCTCGGCGGTATTTTTGAATCTGCGGAATACATTAAATGGCGTAGCTTCCGCGATAGCGAAGATTCTCGCTTCGTTACCCTGGTTATGCCACGTACTCTGGCTAGAACGCCTTATGGAGCAAACACCAAGCCGATCGAAGCATTCGACTTTGAGGAGTTTGAAGTTGATGAGTCTGGAGCATCGCGCCCTGCCGATCACGATCAATACTGCTGGATGAATGCTTCCTATGTAATGGGCACAACCATGACAAAGGCATTCGCTGAGAACTCTTGGTGTACTGCCATTCGTGGTGCTGAGGGTGGTGGTAAAGTGGAAGGCCTGCCTTCACATGTGTTCAAGAGTGATGACGGTGATATGGATCAGAAGTGTCCGACAGAGATCGGTATTACTGATCGCCGTGAAGCCGAATTGAGCGCTCAGGGTTTCCTGCCGCTGTGCCACTATAAGAATACTGATTACTCAGTATTCTTTGGTTCTCAAAGTGCACAGAAACCAAAAGCTTATGATGACCCGGATGCAACCGCGAACGCGGCTATTTCCGCGCGTCTTCCCTACTTGATGGCCACCTCCAGAATTGCTCATTACCTGAAAGTAATGGCGCGGGACAAAGTGGGCTCTTTTATGGAAGCAAGTGACTGTGAGCGCTGGTTGAACAAGTGGATTACCCAGTACACTAACTCTAACCCGGATGCGAGCCCTGAAATGAAAGCAAAATACCCGCTTTCTGAGGCCCGAGTTGAAGTTAAGGAAATTCCGGGTCAACCTGGCTGCTACAGTGCTGTTGCCTACCTTAAACCATGGCTGCAAATGGAAGAACTGACCACTTCTATGCGTATGGTTGCCAATATCCCGTCTGCTGGATAAAACTCGATGCCCGCTTCTTATTAGGAGCGGGCGTTCTTATTTGAAAGGTCTTGTTCAGGACCTGAATACAATTAGATTTCTCAAGAAAATGCTAATGGGAGTTTTCCGGTGCCCGGCGCAATAAAAAATGCATTTACGGAAGATTATTTAGATATTTTGCCGGAAAAGTTAGCGAGCGAAAATCAAGCTGAGCTGAAGAAATTCTTACGCGAGCCAGATGAATTATTTTCATTTGAATACTGGCTGACGGAAATATGTCCGTGCCCTAAAAAAGAAAACTTCTCTGTTCGACAATACTTAAGTCGTATTATTGTTGAACTTGATGAACTTATCTGCGATCAAGTTAACCGGATTCTCCATAACCCCCGCTTTCAACGTCTTGAAGCAAGTTGGCGTGGGCTCGCCATGTTGGTTTTTGATACGCCGCACTCAGACAATATCAAGATAAAGTTACTAGATGCCAACTGGAAAGATTTAAGTAAAGATATTGAAAGAGCTCCAGATTTTGATCAATCTGGACTTTTTCATTTAGTCTATAACGAAGAATTCGGCACCCCAGGTGGGGAGCCTTTTGGCTTGTTAATGGGAGATTATTATATTTCCCATAGGCCCTTGCCTGACCATCCTTATGATGATGTTTTTACCTTGCAGGGTATCGCCCATACGGCAGCAGCCGCGTTCGCACCATTTGTTTGTGCCGCTACTCCTCAGCTGTTCGGTGTCGATCACTTCGATGACTTGGCCAAGCCCATTCGTTTTTCAGAGGTTTTCCGCCAGAAGGAGTATATACGGTGGAATAGCTTACGGGATTTAGAAGATAGCCGTTTTCTGGCCATTACTTTGCCTCAGGTCCTTATGCGTGAGCCTTACAACCTGAGCTTTTCAGAATATCGTGGGTTGAGATTTGCAGAGCAGGTGACCGGATCTCATAACCGGCGTTATCTGTGGGGTAATGCCTGTTTTGCAATAGGTGCTGTACTTTTACGTGAATTCAGTGAGGTAGGTTGGTTTTCACATATCCGCGGTGTTGCTCGTGATCACTTTGGTGGTGGATTGGTTACGCAATTGCCTGTTATGCCCTATAGGCCGGATAGTCGCCCAGGCATGGTGAAAATGTCCACTTCAATTCTAGTTACAGATTTTGTGGAACGAGATCTTTCCGAATTAGGCTTTGCTTGCCTGAGTCACTGTTACGATACGCCTTATAGTGCTTTTAACAGCGTGCCCTCTTTACAAAAGGCTAAACAATATAGCTCCAAGGCGGCCACAGCGAATGCGCGAATTAGCTCGATGTTACAACAAATTCTTTGCGCATCGCGTTTTGCACATTATATCAAGGTCATGATCAGGGATAAGGTGGGCGCCTATATGAATGCTGCGGACTGCGAACGTCAGCTTCAACACTGGTTGGATCAATATACAACTGGCCGAGATGACTTATCTTGGGAGATGTTGGCACGTTACCCTCTGCGTGAGGCTCGTGTGCGAGTGGCCGATGAGCCAGGCAAGGTTGGCAGCTACCAAAGTGTTATTCACCTAAAAAGCCACTATACAGTGGATCACTTAGTATCTGAACTAAAGCTCACAACGGCATTGGCAACGATTGGTGTCGGGGCTTAATAGGATTATGGCAAGAGAAAAACGGCTATTGGCTCCAGTGCTAGATCGATTACTGGAATCATCTAGCAAAGTAAATATGCACCAATCCCATCAGATTCTTCGCCAGTTGCGTGAAGGGGTGCGGCGCGATCTAGAATATTTGTTTAATACACGCTACCGCTGTATTTCTCCTCCTGCTGCTTTGCGACATCTTGAAGAGTCGAATATTAATTATGGTCTTCCGGATTTATCTACTGTCAACTTATCCTCGTTAGAAAGCAGAAAACAATTTTGCCGGGATATTGAGAAGACTATTCTTCATTTTGAGCCAAGGATTCGTTCGGTAAAGGTTACCACCCAGGATAAAGTAGATGTGGAGGATCCCAGTATACGTTTCCGTGTAGAGGCGGTACTGCATGTCAACCCTGCTTCGGAAGTCATTGTTTTTGACTCCGCTTTAAATCCGGTGACACAAATGGTAGATGTTTCTGAGATTATGTGATGAGCGAAAAATTAATAGATCTCTATGAGCGTGAGCTCGCTTTTATTCAGCAAACCTCTGCTGAGTTCGCACGCATGCATCCTGCAGCTGCATCACGCCTGCAACTGGATGCAGATACCGTAGATGACCCACTTGTGGGCCGTTTGTTGTCTGGTTTTGCTTATATGAATGCCAGGGTTCAGCAAAAACTCAGTGATGACTTTCCTGAGCTGACAGATGCAATGCTGGAAACACTGTATCCGCATTATTTACGTCCAATTCCCTCTTGTGCCATTGTACAATTCGAGCCGGATTCAGATCTGGATGCAATCACTCCCGTTGAAGCAAAAACACTATTAGAGAGTGATAGCTTTCAGGGGCAAACCTGCAGGTTTACCACCTGTTATCCAGTAGAAATTAATCCTTTTCAGCCTGTCAGTGCTAGCTTGATGCCACGTCCGTTTATTGCGCCTGGCTGTAATGAGGTTCAGGGAGCAAACGCAGTCCTCAAACTGTCTCTTAAGGCATTAAGCCCTGATCTTAGCTTTGCAGAAATGAAGCCGGAAAAAATTCGCTTTTTTTTGCGAGGTCAAGCAACCCATGTTTATAGTTTGTATGATTTGCTCTTAACCAAATGTGTAAAATTGGTTGTGGCAAATGGAGAGAGTGACCCCAAGCCTACGTTCCTATCGCCAGAAGATATTCGACAAGTGGGAATGGAGGCGGAGGAAGGTTTGCTGCCTTACCCCGATACCGCTTTTATCGGCTATAGATTATTGACTGAATATTTTGCTTTTCCGGAAAAATTTCTTTTCCTGGATATTGCCAATTTGCAGGGCGCATTGAATGATAGTTATTCAGATACACTAAATTTATATTTTTATCTTTCCGAAACTCACGAGGAGCTGGAAAAACAGCTGGTGCCGAGTATGTTTGCTCTCGGCTGTACACCTGCCATCAACCTATTTAAGCAGAGTGCGGATCCTATTCCACTGACGCACACTCAATATGAATATCATATTGTTGCCGATGCGCGCCGCAGTGATGGGTTGGAGATTTACTCCATTGATGAAGTTGCTGCAACAGATGGAGATGGTGAGACAACCAGATATAGACCCTTCTATGGTATTAAACATAGTCAACATCATGCAGAACAGTCTGCTTTCTGGTTTAGTCGACGTCGTGAAACTATTGAAGGCGAACACCGTAATGAGCAGGCTTCTGAAGTCGATATAAGTCTTGTAGATTTAGATTTTAATCCACACAGAATTAATGACCAGACACTCGATATCAAGCTGACCTGCTGCAATCGGAACCTTCCTAAAAAATTACCCAGTGGTAATTCCCAGCCATATCTCGACGTCGTTGATGGTGATGTTCCGGCAAGCCGTATTAGTTGCGTCGTTGCGCCAACGGCAACCTTGCGGCCTCCTAGAAGAGAGAGAGGCTATTGGAAATTAATTTCACACCTGAATCTTAACCATCTTTCTCTGTCAGGAAGTCAGGGGTGTGATGCCCTCAAGGAAATTTTCAGGCTTTATGATTTTAGAGATTCAGCGAGTACTCGAAATTTGATCGAGTCTTTATTAAAACTGAATACCAAGCCAATCACGGCACCTATTCAGATTGATCAAAGTGTAGTTCTTTGTCGAGGGACTGAAGTCGAAATTGAGCTTGACTCAATGATGCTTACTGGAACCAGCCCATTGCTATTTGCCAGCATTATTGAGCGATTCCTCGGTCTTTATTGTTCTATTAATTCATTTACTAAATTGATTGCTACCATGAGTGGCAGAGATGGAGAGCTGAAAAGATGGCCACCTCGCGCAGGCGAAAAAGCTTTACTGTAATAGAGCGGCTGCGTCGAGAGCCCTATCACTTCGATTTCTATCAGGCCGTTCGAATCTTGGAGCGGGCTGTGTCTATGGCTGATGGCGAATTTTGTGAAGAGCCTATAGCCAGTGCAGCCCCGCCAGCTAAAGAAATGGTTCGCTTCAGTGCCCAGTCTGGGTTGTCCTTTATTGGGTCTGATGTTTTACGCCTGGAAAAAAAATTAAGTAATAATGCCGAGATACAAGATAAAAAGATTAGCCAGTGGCATATGGAGGTTGGATTCACAGGTTTAATCGGTAGCCAGGGCGTTATGCCTTACTATCTTACAGAGCTAGTTCAAAAAGAACTTAAAGAGAATAATACCGCTTTACGGGATTTTCTTGACATATTCAATCATCGTCATACCTCTCTACTTTATAAGGCCTGGCATAAATACCAACTGCCTGTAAATTATGAGCGTCAGCGCTTGCGCAATGAAAGAGCCCCTGACATTTTTACCCAGGCAATTGCTTCTCTAGCGGGACTAGGCACTAGTGAGATGCGCTATCGAATGCCAATTCCCGATGAAGCACTTCTGGGTATGGCGGGGCACTTGGGGCAGGGGCGCTGCTCGGCAGTGGCACTGACCAGTATGATTCAACACTTCTTTGGTTTGAATGTTTCTATTGAGCAGTTCCAGGGACAATGGGATGAATTACCGGAAGATATTCTCTGTCGTCTGCCTTGTGAGGAAGCTCCTAGTGGAGTTAATAACTGCCTCGGAACTAATACAATTTTGGGTACACATTGTTTTCAGGCTCAGAACAAATTTCGGATAGTTATCGAGCCAATGGCCTATGATCAATTCATGACTATTGCTCCGGGGACTCAGAAATTGGAATCCCTAAAGGCATTTATCAAGCTTAGTGCTGGAATTGAACTGGATTTTGAGCTGTCAGTCTCGCTACCTGCCCAACAGGTTTCACCGGTGCAATTAAACCGCAAGTCTGATCACGACCCTCTGTTAGGGTGGAATACCCACATGGCCAGTGAGCAGGAGCCTGCAGAACTTATACAAATTACATTAAGTGCTGACAATATGTCGCCAGATGAAGCATTACCTGCGGCATGATTATTCGTTAACAATAATTTTTAAAAGGATCTTTTCACTGTGATAAATATCGATTTGAAGCGGCTCGTGGATACCATGACACCGCATATGCGCGACTCCCTAGAGGGTGCGGCCGGCCTCTGTCTATCACAAAATCAATATAACGTTGAGCTTGAGCACTGGTTGCTGAAGTTATTGGACCAATCAGATACCGACCTCTATCATCTGCTTGAAAAGCATGACTGTAATCCTGCAAATTTTGCAAAACAGCTTGCATCTGCTATTGCTGGATTTCGTTCGGGTAGCAGTCGTCCACCTGCGTTATCTCCGACCATTGTAGAAGCAGCTAAGAATGCCTGGATGTTGGCTTCTATAGATTATGGTCACCGTGCTATCAGCTCTGGGCATTTTCTCGCAGCTTTGTTATTAGAAGAAACGTCACGCCGCCAAATTCTGGAGTCTTGCCCAGAGCTCAAGAATATAGCTCCGGAATCCATTCGTGAAACAGCTAGAGCTATGTTCGGTCAAAGTGCCGAGTCTAGCCATATTGGAGCCGCAAGTGCTACGGATAATGGGGCCGCTGCAGTTGCAGCTGCTGCTAGCAAGGCTCCAGCTCTTGATAAGTACACGGTCAACCTCACCGAAAGAGCTAAGAAAGGGGAAATTGATCCTGTTCTTGGGCGAGATGAAGAGATCCGGCAGTGTATTGATATTCTGACCCGACGTAGGCAAAACAACCCGATTCTTACTGGCGAGGCGGGAGTGGGTAAAACTGCAGTAGTTGAGGGCTTTGCTTTACGTATTGCCAGTGGCGATGTGCCTGAACCCTTGCGTGGTGTTGCCGTGAGGACACTTGACCTGGGCTTACTTCAGGCGGGTGCCAGTGTAAAAGGGGAGTTTGAAAATCGTCTCAAATCTGTAATTGAAGAGGTTAAATCCTCGCCAACACCTATCATTTTATTCATTGATGAGGCCCACACCATGATTGGTGCTGGGGGTAAAGAAGGCCAGGGTGATGCAGCTAACTTGCTCAAGCCAGCTTTAGCACGGGGTGAGTTAAGGACCCTGGCTGCGACAACCTGGGCTGAGTATAAAAAGTATTTTGAGCGTGATCCTGCCCTTACCCGACGTTTCCAGGTTGTAAAGGTTGAAGAGCCCTCTGAGACAGATGCAATAGATATGATGCGCGGTATTGCTGCTACTCTTGAGGAGCACCACAAAGTGCGTATCCTGGATGAAGCAGTTATTGCCTCAGTTAAGCTATCTCATCGCTATATCCCTGGTCGCCAGTTACCCGATAAGTCTGTAAGTCTGCTGGATACAGCATGCGCACGTGTAGCACTTAGCCAATCCGCTACCCCTGGTGCAATTGAAGATGCTCGAATCAATATTGATCGAACGAATACTACGCTGGCCAAGTTAGAGCGTGAAAACGCAGCTATGGGTGAGCATGAAGAGCAGCTAACTGAATTGAGGGCCTTCAAGTTAGCCGAAGAACAGCGTATAGCTACTTTGGAACAACAGCTTGTTAAAGAAAATGAGTTAATTGAGCAGGTTCAAAAAATTCGCGATCAAATTGACTCCGAATTCATGAAAGGAAAGGGCGATCAACAGGAGCCCGATCCCGCTTTATTAGCTGATTATCAACAGCAGTTAAAAAGCCTCTCTGCAGAGCTTGAGTCCATACAGGGTGACACTCCATTAATGCAACCGGCCGTTGATGAACAGGCTATTGCTGCAGTGGTCGCCAACTGGACGGGCATACCTGTTGGAAAAATGGTAAGTGATGAAATCATTGCGGTTAAAACACTGGCGGAGCGACTCAATAAGCGCGTGATTGGGCAACCTCATGCAATTGAGGCTGTTGCCCAGGCAATTCGCACCTCGCGTGCTGGTCTAACCGACCCGCGTAAGCCCGTAGGTGTATTTATGTTCTGCGGAACCAGTGGTGTAGGTAAAACTGAAACGGCTTTGGCATTGGCCGATGAATTATTCGGTGGCGAACAAAATATCACCACGATCAATATGGCCGAATTTAAAGAAGAGCACAAAGTATCTATGCTGTTGGGATCCCCTCCTGGATATGTCGGCTATGGAGAGGGAGGTGTTCTTACAGAGGCTGCAAGGCGTAAACCATATTCTGTGATTCTGTTGGACGAAATGGAAAAGGCCCATCCCGGTGTTCAGGATATTTTCTATAACCTATTTGATAAGGGCTCCATTAAAGATGGTGAAGGGCGTGATATCGACTTCAAGAATACCGTTATCATTATGACCTCCAATGCCGGTGAGGATGCTATCAGAGCTATATTCAGCCAGGTAGAAGAAAAGCCGGAACCAGATGTACTCCTCGATAATATTCGTCCACACCTACTACAGAAATTCAAGCCGGCATTCCTTGGTCGCGCCAATGTAGTTGCTTACTATCCGCTGGATGATGAGAATCTGGTGGAAATCTGTAAGATCAATATGCGTAAGATAGAAAAGCGTGTACGAGAGCACTATGGTGCTTCTTTCTCGTATGATGAGGATGTGCTCATCAATATTGTGGCACGTTGTCACGAAGCCGATACTGGAGCTCGTAATATTGAAGTGATCTTAAATAAAACTCTATTGCCAGAATTGGCTAGTGAATGCTTGGATAAGATGGCGAAGGGTGAAGAGGTTAAAGCAATTAACGTCTCTGCGACTGAAGAGGGTGATTTTGCCTATAACGTAGAATAATTTGAAACTAGCCCAGTAGTGAGATTAACTGGATTTCATTACTGGGCTGGGTACCACTTAAAATCATGTGTAATCGTTACTTCTGTTGACTTTATTAGTGAATCATTCTTCCTGCTCTCATAACTAAGTCAGAGATAGCTCGATGCATCCGTAGGAATACCATACGGATAAATGAAACTGTTATATCAACTCCTTCCACAACAACCATCCCAATTAATTGCGCAAATCTACGTATAAGACGCATTACCCAGAAAGAAATATCTTTGCTGATTTGGTAAGCGTTGTGCAAGAAAATTGCCAGCCTATCTAAGATCGTAAATGTTGTACTTCCTGCCACAACAAGAGAAATTCCAGCCAGATGACCTATCTTTTTTAAGACCCAGAGTAGAGCTTCTCCCGCCATCCAGATTGTGTTCATAGATAAGGAAATAATACCTTCTGATCTTAACCAAGCCTCGATACTCTTGTCCAAATTGTCTTTTGGTCTTTTTTGTCTAACTGTATCCCAGTCCAGACTCGTTTCATTTGGGGCGACTGAGTCAATGTATGTTTCACTACTATGATTTGTCACAGGATTGTAACTTGGCGTCATTAATTCAAAATCTCCTATGCCACTGTCAGGCACATGGATAAATGGCCAGGTAGGTACCATGGGAACTACATCGGCACGGTGATAAACGCGATAAATATTTTGGGGTGTCAAGCGGCGTTTGCAACTCGCGGAGAAATGTTCAAGCCCAACTCTTGGGCTACCATAAGTGTATAATTTTATTGTTTTCCCTGTATTTGAGGATAGCCAGTCGGCAGCGAGTGTTGCTAGTGCCCCTCCAAGACTATGTCCGACGCAATGTATCGTATGTACATAAGGAGGAAGGTGGCGTGAAAAGTCCTCTAGTTGGGGAAAGAAGCTCTCAAAGGTATAATAAAAACCTTGATGTACAGACCCCCCAGTATGAAATCGTTTGATTCCAGCATTTAGATCTGTTAATAGATCATAACCACTGGCTGTTCCTTTTAGAGCTACAAATGCTTGTCCTTTGAAATTATCCTTGCCGCAGGTTGCAATTCCCATCGCGTGAGCACTCTTAATTAGAGTAAATGCTCCTGTTTTGCCTTTAATTTTATTGGGGAGGTCTTCTTTTAGGTCAAAGTCATCTTTGTATAAGTCGAAAAATATCTTCTGATCATTTGGCTTTTTTATTAGATATATATCTGCAGCGAGTTGCGCGCTATATTGTGGGGTGAGCATTGGTTTGGCCTTCTTGTTCTATAGAAATTTGCATGATGTTTTTAGGGCAGACTTGAATTTCCTTTCTGTTTTAGGTTCGTCAGTTAGTTCACAAGCTAAATTGATAGGGTTTCCATTCATTTCGAAGTTCTCAGCTGGATTTCTTTTTGCGTAAATCCATATTAAATAACTTCTATTTTCGTACTCTACATTTATACTTTGCGAGGAAATAAACTCAACTGGCAAAACCTGTGTTATTGAGCTTTCAAATTCAGCGGGAAGTAAAACGTTGCCTTCTTTATCTGAAGTGAAAATGTCAGTTTTTTCCTCCTTCCAGTCAATACTGCGAGTTATTTTTGCTCCTGCTGCTGGACTGCCATCTAGTGTAATTTTAATTTTCATTTCAGAAAATGTGCATGCTTTTAATGGGTTGAGAAAAGCCATGCCGTAAGCTCCCCCTGGTATTAATAGGATAGATAAAAGTGCGGTTTTTATTGCGAAATATATTGTTTTATTGCTCATGAGGTAAGAGTTATTTATGTTAATTCATGAATATAACATCCATGTTGTCTTAGATTTTAGTGAGTCTTATAGCTTTCCCGGTTGTTTGGATTGGTAATCTAGTTAGATGTTAAAAAGCTGATTTATCTTCTATAGTGGGATTGGTAGAAATATTTTTGAAATTAAAGATGCGTACTCCTTAGTTTGTGTTTAAAAGGTTAGTGCACATAAGTAACTTATAGAATTGATACAATATTTGCTTTTGTATACAGGGCGAAAAAAACAAACAGCAAGATGTATTGTTGGTCAGGCTGTATATTAATTTTTCTCACATATGAAAAATCTAAAAGACCACTTGAGGTAATTATTGTTAATGGCCAAGATTTTTTAATGAGTCGGCGGATATCTTTCTGTAAAAATTTTGGTTTTTGGGAGATATGTTTGTTTAACGTCACCCAATTTACTTTTATAAAGATCTCTTTGGGTAGAATATGAATTAGCCACCAATCAATACGGTAGGGCATCCAATAACAATCTTACCCCCATGACCAGTAGTATCTCCCATTCGGGCTGCAGGCTTTTTTTGCAGCATCACGGTAGTACTGCCCATAGCAACTGTATCCGGCGGTCCTACGCAGGTGCAGGTGCTACCCACGGTGGCAGATGGCATACCACCGATAATTACCGTCGGAGCACCAGGGCTGAGAATCGGGCCGCCTACATGCGGGACCGTCCCAGTCACCATTGGACAGACATGCATATCGGTAATACGTGAAGCTGGCTTGCCCATGATTTATTCCTTAATTCTTCCATTGCCGCCACGGGCCAAATCCAGCCCCTGCTTCATATAGCGGTCGAAGCGTTTTGCAGGGTCAACCGGGTCAGATAAGACCGCAGCCAATGTGATACTGCCGGCCACCGCGTGTGCATACAGGTGCTCGGGTGGTTCAACAACAGGCTCGCCTTCGGCAGCTAAGCTGCCGTGACACCAACTGGCTGCGGTAGCGGCCCAGCTTGCCGGCGTCTTGTGTTTGGTTTTATCGCCCAGAGCTTTGCACTTTAAGCGTGACTCTTCGTTAGGTTTTTTGGCCCAAGTCTCTGCAGCGATCAACGCACTGACATTATCTTCGTCAGTTTCAGGACTCTGTATATCACGTGCTGCAAGGCAGGCCCACCATACTGCTTCACGTTTAGGCAAGCCATGGGCTAGTAGTTTTATGGCATCCGGATAGAGACCAGCTCCCACAAGCTGATTAATACTCACCTCAGGTGCTGTATCAGGCACCAGGTGCTCTTCTGCCTCCTCGCTGACTTCAAAATTCTTTAGAAGCTCAGCTGCAGTGAGCGCTTGGACTTTGATCAGATCGGTCATCTATTGTTAAACCCCATCAATTGATCATGGTAACGCCACCTTTCAAGGTGAGCATACCACCGCCTTTAACTTCCGCAGTTGCGTCCCCTTTACAGGAAAGCATGGTTCCTTTGATGGTGATACCTGCTGGTGTTAGCTTGATGCTACTACCGCCAACCTTCAACTCGATAGATGCTTTAGAGGTTATCTTAATTGCCCCCATGGCATCAGTGGTTTGGCTACCCTTGCTGACTTTAAGGGTATGATTACCTGAACCGATGGTGACAACTTGGTTACCCTTATTGACATTGAGTTTTTGGTCACCCTTGGCAATAGTGACAATTTCACTGCCGTCAGTGACAGTAATGCTTCGATCCTGTTTGATTTCTAGAGTCTGCTGGTTTTCTATTTTACCGGTTTGGTCATTGTGGATCACAAAGTTATGATCCTTCCCGGCCTCCATATATATTTCTTCGTTGCCACCCTTGTCATCAAATCTGAGCTCATTGAAGGTGCTGCCTTCATACTCAGTTTTCCAGCCGCTTTGTGTGGCTGTGTAGTTGGGCCCCGGGTTGTCTCCGTTATAAACGGCTCCGGTAATCAAGGGTCGATCTGGATCACCATTGATATAGGTGACAACCACCTCCTGATTAACTCTGGGGACAAAATTAGCCCCCCAATTTTTGCCGGCAAAAGACTGCATAACTCTTACCCAGCAGCTGTTCTGTTGTGAGTTCCAGGGAAACTTAACTTTGAGCTGTGTGTAGGGGTCTTGAGAGCTGTCTGAAGCCGTTGCTTTAACTTCTAAAACCCGTGCTACCTGCGGTGAATGGATCTTCTTCGCGCACACATTGGGCTGAGGGCGAGGCATCACACTAGAAGGTATACAGCTAAAGGTGTTGTGGAAGTGGGTATCTATACCGTTTCCATCCGCTGCAGAGATATGCACGGAGGTAATAAGATACTTTCCTTTTTCGGAGGACAGCGAGTGATCGAAATTAAAGCGCCCGCCTGCGGTAAAGGATGGGCAGTCACTACGACCATGGCTCACATCGAAAAGCGCTTCTTGCGCTTCCATCGCCCGCTCGGCAAGTGCTTTGTGATAGCTGTCAGTAAATTTATGCTTGTGCTCACCGTCGGCCTGGAAATGGTTTAAGCCATAGAGGCCGCGCATGTAGTTTGCAACATCATTCAGCTGGCTGGTGGTTTTTACCTGCTGCTTGTTATCCTTGGTAGCGGTGTACTCGCTATAGTCTTTTAGCTCAAACCCACCGCCATGATAATTGAAGTTTCTTCTCCAACTACTCACAGTATTTTTGGTGGGGTGACTGCCTCCGCCATCGTATTCGATGTTTTCGCTCTCACAGTCATAGAAATCCTGGGAATCATCACATAGCACAAGCTCATGTTGTCCAGCAGAGTGCTTAAAATAATAAGAGATGCCTTCTTCAGCCATCAGGCGATTGACAAACTCAAAGTCACTCTCATCAAACTGAACACAATATTCACGAGTAATATATTCGGCGTTTAGCTTTAGAGTTAGCCTTATAACACGGCTGTACTCTCCGAGAACCTCTTCCAAAATTTGCTTGGCTGATTTGTTTTCAAATACCCTGTTGCTGCCAGCCAAGCTAGTAAACCACAGGCCTGGCTGTAAAATAGCGCTATAACTGCGTACACCCTCAGCATTGACATCATGCAGGGAGAACTGTGTGACGTAGCCATTAATATAACGTGGTGTTTCTGCGTGATGAATGGATACCGTTACTGGTTTGCCGACAATATCCTTTTGCTCGATAGCATGGTCATCAGAAAGCAATTGTACTTCATAGCGAAAAAGCTTAGATATGTGCTCTTCGCCTTGCAGGGTCGTAGCAATTAGCGCATCTGTGCCAACCGGGCTATCGACCGTAATCATTCTTTTATCTTGATTGAGTGTAGCCATGGGCAGCCCCAACTATCCCTACGGTGCCTGAAAGAAATGAGAAACTAGCAGATTTGCAGATCTTTAGCTGAAAGCTCAATAAGCACTCAGCTAAAGACCTGTTTAGATAGCCCGCAGAATTCTGCAGGCCATCTTTCTTCCAAAAAAGGAAGTAGACCTATTACAGCGGAGTAGCAGTAGTGAGGTCGTATCCAACACGCATGTTTTTGGGGTTCTTGTTGGATTTGTCTGCGTGGTTGAGGTCAGCCTCAATTTTGGCAAAGCTCAGGGAGATGGACTCCTGAGGAGCGCCACCAGCAGAAGCACCAATGCTGTAGGAGGAGATCAGTACGTTTTCCAGCTTGTAAACTGCATACTTTTCTACAGAGTTAGCGCCAGTCTGTACAACGTGGATTTCGACAGGTACACCTTCGTCACCGGTTACAGAAGCCTTGAACAGGCCGCCGGATGCAGCGTCGATGCGCTTGGTGAAGGTAACTTCACTCAGGCTTGGGCGAGAAGCTTCACGGTTGGAGGTAGCGCCGGCTTCCATGGTGATGCCGCGACCAACACCAAAGTTGAAGCTGTCAACTTCGATCCAGTCTTCATAACCCTGGGCGGTAACATTACCCTTGGTGGCCAATTTGTTGAAGTTCATGTAGATAGCCATGGGAAATCCCTCTTTGTTGGCTTGAGATGTAGGTGATTAATTCCTCACTACCACATTAGTGCGGCAGCTCAGGTGGTGTCGCAATGACAACTAAGGTGATTTAAACAGAGGAAAATGCAAAAAAAAACTTAATTTTCACCTTATTAAATCGACTCTGGCACTAATTATTGAAGAGAGAATCTTGATTGTTGAGGGGATGCAGGCTGTGCTTATTCGACTCTGACACTAATTAATTTGCTATCGCCCAGTAAGGATCATTGACCTAAAACAAACGATTGCCTGCTAAAAAAATTAAGAATTGTTAACGGCATTATCTTAGTGAAATACTTTGAAATAAAGTTTTTGGCCTACCATCCGCAGTTGTAAGGTAGTGTAATCACTTGTGCTGGTGATTGAGTTCTCCGCAGGCCCTGTAATTATCGAGAGGTTTGTTCAAAGCGGTTTATAGCCGAACTTATTTGCTTATCCCTTCATTGTTGCCTATGGGGCTGTTCGATATACTTTGCCCCTATTTAGCTTGACAACCGGGCTGTAGCATTTTGCTGTTACAGTCTTTGGGTGTGTCGAAAAGCTTTCCCATGGAGGCGGAATTGAACGATAAGACACGTGTTGTTCGGCCGAACGGCAATCTGCCCGGTCCGGACAAATCTAACCAGGGACTGACAGAAGATGGCGATGTAACCGTCGTTGTCCATCAGGACTCCACCGGGAAAAATGATCATCCACCAGTACGTGGAGCCCAAGCAATACTGCCGTCCGCAGCAGCTGACTTCAATGCGGACGCTACAGTCTTTAGTCCCACTCCGCGAAAGAATACTGGGCAAAAGAGAGAGCCAGGCAAACTCTCTGGCGGATTCCCTGCGAATCCCATTGATACTTCAGATTCATTCGAGCCATTGCCCTCTGGAGCTGTTACCAAAACGGTTATCAAAGGGCGCTTTGAGCTGGATAAGCTCCTCGGGGTTGGCGGGATGGGAGCGGTTTATAAGGCTCTTGATCGCCGTAAGCTGGAAGCCAATGACAGTGAGCCCTACGTGGCCATTAAACTGTTAAATGACGACTTTCAAAAACATCCTGATGCTTTTATTTCCCTGCAGCGTGAAGCACGCAAGTCACAGACACTGGCCCATCCCAATATCGTAACCGTCTACGATTTCGACCGCGATGGCGACCGGGTCTTTATGACAATGGAGTTCCTAGAGGGTGCTCCGCTTGACAAGCTCTTGAGAGAGCACGCTGATGTCGGACTGGGGCCGGAAAAGGCGCGATCCGTCTTTTCTGATATTTCCCAGGCCCTGATCTACGCCCATTCGCATAAGATCGTTCATTCAGACTTTAAGCCCGGCAATATCTTTGTCACCAGTAAGAAAGGCGCAAAGGTTTTTGACTTTGGTATTGCCAGGGCAGTCTCTGAAGGGGGGATCGCCAACAAAACCGGTGAAACTACGGTCTTTGATGCTGGAAGCCTGGGAGCACTGACCCCGGCTTATGCCAGTTATGAGATGCTCAAAGGGGCAGAGCCAGCCCCATCTGATGATGTCTATGCCCTGGGCTGTGTAGCCTATGAGTTGTTTTGCGGTCGGCATCCCTATGACAAGGTTCCCGCCGATAAGGCTTTGGAGAAGAAGCTCCGGCCCAAACGTATTAAGGGTTTAAATCGGCGGGAATGGCGT
Organism: Microbulbifer sp. THAF38; assembly: GCF_009363535.1. Lineage (NCBI taxonomy): Bacteria > Pseudomonadati > Pseudomonadota > Gammaproteobacteria > Cellvibrionales > Microbulbiferaceae > Microbulbifer > Microbulbifer sp. THAF38. The sequence goes on from NZ_CP045369.1 coordinate 299,270, forward strand.
GCCCTCGAAGCCGCTTTGCAGCTTACACGGGAAGAGCGCACCGATTCCGTAGAGAAGTTTGTCCAGGCATTTTTTGTCAGCAATACCTGGAAATGGGTGCTGGGCGGTGCCTTTGCCATGGTACTTGTAGGGGCCGGTGTGGGTTATAGCCACTTGGAGCAGCAAAATACGGCTGAACAGGCAAAGGTAAAAGTCGAACTGGAGAAAAAGCTCCAGAAGGAACTTCTGCAGCGGCGAATTAGCGACAAAAAAGAAGCGATAAATCGCCTGGTGTCTCTGAGTATCCTCACTCCAGCCTGGGAAAAGGATCTCCGTATCGAGCTGCACGAGTACTCGGAGCTTAATCCTAGTGATGAAGAGTTTCTCGATAATAAACGTCGTGAGATTTCAGAGCTCTTCCTCGCTGCAGCTACGGGTCAGTTAAATCTAGGCAACCTAGATCAAGCGGACTCCATGTTGGAAAGCGCCGCGAATTGGTATGGCGTATCCAGTCAGGCTGTGGCGATTAAATCCCAGTTAGCGACCGATAGAGAGAATCTCCGAGCCCGCCTGGAGGCCGAACGTTTGGAAGCTGAACGCGAGGCAGAACGCATTCGTCTTGCGGAGGAGCGGGCCGAACGCCGTCGCTTGGCTGCCATAAAAAACAAGCAGATTGATACTGTATTGTCCAATATGGAAGCCGCTCTCACCTGTGGATTCGATATGAATGTCGTTGCCGTGGGAGCCCAGTT